>JBAUVJ010000542.1:0-8780 GCA_049583165.1 Candidatus Sulfotelmatobacter sp. | reverse complement strand
ATAACCTTCCGCGAGATTTGCATAATATTCCGCCGGCAAACTCAACGCCGTCGCGCCTGCTTCCTGTAGCGGCGCCGGTGCGCCTACCGTTAGAAAATCGTGCACTTTCCGAACTGCATTCGTGATTTTCTCCGGGGCAACCGCCCAGCCCACGCGCCATCCGGTCACGCTGTAGGTCTTCGACATTCCGTTGATGGTCACTGTTCGATCCCGCATCCCGTCGAGGGATGCCATGGAAATGTGTTCGGTGCCGTCATATAGAATATGTTCGTAAATCTCATCGGTAATCGCCAGCACGTTGAACTCGACGCACAGATCGCGAATGAGCTCCAGTTCGTCGCGCGTGAAAACTTTTCCGGTGGGGTTATTGGGCGTGTTGAGGATGATGGCTTTCGTATGTCGATCGAAGGCTGCGCGTAATTCCTTCTCGTCGAAGGTCCACTCGCCGCTGACGCCTGCTGGAGGGCGCAGCTTCACAAAGCGCGGCCGCGCTCCGCTCAATACCGAATCCGGGCCGTAGTTTTCGTAAAATGGCTCGAAGATTACGACCTCATCTCCCGCGTTGCAGACCGCCAGCAAAGTTGAAATCATTGCCTCGGTCGAGCCGCAGCAGACAGTGATTTCTTTTTCCGGGTCGACCGAAATCCCTTGCCAGACGGCTATTTGGCGCGCAATTGCGTTGCGCAGATTTTTCGCGCCCCAGGTGATCGCGTACTGATTTACATCGTTGTCGATCGCCGCGCAGGCTGCCTGCTTGATTTCCGTCGGGGCCGAAAAATCCGGAAATCCCTGCGCCAAGTTCACCGCACTATAAAGCATCGCCTGCCGTGTCATTTCTCGGATTACCGACTCGGTGAATTGCGAAACCTTATCGCTGAGAAAGGATTTGTTCTGACTGGAAGGAGAAGAAATTACGTCCGCCATAGCTGGCAGATTAGCACAGAAGAATTTACGATTGTCGGCTTCCAACGCTAAAACAACAATGCGCTACACGCGCTGAGTTCCACCCAAACGCTGCAGGGCGCTTACGATGTCGCCCGACCATTGCGCAATCTGCTCATCCCGTAGTGTTCCTTCATCCGACTGCAGGCGAGCGCGCAGCAGAATCGAATACTTTCCGGCCGCGACTGATCCACCGCGAAAAATTTCCACCGGGGCAAACGATCGCAGCGCGCTGAGGCGCAGGGCGATTACGGCCCGATGCATCGCCTCGAACCCCACTTCGTCGGTAAATACGAAAGAGAAATCGCGCTCGACCGCCGGATACTTGGCGAGGGGGGCAAATCTTATTGTCCGCAAGCCACGCTCGTGCAGCCGCTCCAAGTCGATTTCCGCCAGAAAAACATCCTGCCGCAATTTTCGTTGTGACTTTATATGGTCGGCAATTTGTCCAAACTGCGCGACGATAGCCCCATCCATCAGTGCGCGCGCCGATCGTCCGGGATGAAAATATTCTGATGTCTCTCGATCGAAAGTCAGATGGTTGTACGCAAACTCGTCCAGTAAACTCTCTACGTCGCCCTTGAAGCAGCGAAAGGCTTCGGCCGCTGCGGCGTGTTCACCTTTGCTTACGTCCAACACGCCATGCACGGGCAGGGCCGCCTGCACTGCCGTGAGCGTGGCGCCCAAGCAAGCGCGCGCTGGTTCAGTTCGGGTTTCGTCCCGCATCTCGTAGACGCGGCCCATCTCGAAGAGACGCACATTTTCTGAATTACGATTCAGATTCCAGGCGAGCATGTCCAGCATTCCGGGAGCCATGGACGTGCGCATAACCGAAGCTTCCTCGCTCAGCGGATTTTCGAGCTCCAGAACTTTGGCGGACGAAAATCTTTCGGCGTCGGCATGCGAGATAAATGTCAGCGACACCGCTTCGTTGTACCCCAGCGCCAGAGCCTGCTTGCGAAAAGTCGCGTCCATGGCCGCGTGCGGGAGTTCCACGACTGCGCCGCTGTAAGCAGGGAGGGTGTTTTCGAATTTGTCATAGCCATGCAGGCGCGCGATTTCTTCGATCACGTCGATCTCACGCTCCACGTCTAAGCGCCAACTGGGAATCTGCACGCGGAACTGCGCATCTTCTTGGCCCTCAGGGATCAGCGTGAATCCGAGCTTTTTCAGGATGTGGAAAATCTCCCCTACCTCCAGAGTTCCGCCCAGGATGCGGTGTACTTCGGAGATCCGCAGTACGACCGGTGCTTGATCAAGCTGTCTTGAGATTACGTCGATCACGTCGCCAATTAGTTCTCCACCACCCGATTCGAGGATCAGCGACGCGACTAAATCGCACGACAAAATCGTCGATTCAAAATCCGCGCCACGCTCGAAGCGGTGCGAGGCATCGGTGTGGATGCCATGGCGGCGCGAGGTTTTACGCACCGTCAGCGGATCCCACCAAGCGGACTCGATCAAAATATTGCGCGTCTTGCCGGTGATCATGGTGTCGAATCCGCCCATTACTCCGGCGAGTCCGACGGGCTTTTTCGCGTCGGCGACAACCAAATCTTCCGAGGTAAGCTTGCGTTCGATGCCATCGAGAGTCTTTAGTTTTTCGCCGGTTTTGGCTTTTCGAATAACGAGCTTTCCGCCTTCGAGCAGATCCATGTCGAAGACGTGGGTGGGCTTGCCCATCTCCCATAAAACATAGTTGGTGGCGTCGACGGCGTTGCTTATGGGGCGCTGGTCGAGCAAGTGCAGGCGGTGCGCAATTTTTTCGGGCGAAGGTTTGATCTTGGTTCCACGAATCACGCGCGCGGAAAAACGAGGACAGAGCTGGGGCTCTTCGACGGTGATTGGAAAGGGCGAAACCCCAGCGGCTAAAGCCGCATCCTGTGCGGCATTCGATGGCACGACTGAAGTCGTGCCCTTCCCGGTCGCGCGGCTAGAAGCAACGTAATTGAGGGCTGAGAGCGCCTTTAGGGGCAGATTGTAAATCGCAGCGGCTTCGCGGGCGACACCGTAGTGATTCATCGCGTCGGGACGATTGGTTCCAATCTCCATCTCGAAGACGGTGTCCGCACCGGAGCCGGTGATTCCCTCGACTGCAATTCCCGCGGCGGTTAAATCCGCGGCGAGGCGATGGTCATTGACGGCGAGATCAACGAAGTCGCGAATCCAATGTGGAGAAAGTTTCATAAGAAACAGCTGTTAGCTCTTGGCTCTTGGCTTAAGGCCAAACGGTTGTGGCCTAAGAGTTGCTTATGCCCACTGCTGCAAGAACCTTACGTCACCCTGAAAAAACAACTGAATATCATCCACGCCATATTTCAGCAGGGCGATGCGGTCGGCGCCCATGCCGAAGGCGAAACCAGAAACTTTTTTCGGGTCGTAGCCGTTATCTTTCACGAACTCGAAAACGTTGGGATCGACCATGCCGCAGCCGAGAATCTCGATCCATCCTGTCTGTTTGCAGGGGCGGCAGGGGTCGGAGCCGCGCTTACCGCTGCCGCCGCAGATGAAGCAGGAGACGTACATTTCCGCGCTGGGTTCGGTGAAAGGAAAAAATGACGGACGAAAACTTGTCTTCACGCTCGAGCCGAAAAACTCTTTCATGGCGTGATCGAGTGTGCCTTTCAAATCGCCGAAGGTGATGTTGATATCGACCGCCAGGCCTTCGATCTGGTGAAACATCGGAGAGTGGCTGGCATCGGGAGGATCGTTGCGATGCACGGTACCGGGAATCACAATGCGGATCGGCGGACGCATTTGCTCCATGGTGCGAATCTGCACCGGGGAAGTGTGCGTGCGCAGAAGCAAGCGCTCGCGCTGCGGCTTGGATTGCTGGCCCGCGATGAATAAAGTGTCTTGGGTATCGCGCGCTGGATGATTCGGAGGAAAATTCAGCGCCTCGAAATTGTAGTAATCCGTATCGACGACCGGCCCATCGGCAACGGAGTAGCCAAGCTTCTGAAAGACAGAAACCATCTCGCGCGAAGTGCGCATCACGGGATGCTCGGCGCCAATGGGACGGCGGAGACCGGGGAGGGTGATGTCGACTCGCTCCACCGTGCGAGCGGCGTTGTCGTTGCCGCCAACGTGCGCCGCCTCAACCAGTTCCTGGATTCGCGCCTTGAGTTCGTTGACGCGAATGCCGGCCTCGCGCTTTGCATCTTTTGGAGCGCCTTTCAACCAGAGGTCGTTGATCTGGGTAAGGATGCCGCTCTTACGGCCGATCCAGCGGTCGCGAAATGATTTGAGCTCGGCATCATTGCGAACGGCGGATGCCTCGTTCATACACGCACGAATGCACTCGGCAACAGCCTGTTCGAGAGCTGGCGCCGAATAATCCGTTAGTTTGGGAACGGTGTAGGCCACTGTCTTTCGCCCTACGGGGCTTTGTTCCTCGTTCTTTTTTGCTAACCCACGGCTTACGCCGTGGGCTGCATTCTCACGCCGCCTCGCGGCTGGGAAATCGCCCTGCATGTCGACGCCAACCCGGATGTGGGAAGAGCATTTGCGATGGCGAATGCGACCACGGGGGCTAAAGCCCAAAGGACGTAAACCTATGAACGCGGCCCTGAAGGGCCGCTCTTCCACGATCGCGCCCGCCACGATCGCGCCCGCCACGCTTGCGCCCGCCACGATTGCGCCCGCCACGATTACGTTTGCCGCGGCTGGCCCCGCGACTAGGCCAGCGCGGCTTTCGCCTGGGTCGCCAGACTGGCAAACGCGGCGGCATCTTTCACCGCCAGGTCCGCGAGAATTTTGCGGTCGAGTTCGACGCCGGCTTTTTTCAAGCCGTGGATGAACTGGTTGTAGCTCAGGCCGTTCAGCTTGGCGGCTGCGCCGATGCGAACGATCCACAGTGAACGATACTGCCGCTTCCTCTGCTTGCGCCCGGAAAAGGCGAATTTGAGGCCGCGCTCGACGGCTTCTTTTGCGGAGCGGTAGAGTTTTGATTTGGTAAGGAAATAGCCGCTTGCGCGGTCTAATATTTTCTTGCGTTTGGCGCGGCGTTTGGTTCCGCGTTTAACACGGGGCATGGTCTTCTCCTTTTTGCTTTCTATGTACTGGCGGCTGGAGGCAAGGACGATTCACCTTGCGGTGATCACTGACCTCTTCACACGCCGCAGGCTATGGTTCAGCCCGCATTCCATCGTGCAACTTGCGCACGAGGAAAAATTGCGCTTACTAAATTTACTGATAAGGAATCATCCGCTTTACTTTGCGGACGTCGCCAGGGCTCACCAGCGTGGCCGTTCCCAACTTTCGTTTGCGTTTGTGGGCCTTGGACGTCAGCATGTGACGCAGACCCGAATGTCCCCGCTTGACCTTGCCAGTGGCGGTTTTCTTGAAGCGCTTGGAAGCGCCTTTGTGCGATTTCAATTTCGGCATAGTTCCTCGGAATCAGCTGCCCAGCCGCGAAAGCGCGAGCTCCCAGCTCTGATATTCAAACTCTACTCTTCAATTGCTTCGAAAATTACGAAAGCCGCCCGGCAAAACCAGCGAGCCGCGGGCTAGACTTGCGAACCAGAACTCGGAGCGTCCGCTGCCGTGGCCGCCGCTGCTGCCGGCTGCTCGTCCTTTTTCTCCGACGCAGGTGGCAACTTTGCTTGCGCCATTTTTTCCTGCAACATCTTTTCCTGGCGCTCTGCCTTCGCTTTCTGTTTGGCTTCTTTTCCTTTTTCTTTCTCCCGCTCCGCGGCCGACTTCTTAGGGGCCAGGATGGCGTGCAGCGTATTGCCTTCCTGCCGCGGCCGGAACTCCACGATGCTCTGCGGCTCCACGTCCTTAATCAACCTCTCGAGAATTCCCCGTCCCAAGCCGGTCCGGGTCATCTCGCGGCCGCGGAAGAAGATGGTGGCTTTCACCTTGTCTCCTTCATCGAGGAAGCGCAGAACGTGATTCTTTTTGGTTTCGTAATCGTGGTCGTCCACATTGATGCGGAACTTGACCTCTTTTACGGTGATCGTTTTCTGGTGTTTCTTGGCCTCACGCTCTTTCTTTTCCTGCTGGTACAAATATTTCCCGTAGTCCATGATGCGGCACACGGGAGGTTGAGCGGTGGGTGAAATCTCGACCAGATCCAGATTCTTGCTGCGGGCTAACCTGAGCGCCTCGAATGGGGGCATTACGCCAATCTGTTCCCCTTCATCGCCGATCACGCGGATTTCGCGTGCCCGGATGCGGTCATTGGTTCGGATAAAACGTTTATCGATACTGTCCTCCGCGCTCTAAGCGACTGAGAATAAAAGATTATACCATGCGGAATCGGGCGGAATGTCAGGCCGCTCGGGGTTCTTTAGAGAGCAGCATATCTTCAACAGCACTTCAATAACTTCGAAACATAAGATCTTCAAGCGCCATGCGGCGCACCTGCCAGAAGTCGCGCTCTTCGCCGTTCACGTTCAGCTTGCATTCGCCGCGGTCGTTGAAGGTGAGAGTTACCTGAAACATCTCAACGCCTTTATCGTCGCGCACTAAGATTGCGTGCTCCGCGAGAATGAAGGTTACGGCCATCTCCAACTCTTTGGCTTTGAGAAGAACCCGGAATCCAGCGTCGACGTCTGAAACAGAGAACTCATAAGGAGCATAGTTGGGCCGCAGGGAGTCGCGAGTCTTCACGTCCTGTTCGACTTGGGAGCGGAGATCTTTGAAAACGTTCGGGAGCGAGCAGGAAGAACGTTGGGTCACCCAGTCGAACTTCCCGTTCTGGGCTTTATTGTCGTTGCTGCCGTTGCTTTTTTCGTAATTCGTGTCGTTCACGTTTCCGCCTGCAAAATGGTTGGACTCAAGGATCGGCGTAGATAGAATGTTGGCTCGATTCAGAGAAACAGTAAAAATCTGAACGTCACCGCCTTATACCCTCCGCCGATCCGCTGACACTGTTCGTCTTCGTAGAGTCCAAGCCTGGGACCGAGCCGTGCGTGGTCCGGGATCAGCTCTTAGATGCAACTTCCACGTGGCGCGTAAGGCAAAATCTCGTGAGGGTTAATTGAACTTGCGGGGTGTAAGCCGGTCTACAGGAACGTGGCGGCCGCAGGAGGATTAGAAGTGGAAAATCAGGTCGCTGGCCAGGGTGAGCTGATTATGGTGCTGGCCGTTGTCGTAAGCCTTCATGTCCCAGGCACGGTCGAAACGCAATTCCGGACGGAGTTGCAGCGTCGATCCGATCCAGTGGCACCACATCAGGGTGTTCTCCGAGTAGCGGGTGGCGTAGCCGGTGCGCTGGCCTTTTTTGTCATCGAGAAAGTCACTGCGAAAGGAAAGAAAGTTGTGCGATGAAAGTTCCTTCTGTAAATAATTGACAATGGCGTATTCGGGAGCCGTGCAACGCTGCTCTCCGGGCAGGCAATACGCGGGGTTCGCGCCTACTTCGGGGCGAATATCACCGCCTAGAGCGGGCACGTCGCGCTCGTACATATACCAGGCTTCAGTTGCCATGTGCACGGTCTTCGAAAATTTGTGATACCAGGTGGCGTCATACTGCTGGAGATTGTTGTAGGCGTACTTGCCGTCGTTGACACCGTTGGCGCAGGCGTAAAGATTATCGTTCACCGACTTGGTGGTGTAGTTCAGACAGGCAGTGGCGGAGGGCTTCGCGTCCGGAGTCCACAGAGCAACGTCGTGGCCAGCGGTGATTCCTAGTTGTATCAGCCATTGGTCGGTCAACTTAACCGTCGCGATCAAACCGGTATCAGTGAATGGGTCGATTGCGTACAGCAGCGAATGGCTGAAGATGTAGTTGTTTGGCGCCAGCTGCGCTTCGATTCCTGGGATGGAGATAAAGCGGCCGACTCTCAGATTCATCCCCTGCGCGATCTGCGGAAAGTAAATATCGAGATATTCGAGTGTGGGATCAAATCCGTATTCACGATGATCGTTCACCCAAGGACCGCTCAGGTAGCCCTTGCCCGTGGTAAAGCGATAGTCCGTTCCGTACAGGGCGGTGAGGTGAAAACCCCAGTCGATATGGTCGCGTTGTACTGAATCCGGCAGCCGCTCGGCGTAGAGAACGAGTTGGTTCATCTCGAAGCGGTTGGAGTAGACGTCGTTGGCTTCCGGTGCATTGCTGTGTGCGGAAGTGCTGAAGTTCAGCGTGGGATCGATCCATCCATACAACTTCGTGCGGCTTCTGGCTTGATTGATGGCAGTCATCAGCGGATAGCTGTTCGTATCCGGTTCTCCGATCACGGGGGAACCACCATAGGACCAATCTGTATTAGGAAATGGCGGCGAATCCAGGGGCGAGGGAAGTCCACGGCGCTCAGGGGGTGGCGAAGATGCGGGCGTGCTCCACCAATCCTGACGGTAAAACTCCGCCCAACGGGCAAAGAAATTCTTTGGCTCCGTGGTGCTGGGCTCGGGAGTTTTTGGCGGATTGGCTCCAGCATTCGTTTGTTGCGCTGCGGCTAGAACGCATGTCAGGAAGATGGCGCAAAGCAAGACCGGAAAGACATATCGACCCCCGTGTGAATTATTTCCAGAGAGCATAGAAATGGAGCACGACACCAGTCTACAAGCTCTCTCTGTAGGCCTCGCCTGGTTGCGGCGATCGCAACAATATCTTCATAAAACGAATGGCTTCCCTGGGCGAGGCTCCGGCATCTGAATGCCATGAATCCTGACCAGGATTTGAGAACGAACTCAACCCATCATCATTTTTTCCGCAAGCCGGCGGAGCCGATGCCACCGCCGATCAAGGAGCCGCCCAGTCCGATGGAGAATCCGGATGCTCCGGTGCGGGAGCCTGATCCCGAGGAGCCGGAGGAGATTTAGAAATCGCCGCTTCACTAAATGTCAAAAGAGAAGTAAGTGGGGC
Organism: Candidatus Sulfotelmatobacter sp.; assembly: GCA_049583165.1. Taxonomy (GTDB): domain Bacteria; phylum Acidobacteriota; class Terriglobia; order Terriglobales; family Acidobacteriaceae; genus Sulfotelmatobacter. The sequence goes on along the minus strand of JBAUVJ010000542.1, from coordinate 25 downwards.
CGGCGGAACGGCACCCTTTAACGGC
>JBAUVJ010000541.1:0-7538 GCA_049583165.1 Candidatus Sulfotelmatobacter sp. | reverse complement strand
TTGTCCAAAGTAATTGAGCATCGGCCACGACTCGTGACAAGCCGAGCAGCGCAGACCGTATTTGCGGGCGAAGGCGGGAAGGGCGTTCGCAGGCTGGCTGCAAGAGATGACGATCGACAGAACGATCAGAGAAAGGGCAGAGAGAGAGGTAGAAAACGTAGCGAAACTGCGAATCCGCAAACGCTTCGTAACGTGCATAGCCGGACTCCTCAGCATCAAAATCAGAATCAGTTATGTTTCGTTAAGCCGCGCGTCCCTACAACGGCGCTGAGCACCGATCATACTAAAAAGCAAATCAGAAGAAGCGCTATTGTCTGCAATTGAACCAAGTTTGAAAAGCAATTTATGGTCTTTCACTTCATCGGGGTTGCATACTACTACGCTGAGTAGTAATAATTCAAGTGGTTCAAATTATTTTTTTTGACATTTTTTTGACAGTGTCTAAATTTAAGACACTACGATGTTTGGGAGCGGGCCGGGGTTGACAGCTTCGTGCTTGGCGTACGAGACTCGGTGCGAGAAAACGGAGATTGAGGGTGGTTTGGCGGACGAGCTTTCGAAGGCGCGGACTGGTTTGGTTTGCCAGCGAGGGTAAGAGTGCCTGTGCCAAAGGCGTTCGACGAGAACGGCCTACGGTGGTGGCAGTTGGCTCATGGTCCATCCTGATTCGGCCGACTCTGATCCTCTTTTTGCTCGGGATGTTGGTGGCGATTCCGCTCTCAGGCCGCACTAAAGACAAAATTTCCTACGGCGAAGGCCTGATCATAAATATTCCCCTGCCGGAAGCGGAAGTTGAGCAGGTGGTGGAAGACGTGGCGCAGAATGGGCTGATCCGGGGAACCAAGGAATACAACAAGGACGAGTTCGTGGCGGGGGCGGTAGCCGCCGATTCTTCGAGTGTATTCACGGCCTGGGACCAGGGCGGCAAGGTCTTCTACAAAGTTCGCAAACAAGCGCTGGACCCGCGCAACTTCAAGGACAGCGGCGACGTGGGTACTTTGGTGGTGCGATACGTAGTCAAACCGCAGGGCGAGAAAAACACGGTCCTGCGCATCGACGCGCTTTTTCAGGAAGACTTCCGGAGGGTGATTCACCAGTCCAACGGATCGGTGGAAAGCGCCGAGTATAAAGATATTCGGGAGCATCTGGACGGCATCGAGCTGATGAAGGCGCAGAACGTCGAGGCGCTGAAGGAGAGGCAGGAGCAACTCGCCAGGAAGCAGAATGCGGCGATGCAGAATGACGCGGCGCCGACGGCTGAGGTGCAACCGTACTCTCAATCGTCTTCTCAGCCGGGGCTGCCGGCAGCCGAAAATATTCCGGACTCTTCGTCTTCTTCCTCTCCTGTTTCCTCGCAAACTTCTGCGCAAACCGCGACTGCTGCGGCGCAGGAGCCGGAAATTTCAAGTCAGCCGCCGCCGGGCCAGAGTCTTGAACAGCGCGTCAAGGATCTGCGGAAGCAGGTGCAGCGGCTGGTGAAATCTCCCGGCGCGCCATTGAAATCGGCGCCGTTTCACACTGCGGGGACGCTGGTATTGCTGAACCCAGGCACGGAGGTGCTGATTCTGATCTCTACGCCTTACTGGTACGGAGTGGAGACCCATGAAGGGCAGCATGGATGGATGCTGCGCGATCAGTTGGAGCAGCCATGACGCGGCAAACGACAATATTCGCGCGGATGTTGTTGCTGCTCTTGATGGTGGGCTGTTGCGATGCTGCGGGCGCTCAGGCGCTGGCGAATGGATACGAACGGAGCTTCCCGCAATCCAAAGCGACCATAGAAAAAATCCTGCAGGATATGCAACCTGCGACTGCGGGACGACTCCCAGTATTGGATGGCTTCGCGATTTCGAACTCCGCCGATCATCCTTTGGATCGATACAAGCGTGGGTACTACCAGTCGAGGATTCAAGTGAGCGCAGCGCCTTCCGGGGGATCGATTGTGCGGGTGAGCGTGGAGGTGACCGCCTGGTACGCCGATCCGGTGGGGTCGAAGTCGGGGTATCAGTTGCTGCCCTCGAACGGGCGGCTTGAAGGCGACTTGCTGGATCAGCTTGGGGATGAGCTGGCGTCGAATGCACCGCATGCTGCCCCGACGCGGGCTCCGAGTCCAGCTTCCAGTGCGCCGGTGGTTGCAGCGGTAAAGCCGCCGAAATCTGCAGTGGCGGCCGCGCCGTCTGCGTCCTGCACCGAACCAACGATCTCAGCGCCGGTTCCGAGACTTCCGGAAGTGAGGAGCGATTATTCAGGGTCACTGGCCCAGGGATTGGCGGCGCAGCAGGCCGGGGCTCAAGGGGGACCTAAAAAAACCGACAGTCTCGACAATCAAGACGGCGGCCCGCTGCAAACGGAAATCAACAACCTGGAGGAGATTCTCAAGAACCAGGCCCATCCCAAGAATCTTGTGGCGGTGAAGAAGTCCGGCACTCCGGTGGTGGCGAGCGCGAGTTTGACGGCGAAAACTTTATTCCTGGCGAGCGCGCACGATGAGTTCGAGATGCTGGATTTTAACCGGGACTGGGTGCACGTGCGAATTTCCGGATTGTCGCGGGGCTGGATCTGGCGCAACAATCTCGAAATGCCTGAGAGCGTTCCTAATACTGATGCGCAACCGAGCGCGGTGCCTACGGCTGCAGAGCTATTTCATATTTCACGCGAGGAGGTCGCGCTTTTCCCGGGGAATTGGAAGCCGTTGCTGGAGAAAAATGTGAAGATTGTTTCGGTGGAAAAAAATGACGACAACGGCAAGGATTCGGGTCCGCAGCTCCGGCTGGAGTTTGTCAAGTCTATTTTGGAGAGGGATTATCCGGAGCTGGCGCAAAAGCCGAAGGAGTTGGCGGGAATTGTGATAATCTTTGACTCCGCCGACGGAGGAATGATTGCGGCGACCTTCGCGACTCTGCAACAATGGAAGGCAGGGTCATTGTCCGACGCGGCTTTGTGGCATCAATGTTTTTTTGATCCGCCGGAAACGTTTACTCAATCCGGCGCGTCGGCGAGTCAGTAGAGTTAGGCGAGTGGAGTAGAACTATCCGCGGCTTTCAATCTGATGCGCGATTGCGGCATCAGCGGCGATTTCGACTTGACGTTCGAAATGCAGAAGAGTACATATGCAATGCTTGGGTGGTAGTGAGAACCCTGCTTGCTCTTCTTAACTAAATAATGAACCTGCCGAGCACTAATTGCCCATGAGCACGATGACCCAACCGATGTCACTCCTTCGCAGGCAGGCGAGTTCGCTGCTGCGAGACTACGGCGAGTTGATGAAGGCTCGCGTGACCACCCTTATCGTAATGACCGCCTGGTGTGGATACTATTTCGGGGCCCAGAGGGCTGGCGTTTCGTCGCTTTCCTGGGGGCTATTTCATGCTTTGCTGGGAATCGGGCTGGTCTCCGGCGGAACCGCGGCGCTGAATGAAGTGATGGAATACAAGGTGGATGGGCACATGCGCCGCACCGCGCAACGTCCGCTGCCGACCGGCCGCATGAGTTTGCTACATGCCACTATCGCGGGCGTGGTCGCCACATTGGGAGGTTCGATTTATCTGGCGGTGTTCACTAACCCGCTGACTGGATTGCTGACCTTCCTTACTTCGGTGGTTTATCTGGCCGCTTACACGCCGCTGAAACGGATCTCGCCGATCTGCACTTTTGTGGGAGCTTTTCCGGGAGCGATGCCGGGAGTTTTAGGGTGGACGGCGGCACGCGGACGGCTGGAATGGTCCACCCTCATTCTGTTCGGCATTTTGTTTGTGTGGCAGTTCCCGCATTTCTTTTCGATTGCCTGGCTCTACCGGGAAGATTACGCGCAAGGCGGAATTCGGATGTTGCCGGTGGTTGAAGAGGATGGACGATCGACGGCGTGGCGCATCGTTGTCTATTCCCTGCTCTTGATTCCGCTGAGCGTTTTGCCCAGTGTTTTTGGGATGGCAGGAAAGATTTATATGGTGGGAGCGATCGTGCTCGGGATCGCGCTGTTTTATTTTGGAGCGCGCCTGGCGTTTCTGAAAATGCCGATTAACAGTCCGCGATCGAAAATGCTCGCCCGCCACGTGTTGCAGGCGACGGTCATTTACCTGCCGCTGCTTTTTGCGTTGATGATGGGCAACTCGGTTCGACCGTGAGGTTGGGTGGGATTAGAGTTGTCTGCCTGCTCAAGGCAGAAGCTGTTGAGCGATTCACTTAAAGTGATTGCCTGGCAGAGTCCGCTCGTGGATGATACGAGCGGGACGCGTTAGGGCGCGCCCGCTTACTGAATCGCGCTGCCTACGTTCGAAAATACGTTGTTGGCGTTCGATCCGATCAGGCGGACCGTGCCCACGACGATAACGAGAATGACCGCCAGCATCACGGAATATTCGGCGATATCCTCCCCTGCTTCACCGGACCAAAGCTTGCTTAGAAAATCTTTCATAATTTCTCCTTGGCTTTATGCCGCGCTTTTATGCGGCTCCCGACATTGCTGAAACCTTGGTTGCGTACTGCGCGTGAGAATGATCCATCTTGAGACCCCAGGGATCGACCTCATCGGCAACCATCTGCAAGCCGACTTGATATTCGCCTTGCGCGTCTAATTTCTTCGTCCATACCACGGTAAATTCGACCCGGCGCTGGCGGAATAGAACGACTAATGTATCGAGCGCATTCAACTGGTGGCGAATCGCACCCAGACGGGCTCCGGTTGGAGTGAGGTCGAGGGTGTGCGCCAAGCCTTCGAATAGCACGCCAGAGGCGTCTTTTCCCCGCACCCGCACCGGCAGCACTCCTTGCTTGCGGTCCTGCTGGCGCCGGTTAATTTGTACTTTGGGTTGCATGTGTGGCTCAAAAACAGTGTGCCGCAAACCGAGAGAAGCGGGAATGGCCCCGACGAGTGGGGCACAAAGGTAACTTTGAGTGCTATTGAGGCAGCGGCAAGAGCCAAAGTCAAAGGCAGCGGCAAGAACCAAGATCAAAGGCAGCGGGCGGGGGCGCCCGCTCTACACGGGGTGGTGTATAAAAGATGAAGAATGTCGCAGGCAGCGCCAGCTATTACGCGGAGCCCCGCGGATGTGGTCCGGATGACGCCGGTTTCGCAGGCGGGGAATGGGGTTTGCTACGCCGTAGCGGGCGAGGCCCCCATGAGCTCGATCGATTTGGAGCGGATGATTGCGGCGGTACCGGCCAAGGCTGCGGCGGCGCTGAAGCGCAAGGCCTACTATTTTGTGCCGCTGACCGTAGCGCAAGGGGAAGAGATTCTGATTGCGGATCGCTACGATGTGGCGCTTAGCGACAATGCGGTGTGCCATCGCAATCTCAATCTGGGGGATTCGCAGTGCGTCTTTATCTCCACGCGGCTGATGGACGACAAGTTTTCCGTAGCCTTCGAGTTCTATATCAATGTGGGTCATGCGCTGGTAGAGGCTGCCGGGGTTTCCGAGGAGTTCAGCGCGCTGGCGTGGAAGCAGGTGGAGGCGGGGATTCGCGGCGAAACGTCGCTGGACGCGTGGGAAGCGCGGAAAATAGCGGTGGCTGGCGGACCAGAGGCGGAGCGGGTGAAGAACGAGTATTTCGAAGCCACGTTTGCCGATACGATTTCGATTTACCTGTTGTCGTTGTATCTGGATGTGGATTACTACGATCTGCGGGAGCGGGATTATCCGCTGCTGGCGCCTTCTGCGCTGGCGGAACGGCTGAGGAAAGTGGCGGAGCTGTTTCCGGCGAATGCGGGGTTTGAGTTTGCGGTGCTTTATAAGCGGCGGGGGTAGGAGTGCAGTTTCTAGTTTCCTGTTTCTGGTTTCCTGAATAAAACCTCTACAACTTTAGTTTCTTATTTTCTGCCAGCGGTTGGCGGACAGGAGCGTCCGCCCCACACAATCGAACAAGAATCATTTATTTCCGATCACGAAATTGACGGTGCTGGGCTGGTTCGGGCTTACGGTGACCGATCGCACCCATGTTCTTGGCTCGGTGAAAACGGGGCGCTGGACGGTGTGCTCGGTGAGGACGTCGTAGGCCTGCTCCTTGCCGGCTAATCCCCAGCCTTCATGCCAGGCGACGATCTGATAGGTGCCGGGGGGTACGTTGGTAAATTCGTAGCGTCCGCTCTCGTCGGTGACGGCGTAATAAGGATGCTGAACCACCATCATTTCGGCGTTCATCCAGACGTGGCCGCCATTGCAGCGAAGGTTGACCAGTCCCGGAGTAGACATGGTACGGGAGTTAATTTGGTTGGTGAAAGGAAATGGCAGATTGTAGGTGGCGGCGCCATCCATATGAACGGTGTGCAGAGTGGCGTCAGAACTTTGCATCTGGAGCGACGCATTTTGCGGCACCAGAAGAATGTGCGGAATGTAGTGGCAGCGCTTCTGATCGAGGTGCCGCCTCTGCTCGGGCAGGTCCATGGCCTTTCCGGCGGAGATATTCTTCAGGTAAACAATGGTGTTTGAGACGCCGCCTTCGGGGCCGACCGTCAGGCGCTCGAGACTAACGCTCTTCTTTCCATCCGGATCACAGATTTGGGGATCTTTGGTAATTGGGAAATCCAGCTGGCGCGGGACCGGGCCCGACCATTTGACGACGCCGGAGATGGAACCGCCGTCGATGACCGAGATCACTCTGTAGGCGCCGTCCCCGCTTTGCGCGGCGGCAAAGGTTATAAGCGTGATGGTGACTGCCAGGAAAAAACAACGAGTTATTGAACTGCGCATGCAAAAACCCCGCATAGCCCACCGCCCGTTTCACGCGGCTCGTAGCGCTCATCGTGGAACGCGGGCTGAAAATTTGGGTCCGCCTTGCTCCGCAGGTAACGACTTGCACCCCACTTAGCGCGGGATCGCGCTGCAACGGCCCGGCGAAACGGGAGGCAGCGCTCGTTCTTGCGGTCGTACTTGATTCCAAGAGGGAAGGCCGGAAAGCTGCTCCGGTCGTAATTCGGAATCGCCTAAGTTAAGAGTCTTCTAATCTTTTGATTGAGTCGAGATTACCGAGGTGGTGTATCGAGTGGGGGATGAGTAAAGCGGTAGGCAAGAGCGCATCTAGGTAATGTTCCTTTTGAACGCAATGATCGAAGAGGGGCATCGTAAATTTGTAGTCTAGACTTTACAATCATCCTCCCAATGACTTTGACTGTCCGATCCTTTGCGAAGATCAATCTTGGATTGCGCATTGGCGCGGCGCGCGCGGATGGCTTCCATGAACTGCTTACGGTCTACCAGACGATCGCCCTGCACGATCTGATCCGCGTGAGTGTGAGCCGGGGGAGCGGGATTGAGATTCGCTGCGAGGACCAGCGGGTTCCGAAAGACGAGTCGAATACTTGCTATCGGATCGCTGAGCAGGCCTTGCGGGCGATGAAGGCTAGGGGCCGGGTGGTCATTGATATTGAGAAGCGGTTGCCGGTGCAGGGGGGGATGGGTGGAGCTTCGGCGAATGCGGTAGCGACGCTGCTGGGGCTGGAACGGGCGCTGAAGAAAAGTTTGCCGGCGGAGGAGCGGCTGGGGATCGCGGCGGAGGTTGGTTCCGACTTGCCGCTGTTTCTGGTGGGCGGGACGGTGCTAGGG
>JBAUVJ010000540.1:0-8307 GCA_049583165.1 Candidatus Sulfotelmatobacter sp. | reverse complement strand
GAGGGCACAGTCGGACGCGGTCCTTTTCGAATTTGGGCCATCGCGGCAGCGAAAGCTTGAAATCCGCGAAGATATAAGGAGATGGGACCCCTCGCTTCGCACACTACTACAAATACTGCTCACCCTCACCTACTATCGACTGCAGAGACCGGTTAAGGATTTACCTCCGAAGGTCGCGGAAGCGGTGATTGCGTTCAACACGGATATCGCACGGACGGCCCAGCTCATGGCCGACGAGGTATGCGGGACGCCTCCGGGCCCCGCTCCGGATCTCCTGGCGTCGGCCACGAGATTGGAAGGAGAAATTCGCAAGTATTTCGCAGACCGCGGCCTTTCCATCTCTCCGCTGGCCGCCGACGTAGTCACACTCACCCGAAACCTTGCATCGATCCTCGTTCCATTGAGTGGTGATATGCGCGTTGCCTTCGCGAGTAACCGGCACGCTATCTGAATTGAATCGGAAATACTCGGGTCGTTGATAAGAAGCTCATTGAAAATGAATGGGCGCTTGCACACGCTCAATGTGCCGACTGATGCGAAGGTATTGATCGATACCATCGTCCAATAGATTCTCCACTCTGATTCTGGCTTAATCCCCAAAGGAAGCAAGCTGGCGCTGGTGGAGAAGGTTATGACATTGAATAAAGAGCTCGAAAATCGCTGCATCAACACAATCCGAATGTTGTCGATCGATGCCGTCCAGAACTCGAACGCCGGTCATCCCGGCATGCCAATGGGCGCGGCCGCAATGGCCTACACGCTCTGGACTGGCTTTCTGAGGCACAATCCGCGCCATCCGCAGTGGTTCGACCGCGATCGTTTCATATTGTCACCGGGACACGGATCGATGCTGTTGTACAGCTTGCTCCACTTGACTGGTTATGACCTGCCACTCGACGAGATCAAACGTTTCAGAAAGTGGGGCAGCAAGACGCCGGGGCATCCCGAGCGCGGTCAAACGCCAGGGGTCGAAGTTACCACTGGACCTCTCGGGCAGGGGTTCGCCAACGGGGTCGGCATGGCAATCGCTGAAGCGTGGCTGGCAGCGAGGTATAACCGGCCCGGGCACAAGATTGTGGATCACTACACTTACGCGATCACGGGCGACGGCGACCTGATGGAAGGCGTCACTCAGGAAGCCGCATCGCTGGCGGGGCATTTGCGCTTGGGAAAGCTCATTTATCTCTACGACAACAACCATATTTCACTCGCCGGATCCACCGCAATCGACTTTACCGAAGACGTGGCAAAGCGTTTCCAAGCCTACGGATGGCACACGCGCGTCGTTCACGATGGCAACGACACCGAAGACGTCGCCGCCGCCATTCAGGAGTCCCAGGCCGAGGACCGCAGGCCTTCCTTGATTCTGGCGAGAACTCACATCGGCTATGGCAGCCCGCACAAGCAAGACAACTTCACCGCGCACGGCGATCCGTTGGGAGAAGACGAATTGCAGGCCACCAAGAAAGCACTGGGTTGGCCAACCATGGACAAGTTTTACCTGCCTCAGGACTCGGTGGAATATTTCCGACGAGCGATTCCTCAAGGGGCGCAGCTAGAGAACGAGTGGCAGAAAAAGTTCGATGCGTACAAGCAGGCGTTTCCGAAAGAAGCGGCCGAGTTCGAGATGATTATGAATGGCAAGCTTCCCGAAGGTTGGGATGCGGACCTTCCCAAATGGAAGGTCACCGATAAGCCGATCCCCACTCGCCAGGCGGGTGGCGAAGCCATCAACGCGCTGGCTAAGCACATTCCCAACCTTATGGGTGGATCGGCGGACTTGAATCCGTCGACCAGAACACCTCTCAAAGGTTTGGGAGACTTCCAGAACCCGGAGGTATCAGGGCCGGGAACACTCGGCGCGGTGGGCGGAGAATGGAGCTATGCCGGGCGGAACATCGCATTCGGTGTTCGTGAGCATGCTATGGGTGCCATTGTGAATGGAATGGCGGCCCATGGTGGCGTACTGCCGTTCAGCGCAACGTTTTTCATATTTTCCGACTACATGAAGCCCGCCATTCGACTCGGAGCTTTGAGCGACCTCAAAGTGATCTACATATTTACCCACGACAGCATCGGACTCGGCGAGGATGGCCCGACTCATCAGCCGGTCGAGCAACTCGCCGCCCTTCGAGGATTGCCGGGCTTGACACTTATCCGCCCGGCCGACCCGAACGAGTCTACCGAGGCATGGAGGGTTGCAATTCGGAGTAACGGGCCGACAGCGCTGGTGTTCACGCGGCAAATAGTACCGCATCTCGACCGTAGTAAAGCGAAAGATCCTGGTGTGGCACGAGGCGCGTATGTGCTCGCGGAAGCCGACGGCGGTTCTCCGGATGTGATCCTGATCGGCACCGGCTCGGAGGTCAGTCTGTGCATGACGGCGCGAGACAAGCTGAAGGCACAGGGAGTGCAGGCGCGCGTGGTGAGCATGCCGTGCTGGAGCCTGTTCGAGGAGCAGGACGAGTCTTATCGCGAAAGCGTGCTTCCACGGGTGATCAAGAAGCGGGTCAGCATTGAGGCCGCCTCGCCGCTCGGCTGGCGTCGGTGGGTCGGTGACGAAGGGGTTGTCATCGGTCTGGAGCGCTTCGGTGCATCGGCGCCAGGCGAGGAAGTTTTCGAGCATTTGGGCTTCACGGCAGATCACGTCGTGTCCGCGGCTCTTCGAGTCTTGGGCAGGAACTCCGAGGCAGATAAGCAATACCATGCGGAAACCGCTCTGGCTCCCGCGTAAGGCGCGAAAAGGTCCACAGTTTTCTGAGCCTGATTCAGACCAGACGGAGGCTCGACTAAGTGGTGAAACTAGCATCCCGGGTTTCATTGCACATGCAGATGAGCATGAAAGCGGAAGAGTGCGTAGAGCAACCAAAGCAAGTGGAGCGTTAGGCCTTCGATCTGCGTCAAAGAGGCTGTAATTCGCCAAGCATGGTCGGAAGGAGTTCAGAGACCGTGGGATGAATGTGCATCGCCCGTTGCATCACGGTGTACGGCGCCCGCGCATACATCATATCCAGCACGCAATGAATGACTTCATCGCCGCCGGTGCCGAGGATGGCGGCTCCCAGGAACTGTTTCGAGTCGGCATCCACCAACACCTTCATGAACCCCTGGGTTTCGCCCTTCTCAACCGCCCGGCCCACACGCGTCATAGGGCGCCGTCCGATCAGCACACGCCGTCCGGAGGCACGCGCTTCATGCTCTGTCAATCCGCATCGTCCGAGCGGGGGATCGATATAAAGGTTGTAAGCCTTGATGCGGTCTGCAACGCTGCGCGTATCTTTCTCCGACAGGTGGTCCAACAGGTTGGCTGCGACGATCTCGAAGTCGTTGTAGGAGGTGTGCGTGAATCCTCCCCGCCCGTTGCAATCGCCGAGCGCCCAGATGCCAGGAACATTGGTGTGCAGTTGATCGTCTACCACGATGTACCCGCGAGCATCGCGTGATACCCCGGCCTTCTCTAAGCCAAGGTCACTAGTGTTCTGCGTCCGGCCCATTGCCAGCAACAAGTGCGAACCGGTCACCTCCGGCGCGCCTTCGGTGCAATCCACCCGCACTCCGACCTCTTGGCCGTGACTCATCAACTCGATGCAGGTCGCGTTGAGCCGCACTTGAATGCCCTCGCGCTCAAGGATCGCCTGCACTTCCGTCGATACATCCTCATCTTCATGAGCAATCAGGCGCGGTGCCTTCTCGATGATGGTCACCTCGCTGCCAAAGCGCCTGAAAATCTGCCCGAATTCCAGTCCCACGTAACCACCGCCCACAATGACGAGATGTCGCGGTAGAGTGTCGAGGTCCAGCAGCGTGGAATTGGTGAGATAAGGGGTGTTCGCCACTCCGGGCAGCGGCGGTATCGATGCGCGCCCTCCCACGTTGATGAAAATTTGCGGCGCCGCGAGTAACTCCTCGCCCACCCTCACCTCGTTTGGCGATTCGAATCGCGCTTGCCCCTGGTACACCGTGCAGTTCGCGGCGTTCCTGAGCATCGATTCCACGCCACTGCTCGATTTCCCTGAGATTTCATCTTTGCGTGCTTTCACTCGCTTCATATCGGTAGATATCGGCCCGGCCACTTGGACACCGAATTCCGCCGCGCGGCGGGTCATGTGCGCAGCGTAGGCGGAGGCGACGAGCGTCTTGGTTGGGATGCAGCCCGTGTTGACGCAGGTTCCCCCGAAGCGGGCGCGCTCGATGATGGCAACCTGTTTGCCCGCAGCGGCCATCCGCACCGCCAGGAACGGCCCCGATTGCCCAGTCCCGATGACGATCGCATCGAAGCTCTTCTGATGAGCCATCACTTGGGTTGCCACAACTCGACTCGATTTCCTTCGGGGTCGGTAAACCATCCGAAGTCGCCAAAATCGTAGCGATCGCGTTTCGCATCCACTTCGACTCCAGCTGCCACGAGAGCATCGAGCAACGCATCCAGATCGTCGACCTGAAGATTCAGCATCGCCGGTTGCCGCGCGGGAAAGTAATCGGAATCCGCGGGAAAGAACGCCACGACCCCACGCGCGCGCTGCTGCGAGGCGTCAAACATGAAGCATCCATCCCGGCGCTCGATGCCCAGGTGCTTCTCATACCAGGCGTAGAGGGCCTTTGGATCCTTCGACCGAAAAAATGCACCACCGATTCCGGTAGCTTTTGCCATGCTCTTATTACCTCACTACCTCTCAGTACAAGGCGCGTCCGACCATAAACCAATGTCAAAGCAAATGTCCAGTCCCGCCGCAAGCGGCGACTCCGGCCAAGCCGTGGGGAGTCCCGCGACGCCTCGCTCTGATATTTCGGGAGCGAGTTGTTGCGGAGCAACAGGTCACGCTTCCGTTATTTAACCGCGGCGTCAACCGAGTCTTCGTCTCTAGGGTTTGCAGCCATCCGCGAGCCATTTGGCAAATAGATCAATGCGCGATTGAGGCCAGGGGCCTTCCCCTCTTGGCGGAGGTGGCGGCATCACAGCACCACCAATTCCTCGAATTCGGTCGTAGATAGCGGATGCATGTGCCTTTACCTCGTCGTAACTCGCCAGGTTAAACCCCTTTTTCATCCCCTGAATGTCTCGGTCGGTAAAAAGTGGGCGAATGTCTGTTTCGAAGCTCGTTATCTTTGTTATTGTCATTGTTCGTCCTCCCGTTAGGTTTTCGGAACGGAGAGTCTATCACTTCAGAAAAACTCCGCGAACCCTGCACTGTACGAGAGTGCAAACGACGTTCCAAATGCACACCGACCGTGGGAAAGAAAGGGTTGAGTTCTGCAAACGACTGAGATAGAAAGTCGGCACCGAGGGCAGAAATCTGGCGCGTTGGTTTATTCGATGCTGTCATGTTGCGAATTCCAATCTCCGCCCTGCCATCTGGTTAAGCAATCGATCAAAATCTCGTCACACACTATTGCCGTCGTGGCAACTCGCATGCAATATCTCGTGTGAATGCAGAAGATTCATTTTGTCCCCGCAGAGTTGGGCGGCGACGACGATGAACCGTTGAGGGTGATGACCATACTTTCGCGCCTGTTATCAGTCAATGTCGGCCTGCCCAAAGATATCGACTGGCGCGGGAAAACTGTACATACCGGTATCTGGAAAGAACCCGTGCAAGGGCGTCGCACCGTGCGGCGACTGAACATGGACGGTGACGGCCAGGGAGACCTCGCAGGCCACGGCGGCGAACACCGCGCCGTTATGGTGTATCAGATCGATTCTTATCGGTATTGGGAGCGCTACTTCGGTCGAAAGTTTCCAACCTATGGGCAATTCGGGGAGAACCTCACCGTCGACGGCCTGCCAGACAACGAAGTATGCATCGGCGACCGCTATCAAATCGGGGCAGCTCTTTTGGAAGTGACTCAGCCACGCGTTACCTGTTACCGAGTTGGCATCCGCATGGAGGAGCCGCTCATGGCATCTCTGCTGGTGGCCCATCACCGCCCCGGCTTCTATTTCCGAGTGCTCCAGGAAGGTGACGTCGGTGCTGGTGATGAAATCGTCAAAGTCAGCACAGGCCCCGAACAAATGACGGTAGCCGAAGTTGATGCGCTGTTATACTTGCCCGGGCATTCGCGCGAACAACTACAGCGTGCGCTGACGATTCCGGCGTTGTCCGTTGGTTGGCAAGCCTCGTTTAAGGCCCTATTGGAGCAAGAGCAGGCTGGAAAATCACTGCAAGGGAATCCTGGGCTCGTGCAAGATTCTGGCCCGCGACCGGCGTGGCCCGGCTTCCGCACGGTACGAGTTTCAGCCGTCAATCAGGAAAGCAAAACTGTTTTCTCCTTGTTGTTGACCTCTGGAGATGGCAAACCGCTGGTTGCGGCCCGGCCAGGACAATTCGTGGTCTTGAGAGTCCGCACTGAACCCGATTCTCCACCATTATTACGCAGCTACTCCTTATCGGATGCGCCCAGCGCAGATCATTACCGCGTGAGCGTCAAGGAGGAACTGCACGGCGCAGTTAGTGGTTATCTGAAGAGAAAGGTGCAAACCGGCGATCTCTTAGAAGTTACCGCGCCACGAGGGAACTTCATACTCCAACAAGATGATGACCCAGTCGTGTTAATAAGCGCCGGCGTCGGTGCGACTCCAGTCTTGGCAATGCTCCATGCTCTGGCGTCCTCTGGGGCAACCCGCCCGGTTTGGTGGCTGTTCGGAGCCCGCAATAGTGAAGATCACCCATTTGCGGAAGAGGCCCGCGGGCTCGTGAAGGCTTTGCCCAGCGCGAAGAGCTACATAAAGTACAGCGAGCCCGGCCGCGAAGACAGGATCGGCTCGGATTTTGATGCGTCTGGTCGGCTCACCATAGCGGACATAGTGGGGCTCGGCATCCCCGACGGCGCCCATTTCTATTTGTGTGGCCCGCCCGCGTTTATGAAGGACTTGACTTCAGGCCTGCGCGCAAAAGGGATTCCTGTGTCTCGAATCCATTCAGAGATGTTTGGTTCGTTGCCGCCAATGACACCTGGATTAAAAAGCGAACCTTCGCGGATGCCGCACCAGCCGCCAGCGGCGGCGATTGATCAAGAAGCGAGGGATCGAGGGCCCAAAGTAGCATTCGCGCGAAGCGGTCTGACGGTTTCGTGGGCTGCGCGCTACCAAAGCCTCTTGGAACTGGCCGAAGCCTGTGACGTTCCTGCGAGATGGTCATGTCGCACAGGAGTATGTCACACCTGCGAAACTGGACTGATCTCGGGGTCGGTGAGTTATCAACCCGATCCGATTGAGCCCGCCGCAGACGGTGACGTTCTGTTGTGTTGTAGCCGACCTAGGGAGGACGTCGCTCTGGATATGTGAAATCATGAACACTGACTTAAAAACGCATGTCGTCCACGCGCGCGGAAGACACTTTGCCTCTCCGAGCCGTGATATTCGACGCGAGTTAATGCCGAGGAACTGCCATGATTGCACCTCCTGATCTTCTTCCTAATCTTCGGGATACAAAACTGCCGCTAAGCCACGGTGCTGGCTCGATGCCCGCCCTCGGATTTGGCACCCTGATTCCTGACGCGGCCGTGACGATAACTGCGACCAGAGACGCGCTGGCAGCCGGATTTCGACACTTCGATTGTGCGGAACGGTACAGGAACGAGCGCGAGGTAGGCAACGCGCTGCAGGAAGGTCTTGCCGCTGGAGGAATCGCACGCAAGGAAATTTTCGTCACCACGAAGTTGTGGAACACGAATCATCGACCCGAACGCGTTAAACCGGCATTCCAGTCGAGCCTGGACAGACTCAGGATCGACTATCTGGATCTCTATCTCATTCATACTCCATTTGCATTTCAGCCTGGAGAAGAGCAGGATCCGCGGGATCAAAACGGCGACGTCCTTTACGACCAGGGCGTGACTCTGCTGGACACCTGGAGGGCGATGGAGAGTCTTGTGGACGATGGCAAATGCCGAGCCATCGGACTATCTGACATAACCTTGAACGGACTGCTTCCGATCTACGAATCGGCGAGAATCAAGCCAGCGGTGGTCCAGGTCGAATCGCACCCGTATCTGCCGGAAACAGAACTGCTGGAGTTCTGCAAGCAGAAGGGCATTGTGTTCCTGGCATTTGCACCACTGGGCCACGGAAGCAGACCGGGGCCAATCGAAGATCCAGTCATTACGTCGATCGCGGCACGAGTGCGAAAGACGCCGGCACAGGTGCTGCTGGCATGGGCAGTGCAGCGCGGCACGGCTTTGCTTACCACGCCGAAAAGTGCGTCTCGCGCGAGGGAGAGCTTCGACATCTCAGCCCTTCCGGAAGATGCGCTTGAAGAAATCAATCGAATTGAGACCAGACAAAGGCTCAACCCAGTGGTGAAAACCGGC
>JBAUVJ010000539.1:0-20902 GCA_049583165.1 Candidatus Sulfotelmatobacter sp. | reverse complement strand
AATGAAGGCAGGCCAGTACGGTTCCTTCCCAGCAGGCGACCGTGCTCGTAGCCTCGTGTCCCGCCACAAAAGCCTGCGCATTGACTACGGATCGATGGCGAAGCAGCGACGGCCACACCAGAGTCTTGTCACGGTCAACAACAGCCCGCTTAATCGCCCGCGCCACCAGCGGAGGCGCCTGCAACGTGCGAAAGGCGCTTTCGGCTTCTTCGAGGGTGTGGACCAGGCGAACTCCGTCGCCGCCCGAGGTTCCGTTCACCTTCAAGACCGTGGGAAGGCCGGTTCGCGCAACCCATTTTCTGAGCTCGTCGACGTTGGCCACAACTTCGGTTTTCGGGGCGCGGACACTTTCCCCCTGGGCCAGATCCATAAAGGCGGTGCGCGCATAGACTGCGGGAAAACTCTCCGCCGAGCCGAGCGAACGCTGAATCAGCTTGCAGATCGGTCGACCTGCCTCCCCGCGCAGCGTTTCCTGCTCGTACAGACGGTGCAGATGACTGGTGGCTAAATCGTCGCCGGGAATAATGAAGTCCGGCTTTGCCGCCGCGATCGCATCGGCAAAGCACTTCAGCGGCATCAGGCCGCGGTAGGTATAGGTCCGGCGCACCGCTCGCATTTTGCCGAGCGTATGCCGAGCGGGACACACGGCTTCGACCATGCACCCGGCCTTGGCCAGAGCCAGGCCGAGCCTCACCGTTGGGAACCAACGGGATGTTGTGGTGATCAGGACGGTAGGCTTCACCGGGAGCCTACTCTCCTGACTTCTTCAAGGACTGAAAGCTCGCCGTATAACGCGGAAGCGCCGGCCGCGCTGATGATCATTTCGTCGCGCTCTTCCGGAAAGAGATGGAAAGAAATTCTTACCTGGCCGACTTGCTGCGGCGTGAGATGGCTGCGCAGGGTTTCGTTCACCCGGCTGGTGATGGTAGCCAGAATCGAGTTGCGGTCTTCCACCGCGATCTCGGTAAACATCAGGCCGACGACGCAATTATCCTTGTACCAGCCGGTCACATCGGTCTCTCTCATGTTCGAGTCGAGAACCGACAAGACGCTGGCCAGAGTCTTGCGATTTTTCTCGGACGCCGGCGAGCCCGCTACTTCCAGCAAGGCTAGCAGAAAGGACTTCCGCGAGCGCTGGGCTCGCTTGCTTTCCAGGGAAAACATGCGCCGAAAGGCTTCCTCGTGCAGGGTGCTGCGATTGGCGACCGAATCCAGCTCGCGAAGCAGAGCGGCATGCGAAATGTCAGTGCGAGTAAGACGTCCGTTCACTCTTATCCTCCGTTTGGTGCTGCGTCCCGTTCTCAAATGGCGGAACGTCAGGTGGCAGTTCTCTATAGTGTTGTCACGGGGGAAAATGAAACACGCTTGCGAACGATTTGGAACTGTTTACTTGCTTGCGTTGTACGGCGCGGGGGCTGATGCGGGGGGACCGTATCGTTGATAGTAATCGCTATGTGCCGCGCTCTCGCTGCCGTTTACCAAAGCTCCCAGCAGCTTTGATTTTTCCAGGGTTTCGAGGCCGCGCAGCAGTTGTTGCCTTTCCGTCTTGCCCTTTCGCGTCACCAACAAAATCCCATCAACTAAACGGGACCAGATGCTGGTGTCGGCCAAGGGCAGGATCGGTGGAGAGTCGATCACGATCCAATCGAACCATGAAGTCAACCGCTCCATCAGCGCTGAGAGCTTTCCTGATTGCATCAACTCGAGCGGATTCTGAGGCGCGCTGCCCGCCGGCATCAGCCACAAACCCAGGCTTTCCAGGCGGTAGAGATTGATGCTCTCGGTCTCTCCACAAAGATATTCGCACAATCCGGGAATTCTGCCTAAACCAAACTGCGCCGCCACCGTGGGCCGCCGCAAGTCGCCATCCAGCAGCAAGGTCTTGTGCTGTTTTCTCCGCGCCAGGGTGCAGGCCAGGTTGGCCGAGACCGTGCTTTTTCCCTCTTGCGGAATGCTGCTGGTGATAAGGATCTTTTTCAGCGGTCGGGTCTGGCGAAGCTGGCGCAAGCGGACGGCCAGAAAACGGAACTTCTCCGCGCCCAGGCTGCCCTCTTTCCCCAACGCCACCAAACGGTTCTCCAGCGGAATGGAAACCGGCAGTACCGGGCACTGCGCCAGAACATCTAACGACTCCGGCGAAAGGGCATCGAGGTGATCCGCAGTGGCGTGCGGCTTGCCATTGGTCCCGCCGGGAAACATGGTCCGCTCCGCGGCCTGCAATAGCTCGGTGGCCACGGAGAAGCTTGAGCTTTCCGCTCCCGAGAGCTCCGCTTCCGATCTTTGTAACGCGTCAAATATACGGCTCATTGTTCGGTCACCCGCTCGCTCACCCGCACCGGCACCCGCATCCTGGACTCCTCGTCCCGGCTCTGCTGCGCCTGTAGATTCGCGTATAAGGAGAGCAAAGTCTGGGCTGCCTTCCGCACGTCGAGTTCATCGGCGGTCTGCTCTTTTTTTCCTTTTGAGGTTTGTACCCCGAGCCGGAAGTCTCGGGCGATGTCGTCGATGATCTCCGGGCTTACACTCTGCATTTGTTTTCCGTAGGCGGCGATCAGAGCGTTTTCGCAGATCGTATTGATCAGCCGGGGCAGCCCCTGCGAGTGCTGATATACCGCTGCGATGGTTTCCGGGGGGAACAGAGCCGCCGGACGAGAACTCCCGGCCAGCTCCAGCCTGCGTTGAATATATCCCCTGGTCTCCTCCGAGTTCAATGGCACTAAATGGGAGCGAAGGGCGACCCTCTGTTTCAACTGCCGCAGGTCGGGGGAATCGAGTTTGTCGTCCAGTTCGGGCTGGCCCACCAGCAGAATCTGCAACAGCTTCTCATCGGCGGTCTCCAGATTGGTCAAAAGCCGGATTTCCTCGAGAATTTCCGCCGAAAGATGGTGAGCCTCGTCGACCACCACCACCGTCGTCAGTTTTTTCTGGCTGCGCGCGATCACGTAGCGCGCAATCTGAAGCAGCAGTTCGCCCTTATTCTTGCTGACCGCCGGAATGCCCAGATCGCCGGCAATGTATTGCAGGAATTCGACCGGCGAAAGCAGTCCGTTGAAGATGTAGGCGTAGGCAATATCACTGCTTTGCTTCAGCGATTGCAGCAGGCAGCGCAGCAGCAGGGTCTTGCCCGTACCCACCTCGCCGGTCAGGACGACGAAACCCTTGTGCCGCCGGACGCCATAGTAGAGCGCGGCCAACGCTTCGTTGTGCCTCCCGGTGGGAAACAGAAACGAAGGATCCGGAGTAATCTCAAACGGATTGCGCTTCAGGCTGTAAAAGGCCTTGTACATATATGGCTAGCCGCGCAAGTAGCTGAAAGCAGATCCCAGCAAAATCGTAACAGATACGAAACCTGCTGTCGCCCAGCCCACCCACAACCGCCGACGCTCGTCCTGCTCTTCTTTTGCCACTGTAATTGCCGGAATCTCGGAGATGACGGCAACCGGCAACAACTTCTGCAATTCCTTCTCGTCGTGAATCCGGTCATCCATCATTTCGAAGGCGCCTGCAATGACCACGCCCAGGCCCAATCCGGCGGCCACGCCAATCGCCCAAAACTTCAGCCGGTTGGGAAATTCAGGCTTCGTCGGCAGGCTGGGCGCGTCCACTACGCGGAAGCGTTCGCCCTGCTGCAGCAATTCCATGCTGGTGGCCATGGAGGACTCGTTTTTCTTCTTCAACAAATCGTCGTAGTTCGCTTTGGACTGTTCATAGCCGCGGGTCAGATCGGAGAGTTGCTGCTCCCGCACCGGCTCCTGATTCAGCCGCGCCTGATAGTCCGTAACCTTCGCCTCCAGCTCGGCAACTCCGCGCTGGCGGTTGGCAATCTCGACGTGATTGGCTTGAAGCTGACTTTGTACCTGCACGATCGGCGAGGACGGATCTCTGGTGTCCGGTGAATCGGCATTTGCGGTTGTGGAATTAGGATCGGCCGCCTGTTCCGCCGCTTTCGCCTTCAGGCCTGCAAGCAGCTGGTCCCGCATCTTTTCCGTCTTCGCAATCTGCTCCTTGACCTTACGTACATCAGGATGACGATCGGTGTAATGCGAACTGAGATCGGCCAGTTGCGCTCTCAGTTTGTCGAGCTCTTCGTTGACCGCAGGCAATCCCGCGGTCGTGCCAGACTCGGCCTTCGGCGTACCTTCCAGCGTACGGTACTGGTTGACCAGCGTCTCCAGATAAACCTGCTGTTGTCGCGCGGTATTGAGGGCGTCTTGCTCGTTTTGGAGCTGCGATTGCAGGCCCGCCAGAATTTGCAGGTTGCTTCCTACCTGCGCCGGCAGCTCGCCGACGTGTTGTCCTTTGAACTCGCGAACCTTTTCTTCCTGATCCGACAACGTCTGCCGGGCGGCCTCCAATTGGCTCTCGAGAAATTTGGTGGTGTCTTCCGACTGCTGCTGGCGCACTTCGAGATTCTCGTTGATGAAGAGATTGGTCAGCTCGCTGGTGACCTTCTGGGCCACGCGCGGATCGCGGGACGAGTACGAGACGTTGAATGCGGTGATCTGATTGCCGTTGCGCACCAGTTCGATGTCGATATCCTTGCGCATCCGGTCGACCTTCTGGTCCGGGGAGCGCTGCGAGCTGGGGCTGAAGTAAAGATTGAATTGATCAATGATGTGCAGCAGACCGGTGCGGCTCAGAATCTGCTGGGTGATGCTTTGCATGCGCTCCTGCAGATCGTCGTTCACGTTCGGGGTGACATAATCCTTGGGCATGGTGGGTTGCTCCACCAGAATCAGCGTGCTCGATTGGTAGCGCGGCGGAAGAACCCAGCTCGCTCCCCAAACCAGGATCCAGCCTAGGAAAAACGGGATCAGGAAATGAAGGTGGCGACGGCGCACCACGCCCAGGTAGCGTTGCAGGTCAAAGCCTTCGGAACTTTTCTCGTCGAGATCGTCAACCATGGAATTATTTTCTTGTCTTCTTAATCTTTCTATCTTTTCAGCTTAATCTTCAAGCTGTTGTTATCTTCCCAGCGGCCGCGAGAACTGATAGGAAATCGAAACGAATTCGCGATTGGTGTTGGGAGTCGCGGCCAGCACCGCAACCGCGCCGTAATCTTCGTGAACCCGGGTGTAACCCAGCTGCAAATTGACATGCTGACCGAACAGTTGTTGCAGCGACGCCGTACCGGAAACCGTGTGCCCGTTTTCGGCGGCGGCCAGGGTTGAGTCAATAATATCGTTCTGGGCGTATTGGCCAGCCACCGATGCGCTCAAGCTTCGCGTCATCTGTTGCCGCAGCAACACGGTCCCACTATCCATATGAACCGCTCCCTGCAACCCACCGCCACCGGAGATCACATGCGAGTAGCTCAAAGCGACGTTGGTCAATCGCGCCTGCCAATTCATGCTGGCTCCGGCTGCCGGCGTCCACGCCCGGGCCGCAGGCAGCGGAACCGAACCGATGGGCGGCTGGGTTGTATCCGAGTGTTGCGGGCCGCCGAAGAAGGACAGCGAAAATCTAGAAGTTGCATAGAGCGTGTAGAAAAAAAGAATGGCATGGGTTTGAGTCTCGCTCTGCCCGCCTGTGAGATACGAGATCAATCGCTGATACTGATAGGTGACGCCGAAGTAGTGCATCTTCGAGGCGCGCAACGAGTAAAAAGCCGACCCAGCCTGCGAGCTCGAATCGAACAGGCCAGGAACTTCAGCCTGGTCCGGATAATGCAAATTGGTAAACGTTCCGCTCGCACCGACCATGCCATTGGGGGAAAACTGGGCGGTGATGCCCGCGTTTCCCGTGTTGCTGAGCCGGTCGGCAATCGGCGCAATGATCGAGAAATTTGCTTCTTCGGTTGCGCCGGAAACTGCGCCGGCCGTCGCCAGGTCGGGCTGGTTGAACACGTTGGAACTTTTCTGGAAGCCGTCCCGCGCGTTGAAGGTCACGTGCGGGCTGAGGCGGTACTGGAAGTCGACGGAAGCATTCTGATCCTGCTCGTTGCGCGAGCTGGTTTTCTGATAAAACGTGAAACCGGGCGCGTAAGTCGAAACCAGATGCAATCGCGGCGTGGTCTCATCCAGTGCGATGAATGGCGCTATCGAATAACTCACGTCGCTCACCGGGTTAGGGGTGATTGATCCCAGCGCATTATCGGTGTATGCCGTGGTGAAGGCCAACCCTCCACGCAGATAATTTGAACGCTCGCCGGAGGTGAACGCGGTCGGAAACGATTCGCCGCTTACCGGAGGCGGAGTCAGCATGCGATCGCTGTTGCTTTCCGGGCCAATCACCGCGGGCACAGGCGCCGTGGGCGTATTGTCGGTCTGAGACCACAGGGTAGCCGCCGGCAGCAAAAGGAATCCCATACAAATCTGTTCAAACAATCGCATGATTACGGAACAACAATAGTGTCGCGGGGCTGAAGCTTGATGTTCTGCGCGGGATCCTGGCCCTTGACCACTTCCTTGTAGTTGAAGCGGAGGCGCGTCTGGCTTCCGTCGGCATTCTGGCGCAACACATAAATCGCCTTCTGCTTGGCGAAGTCGCGGAAGCCGCCGGCGATGGCGATCGCATCCAGCACCGTGGCCACATTGGCGATGGCGTAGGAGCCCGGCCGATTAACTTGTCCGAGGATATTGAATTTCTGACTGTTGATCTGCTGAACGATGACCGTGACTTCCGGCTCCGCGATGTAACTCTTGAGTCGCACCGCGATGTCTTGTTCAAGCTTGAGTGGAGTCCGCCCCGTAGCCTGCACTTCTCCCACCAGCGGCAGCGAGATTTTTCCATCCGAGCGCACCGGGATGGAGCGGGAAATATCCGGCTCCTTCCACACGTTGATGGCGAGCACGTCGTCGTTGCCAATGACGAAGCTGTCGTCGTGCGGCTTGGCAGAAGCGGAAACATCGTTGGCCGGAGCGGGCGCGCTGCTTCGCGCGCTTTGCGCCCACAGTTGAATTGAAATCGCTGAACACATGGCGACCGCGAGCCAGGCAGCTCGCAAAAAACCGCCAGTGATCATCTTCGTCTTCGTCGCCGCAAGTTTTCTAAGTTTTTCGTTCACGCGCATGATTCTTCTGGTCAACTGGCCTTTCCATTTCCTTTGTTCTGACCCGGGGCCGTCAACCTGCTCCCCGGAAAAGACGAAAGGTAGGATTCCGCCGCACTCATCTGGTGCTGCTCAATCTTATACAGGATCGTACGATAGCTTACACCCAACAGGCGAGCGGCGGCTTTGCGATTCCACCCAGTCTTCTCCAGGGCGGCCGCAATGGCGCTTCTCTCGGTCTCCCAGCGCACGCTCTGCACCATCGATTTCAGCGATTTGGGTACGAACCCGTCGTCTCCGGCTTCCGCTTCCTCGCGTCCGGCCAGAACCAGGTTCGGCAGCTTGGCATACGACCGCTGGGCTGCGACTACGGGAGTCGCATCCAGGCCGCTCAGGGCAAGCTCTTCGTCGCGGGCGATCAGATAGCGCTTGACGAAGGTTTCCAATTCTTTCAGATTCCCCGGCCAGGAATAATTCTGGCAGGCATCGAGCGCCGACTGGGTAAACTCCCGCTGCGGCAGGTTGTAATACTTGGCCACCTTGTGCATGGAGTAACGCAAAAGTATTTTGATCTCCTCGCGGCGCTGCCGCAAGGGCGGAACATTCACGGTGAAGGCGCTGAGGCGGTAGTAAAGATCGGCGTGCAGCCGCTTTTCCGCCAGGGCGCGATCCAGCTTGTCGCTGCTGGCTGCGAGAATGCGCACCTCAACCTCAACCGGCTTGGCATCGCCGCCGCGGACAAAATGCTTCTCTTGCAGAACTTTGAGGATGCGCGACTGCAAGGCCAAGGGCATCTCGGTAATTTCATCGAGCAGCAGCGTGCCCTTCTGCCCGATTTCGAGCTTGCCTAAACCCTTCGCATGCCCATTCGAGGAACCGTTCGAGGATCGATTCTCTTTCTCTCTGCCGAACAGTTCGATCTCCAACAGGTCGGCGGGCATCTCCGCACAATTGACTCGCAAGAATTTAAATCCGGAGTAGACCGATCGCTCGTGGATCAGACGGGCCACCGTGCCTTTTCCGCTTCCCGGCTCGCCCAGAATAAGCACCGGCACGTGCGCCTGCCCGAGCAGTTCCGCCTGCGCCCGCAGCTGCCGCATAGTGGGGCTGACGCTGAGAAAGAATTCGTCTTCGCCCAAGGACTCTATGTTTTCGCTCGCCATCTCGCCTTCCGTATCGTTCATGGAGCCGAGATGCCGGATGACCAGGGATTCAATCTGTTGTTCGCCAATCGGGCGGACCAGCACATCTTTCGCGCCCAGCCGGGTGGCCTCCCTTTGACGCTCCGAGTCCTCGGGATCGCAAATCACTACGATCGGGAGGTCAGGACGGAGGCGCCGCAGCCAGGGCAACAGATGAAGAGCGTCGCCATCCCCGCGGGGGACGTCCAGGAAAAGCAGTTGGAGCGCGCCGCCGGATTGCACTCGCTCCATGGCGTCCCAGCCGCTGGAGGAAATCTCCAGCTGCCAGGAATTGCTTCGGGCGGCGGAATTCAGCAGATGAAGGATGGACGATTCGCCGCTCACAACCAGCAAGCGAAGGGTTTCAACTGTGTTTGGTGCCATGAGTGAGTGGACCTTTTGAACGGGGGGGGAAAGAAAAATTTCGAGGAAGCTCGAGGGAAGTTCAGACCGGTTCGACTTCGTATCCTTCTACGCGTACCGCCAGCGACCTCTGGATCGCATCGACGGAAATAACCAGGGTGCGGTCTCCATTGCGCGAGACCAGAATGCCTTCCATGCCGTCGAGCGCTCCGCTGCGGATTCGCACCCGCTGCCCGATCTTAAGGAAGGGATGAGAAGACCAGGGCAACTGTCCCTTCACCAAATTCCGTACCGCATCGATTTGCCCATCCGGGATGGGCGCGCCCTCACCGCCAGCGCCGACCAATCCGAATACTCCCTCCACGCGAAGGACGCGCAGACGATCCGACCGGTTGGGCACGAATCTGGCAAAGACGTAGCAGCTGAACAGCGGCACCTGCACCGATTTCTTGCGGTCGCTCCAGCGGTGCACCTCGGTGACTAAAGGAAGAAAGGTCGTCACGCCTCTCTCTTCGAGCCGCTGAGCCACAATTTTTTCGTGGCGGGGGCGAGTCTGCAACCCGTACCAGTTCTCCACCTCCGGCCCAGGCCGGGAGGCCGCTTGCGATTGCTCGCGCGACAAACTGGGTGTGGCCATAGCTTCGCCCTCTAAGTCACGTCTTCGTGACCCCGAAATCACCTACAAGACTGCCGTCGAGATCTCAGCTAGGAGATCCAAGGGGGTGACCTGAATAACCGGGGGGATTTAAACGTTCTCACCAACTAAAAAAGACAACTATTACAATCGCTGCGTTACAGTCGGCGCGATTTTACGTTCCGGGGTCATCGTGGCATGTTGCAAATCGACTGCCAAAATGAAGGGCTCCACAAATCCCTATTATTCCTATAGTGATGGTAGTTATATGAATTGTCCAGCAAAAACGTTTGTTTTTTACCCTTGAACCATCGGGCGGGGGGAGATAGAAATGCCAACCTAAACATTGGCGTGCCCTGACGAGAATCACTTTACATCGGATTGCAGATTGTTGCAAGCAGTATGAAGTAACAGTGCCGCTGGTTACTTCCGGACAGTGTCCACTCCCCGTACCAAAGTGTGAGTGGGAATGAGCGTTCGACAAAGGCAAACCGGAGTTGGCCCGGTAAAGTCGACGAAAAATGTCGGCAGAATGGCGCTAACACGCTGATTCCTTACGCCTGCCACGACAAGACTGGTCATCGCAGTTGAGTGGGGATAACCTTCTGTTGAAAAACTCGTCGGAAAATCTCGCCTCCCAACCTCTATGCAAGACTTTGCAGTTTATGTCCACGACTTGCGACATTGTGGACCAAATTGGGACCCGAATGAACCGCTTCGGGGAAAAGTCACTAAGAACATTACTGCGGCGAAAACGAACGGCGTGCCAGATTCGGCACGCCGCACGTGACATCGAAGATTGGGAGGGCCGGTTCCGTCCCGGAATGCCCGTGGTTTAGATGGTCTCACCTGCAGATCGCTGCCGGCGCAACCGGTAAACCATGGCGCCCAGGCAACACAGACCCGCAAATGCGAGGTAAACAAAAGAGGTGCCGCCTTCAGGAACTGCCTGGCAGTTTCCGCCTCTGTTGCTTCCGAAAAAATTGCTGTCGCTTTGCTTGCATCCGTTGCCGTTGCCGCCGTTCCCCCCGTTAGGATTACCGAACGGGTCGCCGCCGGGACCGAATGCAAAGGTCAAAAGAGCCGCTGGCGCATTGCTTAGTACGCGATTGCCCGCGCTGATCGCTCCCGCTTTGATTGTGCTCTGGCTAAATGCCGAAGGCGCGAAACACAAAAGCGCCCCAAAGACTACCAATACAGAAAGACTAGCCTTGGTCTTCATCATCAACTTCTCCTCATTTTGGGTTCGGGATAGCCAGGGGGGAGGGCTGAGTATGAGGGCCTCGTTTCGCGCTGCCCTGCATTACTTCTGTCACTTTAACGCGAAACGAAAAGCTGTCAAGACTGATAATTTCTGCGACCCCTCAGTTGCAGCAAATTGCAACAATTGAGCAATGATTGCTATAGCGCTGCGCCCGAACTGTCGCGCCAGCTGCGCCATTCCGTGCCAAAATAAAAAAGGCGTGCCATATTGGCACGCCTCAGTGAGTTGGCTTGGAGCCTATTCAACTTCTAAATAGGCCGCCCAGCAGACACCTGCCGGCGAGATCGCAAAGCCATCGCGCCAAAGCAAGTAAGGCTGGCCATCAGGAGATAGGCTAATGCCGCACCACCCTCCGGAACGCTCACCTCACTCCACATTTCCTGAGGCCTTCCTCCCGTCCAGGAGGTGGGAGTGAAAATGTAGAGATTAGCGAACTGGCTCAGGTTGATGCCCTTGCCATTGTTCCAGGCGGCCACGGCCGCATTCAAGAAGCCCTGGGCAGTTGCGCTCAGCGAACCAACGCTGCTCTTTCCGCCCGAGGTGATAAACCAGATGGCTTCCGATAGAGCCGCCTGCTGAGAGGGAGACTCGCTCGGAAGAAACATCTGGGTTGCCAGGAACGCGACCTCGGTATAATCCTGAATTGCAGCTGAGCCCATGCTCGCTCCAAACAGGGTTTGAGTCCCGATGTTGCCCGCGTTCAGGCTGGCAGCGCTGATTCCGCTGGCCGTCCAAGTTTCGCCGGCAGTGATGTTGTCGAAGTAATCATCGCAAATCATGCCGCCTACGTGATCGCCGGAGCCAACGTTCACTCCATTGATCGTGCCGCCGTATAAGCCGGCCCCAACGCACCCCTCTGGTCCAGCGCATGAGACCGCGCTGTAAGAACCATTAAAGGACATTGGGGTCGTGGTTTGAGAAAAAACAATAGGGGAAAAGGAAAGGAAAAGTAACGCTACTACAACGATCCAGAATCCACCCCGGGTTCTCATAGTTTATTTCTACCCTCTCTTCTAAATTCGGGGGAGGGCAGGGGCGCAGTTTCGAGCTGCGCTCCTTGATGTACCTACATACTCTCGTCCAGAAAGGCGGTTCCGTCAAGACTGATAATTTCTGCGACTGCCTGCAACTCGTTGCTCATGATTGTGCTATTGTTTTCATGCAGATATGGGTTCTAAAGGTCGGGCATAAACACCCGAAAATCGGGTATAAAAACCCGAGAAACGGGCCTAGTAAAACACCTTTTGTTCGTCTTTGTTTCGTCCATCGCAGGCAATTGCAACCGGCTCATAAAACACCCTCAAAACTCGAAGGATCGCGCCCCGTTGGTTTATAGTTCAGTAAAACAACAAAACAAGTCCGGCATCACACTCCAGATTCGGAGGTTTTGTAGTCAATGTCCCACTCGAAGACGCGCCTGATTTTTTCCTTGGCTCTGGTCGCAGCCTGCTTTTCTTCTTGTTCTCGAGATCCCAACGCGCGCAAGCAAAAGTACTTTCAGAGTGGACAGGCGTACTTCAAGAAAGGCCAGTATGCAGAGGCCGAAATCGAGTTCGTCAACGCGATTAAGATCGATCCCAACTACGCCGAAGCCCACCACCGACTGGCTGAGAGCTACCTCGAGTTGCAGAGGGCGGATGGCGCCGTGCAGGAATTCGCCCGCACGGTGCAACTTCAGCCGCAGAATTATGAAGCTCGCCTCGAACTGGCGAATCTGTTGATTCTCGGCCGTGACTTCCAGGAAGCCCAGGAACAAGTCAATATTTTGCTCAAGGAGCGTCCGAGTGATCTGGGGGTTCACTCTGCATCCTCCGGCCTGCTGGCGGCGCAAGGAGATATACGCGGCGCGCTGGAAGAAATGCAGAAGACGGTCGCGCTCGACCCTGGCCGCTGGCAGTCTTACTTAACGCTTGCCTTGCTCCAGATAAGAAATAATCAGCCCGAAGCAGGAGAAGCGAGTTTTCAGAAAGTAATCGAACTGAATCCGACGGCGGCGGAACCACGATTGTTGCTGGGAAATTATTATCAATCTCGCAACCGCTATAGCGACGCGGAGCAGCAATTCCAAAAAGCGATCGACCTGGATCAGAAAAATCCGGAGCTACGAGCGGCACTGGCGCGCTTGTATTTGGCGGAAGGTAAGAAAACGGAAGCGGACGACGTGGCGAAGCGGGCCAAGCAGGATTTTCCCAACAACTCCGCCGGCTACCGCATGCTGGGAAATCTTTACTTCGTGAGCGGGGATATGGACAAAGCGATTGCTGAATACAGCTCTCTAAATCAGGAGCATCCCCAAGACCTTCGGGTCAAAAAAGATTACATCCAGCTGCTTCTTCAGAAGGGTCAGCTCAGCGAAACCGGTACGCTCGTTGCCGAGATTCTCAAGGCGAATCCGAATGACAATGACGCTTTGATTTATCGCAGCCAGATGCAAATCAGCAATGGTCACGAAGGCGATGCCGTAACCACGTTGCAGACTGTGACCAAGAACGATCCCACCGATAGCGAAGCTCACTATGTGCTTGGGATCGCATTTGAAAAACAGGGGAACTTCGAAGGCGCTGAAGGTGAATGGCACGAGGCCTTGCGGCTTCGTCCCGACTTGCTCGATGCGGTGCGAGCCTTGGCCAGCCTGGCCATGGCCAGAGGCGATATGAATGCTCTCGACCAGGACGCCACGCAGATGATCCAGCTACAACCCGCATCGCCGGAGGGTTATGCTCTGCGCGCACTTTCCAACATCAACCGCAAGCGGTTTTCCGTGGCCGAGGTAGATGTTCGCAAAGCGATCGAAGTCGCCCCCCAGAGTTCGTTTGGCTACGTGCAAATGGGTAATCTGAAGTTTGCGGAAAAACAGTTCGACGAAGCCGGCAAGGCTTATCAGGCGGCGCTCGATCACAATCCAAATTCGAAAGACGGCTTGCGTGGCGTGATCAATGCTAACGTCGCGCTGAAGCGCGTCGATCAAGCCATCTCGGCAGCGAATGCTCAGATCGCCAAGTCGCCAAACAACAGCGAATTTTACGATCTGCTCGGCACCGCGTTGTTCGTCAACAAAAAGGATCTGGCCGGCGCCGAGGCGGCGTTCGAGAAATCCGCCGACCTTGATAAGAAAAATTCGAGCGCCATACTCAAGCTCGCTCAAGTGCAAGCCACCAAGGGCTCGATCGATCAGGCAATCGCCACTTGCCGCCGCGGCCTCGAGAACATTCCCAATGAACCTGGCTTCTACATTCTGCTTGGCGATTTATATCAATCGCGGCGCGATTGGAATAATGCGACCGAGGCTTATCAGAAGGCGTTGGTGATCAAGCCGGAAAATCCCCTGGCATCGAATAATCTCGCCTCGGTTATGTTGCAATCTGGGGGCAACCTCGACGTAGCGCTATCGCTGGCGCAAACCGCTCGACGTGGCATGCCGCAATCTCCCGGCGTGGCCGATACCTTGGGTTGGATCTATTACCAGAAGGGCGCTTACCTCTCGGCGGTCGATTCACTTCAAGAGGCGCTGAGGCTGGCTCAGGACGGCAATTCTTCCGACAATCCTCGTTTTCACTATCACCTCGGGATGGCCTATGCAAAAAGCGGTCAGGCCGTGCTCGCCCGGCAACAATTAGAAAAGATGTTGAAGATGAATCCCAATCCGGACGACGCGAGTGACGCAAAGAAGCAACTGGCGCAGCTCAAGTCGTAAGGCCGCCGCCTCACGAATCTTTCACGGATGGTTTTTTTTATTGAGTTAGACCAAATGCCCGGGAATGAAACACCAGCACTTCTTCAAAGTGAGAGAGAAAATAAGTAAAGCTGTGATCGCCCGGGTAGGAGTGATATTCGTGTTTCACACCTGCTTTTTCCAGCTCATCATGTAATTCAGCCGCGCCCTTCTCGAATCCATAGTTGTCGTCCTGGCCACAGTTGAAATAGATCGCGACCTTTCGCAAGGCAACCGCATTCCGTTGGGCCAGCACAAACGGACTGTTGTTCTTCCAGTGCAAAGCATCGATCGGATTTCCGAAAACCGCAGCCAGGACTTTCGCCAGCGGGGCGCCGGAACGGGCAGCCTGGTCGAGTTCCTGAGGAGACTCGGTGATCAGCGCAGGGCTCTGCGCGCTCACCGCGGAAAACATTTCCGGATGACTGAAAGCAAAGCGCAGCGCCCCGTAGCCGCCCATGGAGATGCCGCCGATCGCCCGATTCCTGCGGCCGCTACTGACGCGGTATTTGCTCTCAATCAGGGGGATGAACTCCCGCACAAAGAAATCGCTGTAGCGCACCGAACCATCCGCAGAGTTGATATAAAAACTGCGTCTGCCTTCGGGCGCAACGATGAGAAAATCGCCGAGCTTGTGTCGCTGGCGAAGATCGTCGATCAGCGTCCATCCTCCGCTGTTGAATAGGGTTTGCTCGTTGTCGCCGAGCCCGTGAAGAAAATAGAGCACCGGAAAACGCCGCGGAGGATTCTTCTTCGCGCCCGCGTCATAGCCGGCTGGAAGGTAAACGCAATAGTGCACCGCAAATTTGAGAACCCGGCTATTCAGCGCATTGCAATCGATCCGGCTCTGGGCGCGGGCTGGAAAGGATGAAATAAAAATCGCGAGCGGAATGAGAACCAGGCAGCGGCGCATCGATTCAGTTTACTCGTAGCGCAGGGCCTGCACGGGATCCAGCCGGGCCGCGCGTCCCGCGGGATAAAGTCCCGCTGCGAGACTTACGAGGAAAGAAAACAATATGGCAAACGCCACGAGCCACAAGGGCACCGACCAGAAATGCTCCGGCGGGAAATTCTGACGTTTGAGATAAACATTAGTCCCCAGGTTGATCACCTGCCCGATAGCCCAGCCGAGAGCAACTCCAACGACGCCGCCGAGAATGCCCATGGCGCCCGCCTCTGCGAAGAATAATCTCTTCACGTCGCCGTCGCTGGCGCCGATCGCCTTCATGATGCCAATTTCGCGGCGGCGCTCAAGAATAGCCATGACCAGCGTGTTTACGATCCCGATAAACGCGACAGCCAGGGCGAGGCTGCCGAAGATTCCCAGAAACACATCCAGGACTTTGAAAAATTGCTGGACGCTGCGGCTCGCATCGAGGATCGAGAACGTGTTGAAGCCCATCTTCTTGATCGAGTCTTCCACCGCCTGCACCTGTCCGGGACTTTTCACGCGGACGTTCACCGAGGAGTACACGGGCTGATCGCCGGGAGCACGGGAAATCTCGCGCAGGTCGGTCGGCTGCATTACGTGCAGACTTTCAGCCAGCTTGAGTGGAAGAAAAACTCGCGCTCGAGTCGGGCCGCGCATGCTTTCCGGATCCAGATCCGCCACGCCGACAATTTTCAGTTTGAGCTCGCGAGATACAACCGAGTAAGCAGCGCCCGCCAACCCCTCGTCACCAGCAGCACTGCCACTTGCAACGGAAGAAGGTGCGGCTGGTGAAACCTCGCGCTGCGCGTAGCGCATGGTAAATTCCTTGCCTAGAAGAGGAGCCGCGAGTTCCGCAACATTGGTTTCGTCCAAGCCGGACTTCGGTACTTTACCCACCAATTCCTCGGCGAAAGTTTTCTGTATGACTGCTTCTGTCGCCGTTTCGGACGAGAAGAAATGGCCTTGCAGCGCATCGAACGCGTCGGTCGATTGGGCAGACGGAGGCAATGCAGCAACCATCGTCAAGTGCGGCTTGTCTTCGTATCGCAGTTCTGTGATGAATCGGATGTCGGGATAAGCCTCGAGCACGCCAGGCATATGTTCGATTTCCTGTCGTGTTGGCTCGTCCAGAGTTCGGCTCTCGCCGGGCGCAGGTCCACTACGGTCTTGATCGCGATTAAAATTTCGCAGATCGCGACGGGATGTGACGACCACGGTGTCGAACAATCCAGACTTCATCAGGCGCCGCGAAGCGAGCTGCTGCAGTCCGATGCCCAGAGACAACATGGCAACCAGCGAAGCCACGCCGACCGAGATACCGATCGTGGTCAGCGAATTCCTGAGAATCGACTCGCGCAGATTGCGCACAGCAAGTTCGGCCAGATCAGGAAGCTTCATCGTAGTTTCCGCTCCGCTCCGGTAACGAAGGAAGGGTTCGCCTCATCGCTAACCAGTTTGCCGTCCGCCAGAAAGATCAGGCGCTGGGCATAGCGCTCTGCCAGAGCGCGCTCATGGGTCACCATCACGACCGTCATGCCCAATTGCTGGTTGAACTCGCGGAGCATGTTCATAATTTCCGTACCGGTACGGCTATCGAGATTGCCGGTGGGCTCGTCCGCGAGCAGCAATTGAGGGCGGTTGATGAGCGCCCGAGCCAGCGCGGCGCGTTGCTGTTCTCCTCCAGAAAGCTCGCTGGGACGATGGTTCATGCGTGATTCGAGACCTACTCTAGTCAGCGCTTCCTGGGCCAAACTATCGCGTTTGCCACGGTCGATCTCCGCAAAGCGCATGGGCAGCTCCACATTCTCGGCGAGCGTCATGCTGGCAATTAGATTGAACGATTGAAATACCATTCCCACGGTGCGCAGGCGATATCGCGAAAGCTCTTCGCGGGAAAGTTGCGCCAGATTCCGGTCGTGCACAATCACGTTGCCGGATGTAGGACGATCAAGGCCGGCAATCAGATTTAATACCGAAGATTTGCCAGAACCGGAACTACCGAGCAGCGCGATGAATTCGCCGGGGCTTACTTCCAAATCCACGCCATCAACGGCGCGTATCACCGTTTCGCCCATGCGGTAGTGACGGCAAAGTTGTTGCACGCGAATTGCTGGAGCGGAGACCGCCGGAATGGAGATCGCGGAAGCGCCATTCGGTTGGGCGTTGCCCGTGGTACTCATTCGTCAGCGAACCTCCCCCTTCAGAACACTCAAAGCGTCTGCCTGCTTGCCGCTCCGCGCCGCCGAGCCACCATTCCCATTCGTATCTGGCACTTGGAAGTCTCCCTCGCCAGGAGCAAGGAACAGATTCTCCTCCACGCCGTGCTGTCGGGTGTAGAGGTCATAGTAGCGGCCTTGTGCGGCATAAAGTTGTTCGTGCGTGCCCCGCTCCACGATCTGTCCTTGCTCCATCACCAGGATTTGGTCGGCGCGGCGGATGGTCGAAAGCCGGTGCGCGATCACGAACGTCGTCCGGCCCTTCATCAGATAAGAAAGCCCTTGCTGAATCATCTGCTCGGATTCGGAGTCAAGGCTCGAGGTTGCCTCATCGAGAATCAGGATGCGCGGCTCGGCCAGAATGGCGCGGGCAATCGAAATCCGCTGCCGCTGGCCGCCGGAAAGCTTCACGCCGCGTTCTCCCACCACGGTGTCGTATTTGTCGGAAAAGGCTTCCGCGAATTCGTCCACGCGCGCGATCCGGCAGGCGCGCAGGATTTCTTCCTCACTCGCCGCAGGACGCGAAAACGCAACATTCTCGCGAATCGTTCCATCGAACAGAAAAGATTCCTGTAACACAACCCCCAGACGAGTACGGTACGAATCCAGGCGAACCGTGCTAAGATCGGCCCCATCCAGCAAAATTTTTCCCCGCGTGGGCACATAGAAAGCCGTGATCAAGCCAATGGTGGTTGATTTGCCGGAACCGGAGGAGCCTACCAGCGCAGTGACCGTGCCGGGATCGGCACGGAATGAAATGTCGCGCAGCACGTCGTGAATTCCATCGTAGGTAAAACTCACGTGGTCAAATTCAACCTGCCCCACAATGTCACGTAACATTAAAGACCTGTTGGGATCCTGATCCTCAGGACGCTCGCGCAAAATCTCCTGAGTCCTCTCCAACCCCGCCAGAGCTTCGGTGAGCTGAGTTCCGATTCCCACGGCCTGAGCCATGGGCGCGATCAGAAAAGCCAGTAGTGCCGTGTAGGAAACCAGGCCGCCAACCGACATGGTTCCTGCCATGATCTGGCGCGCACCCACAAATGTGACCACTGCGCCGACAACTCCAAGAAGCACAGCAGCCGAGAGGCTCATCACCGAAGTAGCCGTGAGCGTGCGCATAACATTTTCCAGCAATCGCTTCACGCCATGCGCAAACACTGCCTCCTCGCGCTCCTCCGCGTGATAGCCCTTGATTACGCGAACGCCGCCGAGCGACTCAGTGAGGCGGCCCGTTACTTCGGCATTGATTTTGCTGCGTTCCCGAAAGATCGGCCGGATCGTGCCAAAAGCCTTCGTCAGCGCGATAGCAAAGCCCAGCAGGAATCCCAGCGCAATGGAAGTCATCACCGGACTGATTCGTACCAACAAGAATAGCGCGATGCCGGAAGTGAGCAGTCCTCCCGCAAAGTCGACCAAACCTGTGCCCAGCAAGTTCCGCACACCTTCCACGTCGCTCATGATGCGCGAAACCAGCATGCCCGTTTTGTTCGCGTCATAGAAAGAAACCGAAAGCCGTGAAATGTGCGTCTGGACTCGCTGTCGCAGTTCGGTAATGAGTCGCTGCGCCTCTTTGGAGAGCAACTGAGTCAGCAAGAACGATGTGATCCCCTGAATCACCGTCGCTCCCAGAACCACCAGCACGAGCCGGTCCAGCAGGTGCACAGAACGCTTGGGGATGACGTTATCAAACAGGAACTTAGTGGAATAAGGGAGAACCAGACTGGCGACCCGGTTAATAGCCATCAGCAGAAAACCGAGGCTGAGCAGGCCGATGCGCGGACGGGTCAGCTCCCAAACGATGGGAAGAACCGTCCGCAATCGCTCGACTTTAGGTTTCTTTTGGGCTGCCTTAGGATCAGTACTCAATCTACAGTTGGACTCCCGCCGACCTTGTTTGGCTTCATTATTACTGCATTTGCGGCCTGACTGCATTGTGACACTCTCCCGCTAGCCGTTGTATCCTCGGAGCGTGCCACGTCCGTCCTTGCCGGAGCGTTCTCCAACCGCAGGCCTATTGCTCGGCCTGATTATCACGCTCGCGGCAGTCGTCGCCTACTCGGCTTACATTACCTGGCAAGTATCCGGCCTGCGCAAGGTTCAATCTGAACTGATTGATCGCAACCGCAAAGATTCCCTGCAACTGCTGCGCATTCAGAACGACCTCAACCTGCTCGCGGTCGCCATGCGTGACATGATCGACAATGACGAACCGTATCCGCTTACCGCGTGGTCCGCGCAGTTCCAGCGAATCCGCACGGATCTGGACGACGCCATGCACCTGGAATCCGCGCTGGCCCCTGCTGGTCGCACGGCTGAACAAAGTGCTTCATTAAGTGCCTCACTGGCGCAGTTCTGGGACGCAGTCGATCGCGTGTTCGCTCTGGCTGCGTCCAATCAAGAGAAGGATGCGCGAACGCAGATTCAACTTTCGTTGCAGGCCCGGCAGGCGGCACTGAGTACGACCGTCGCCAGGTTACTGGTACAGAATAGCGAGAACGAAGAACGGGCGGCCCAGCGCATCATTCTGATTTATGACCGCGTGCAACGTCAGGTGTATGTATTTCTGGCCGCCACGTTAGGTGCGATCCTGCTGACCGGGTTTTCCATGATCCGGTGGAACCGGCGGCTGTTCGCGCGAATGGCTGAACTTTCGGAGCGGCGCAGCGAGTTGGCGCAGAAATTGATTGCCACGCAGGAATCGACGCTGCGCTATATTTCGCGCGAGTTGCATGACGAGTTTGGCCAGGTCCTCACCGCGATGGGCGCGATGCTCGGCCGCGCCGGCGCTCACGCTCCCGAAGGCTCGTCTTTGCGCGCGGACTTGCAAGAAGTCCGCCAGATCGCTCAGGACACGCTGGATCGCGTTCGAACTCTGTCGCAGGCACTGCATCCGGTTATGCTGGATGAGGCCGGGTTGGAGAGCACGCTTGATTGGTACATTCCGACCGTTGAGCGGCAGACAGGAATTGCCATATCCTATAAGAAGGAGGGCGCGCCCTTTGCCGTCGACCCCGGTGCGGCGGTGCAAATCTATCGGGTGCTACAAGAGGCGTTGAACAATGTCGCACGGCATTCCGGCGCGAAGCAAGCTTGGGTCCGATTGCGTTTTCTACCCTCGATGCTCCAACTGGAAGTAGAGGACCATGGCGGCGGATTCAACGGGCAGCCCGTGAAGCACGGAATCGGTCTCGTCGCCATGCGCGAACGCTCCGAGCTGATGGGAGGACGAGTTATATTTTCCGTACCTCCCGCCGGCGGCACATTGATGCGTTTGACTGCGCCACGAGATAAGATTGAGATCCCTGACGCTGAAACCGGTTCCGCTGGTAATGAAGAAAAATGACGACGACAAGGACCATGACAACGACAAAAAAGATCACAGTATTACTAGTCGATGACCACGGCTTAGTGCGGCGCGGATTCCGGCGCATGTTGGAAGACGAACCTGACATGCAGGTAGTCGGCGAAGCCGGCGACGGGGATGAAGCCCTCAAGCTGGCGCGAGAGTTGCGCCCGCAGGTTGTAGTCATGGACTGCGCCTTGCCCAAGACGAACGGCCTCGATGCTACGCGGGAGATTCTAGAAGATTTGCCTGAGACGGCGGTCC
>JBAUVJ010000538.1:0-17402 GCA_049583165.1 Candidatus Sulfotelmatobacter sp. | reverse complement strand
CCGTCGGAGTCGAATTCGCTTCAATCTATCGCTCTTTCGATTGTGAAGTCACAATCGTTGAAATGCTGCCGCGGTTGGTGCCGGTTGAAGACGAAGAAGTTTCTAAGGAACTGGCTCGCGTCTATCGCAAACGCGGCATTAACTTCCACACTGGCGCGAAGGTTGAAAAGATCGATAAAACAAAAACTGGTATTGCCGTGACCATCAGCGTCGCGGGAAAACAGCAGAAGATCGATGCCGAGAAAATCCTGATCGCCGTGGGACGAAAACCGCGCACGGAAAATATCGGTTTGGAGAAAACCAAAATCAAGCCGGAGCGCGGTTTCATCCAAGTCGACTCCTGGTTGCACACGGCCGAGTCCGGCGTGTATGCCGTGGGCGACATCGTGCTCGGTTCGCCCCAACTGGCCCATGTTGGCGCCATGGAAGCGCTGGTGGCCATAGCTAAGATCGCAGGCAAGCCTTGCAAACCGATCAATCCCGAACACATTCCCGGAGCCACCTATTGCCATCCTGAAATCGGCAGCGTAGGGCTGACTGAGACCAGGGCGCGCGAGGCTGGATACAACGTCAAGATCGGCAAGTTCCCCTTCACGGCGAACTCGCGCGCTTCAATTGTCGGCCAGCACGAAGGCTTCATCAAAATCGTTTCTGATGCCGACTACGGCGAAATTCTCGGCGTGCATATCATCGGCCCGCAAGCTACGGAACTGATTGCCGAAGCCGTGGTCGCAATGGAACTCGAAGCCACCGTTGAGGATTTGATGTGGACGATTCACGCCCATCCGACCCTGGCCGAGGCTATGCTGGATGCATCCAATAGCGTGTATGGAATTGCGATCAACGCTTGAAAAATTGAGTGATTGGGAAATCGGTTAATTGAGTAGTTTGAAACGCAGCGCGTCTAAATTACCCAATTACAAAATTGCTAAATTACTCGATCGCTTATGATTTCCGTCGTCCAACTCGGTACCGTTGACTACGCAACCAGCCTGCGTTTACAGCAGCAACTTGTCGCGCTCCTCAAAGAAGAGAAAATCGGCGACGTCCTGCTCCTGCTTGAACATTCGCCGGTAATCACGCTTGGCCGCAATGCCAAAGCAGAAAACATCGTCGCCTCGCCCGAACTCCTCGCCCAGCGCGGCGTTGAGCTTTTTGAATGTGATCGTGGAGGTGACGTCACCTTCCACGGCCCCGGGCAAATCGTCGGCTACCCCATCTTCGACCTCCGTGGCTTCGCTGCACCCGATGGCAAACGCAAAACGCTCGGCGCCGTTGAATTCGTCCGCCGTCTGGAAGAAGTGCTGATCCGCACATGTGCCGATTTCGCCATTCAAACAAAACGAACACCGGGCTTAACCGGCGTATGGACTGATGCCGTGAGCAACGCGCATGTGGGGACAGCCGCCCTCGGCTGTCCGGGCGAGTCGAAGACTCGCCCCACTTCCACCGAATCGTCGGAACACTCGCATGCTGAAGCCAAAATCGCCGCCCTCGGCATCCACATCTCCCGCTTCGTCACCTCGCATGGCTTCGCTCTCAACGTGAACACCGACCTGAGCTTCTTCAACTTGATCATTCCCTGCGGCATCACATCAAAGCCCGTGACTTCGATGCGGCAAGAACTCGGTAGAGAACTCGACCTGAACCCAGTCGCCGAATCCATCTCGCGCAACTTCGGCACAGTGTTTTCGAGCCAGATACTCTGGGTGGACACTCTTGATGCTTTGCTCGGATATTCAGTGGGGGTTCCGCTACAGCGTCCTGACGAACTGCGTAAATTACACAATGAAGAAGAGAATACGTGGGCCTGAAGTTCGCACAAACGCTCTTCGTTCAGGGATGTTCCATTGCCCCTAGCAATACTTGCCGTTGTCGCGATAGCATGAACAGTTGCCCGTCGAGCGTGGTTTCATCGCATGTCGATTAAGAAAACAAAGTCCCTCACAAAGCAGCACTCTAATGGCCGTTCGCGGAATGGTTCGCAACACGCGCCTACGACACCAGCCAAATCTGATGTTCGCACCTACTCGATCCCGGATTACCGCCTAGAGCACCCCGACCTCACCGTCCGCCAATCCATGGAAAAAGACAAAGACGGCGCGGAGCACGTCCGCTACGAAGTCACCGGCAACCTGAACGCTCCAGTTCCAGCCATTCGCGACTCCAAATATCTCGACAAGAAACAGTGCATCGAGATCTATCGCTACATGCTGCTCAATCGCAAAATGGAGATTGCCCTCGAAAATCTTTACAAGCAAGGCAAGGTCGTCGGCGGAGTTTATTTCGGACTCGGCCAGGAAGCCTGCTCCTGCGCCGCGGCTTACGCGCTCGATCAAGACGACTGGTTCGCGCCGATGATCCGCAATCAAGGGGCGCTGCTCGTCCGCGGCTTCGCAGCCTCCGACACGATGATGCAGTACATGGCGAAAGCTGGCTCCCCAACCAAGGGCCGCGACGGCACTTCGCACTTCGGCGATATCGAAAAACGCAACATGGTCTCGCCCATCTCCATGCTCGGCGATCTCATTCCCGTTCTCTCAGGCGTCACGCTTGGAGCTCGCCTACAGGGACGCAACATCGCCGCGCTCACCTGGATCGGCGACGGCGGCCAGTCTACTGGCGTCACCTACGAAGGCATCAACTTCGCCGCCGTGCAGAATCTTGGCCTCGTGCTCGTCGTGGAGAGCAATCTCTGGGCCTACTCAACGCCCTCGGAGATGCAATATCGCGTGAAAGATCTGGCTGAGCGCGCCATCGGCTACGGCATCCCGGGCGTGATTGTCGACGGCACCGACGCCTGCCAGGTCTACGACGCCGCCCGCGACGCCGTCGAGCGCGCCCACCGCGGCGAAGGCCCCACCCTGATCGAAGCCAAAATGATGCGCATGAAAGGCCACGCCATTCATGATGCGGCCGCGTATGTGCCAAAACCCATGTTCGACTTCTGGAAGAAGCGGGATCCGATCGCGCGATTCGAGAATTATTTGGTGAAAGAAAAGAAGTGGTTGACGGCGAAAGAAAATGCGGAAGTGATTGCAGAAGTCGAGCGGGTGATCGAAGCCGAACGTGAGATCGCAGTCAATTCACCGATGCCAACGCCCGAATCCGCGGAGGGTGGCGTCTTCTGCGAGGACGGCTGTCACGAAATCAAACCAAAGTACGGGACGCCGAAGGTAAGAAAGACAATAGGCGGCTACAAAGCAACGGAAGCTGCCGTGCATCTAAAATAAGAAACGGCTGAACAGAAGCGCGCTTTATGGCCACCGGAACTCAGACCACAAATCAGGTCTACCAGATGATCCGGCAGGCGATTCTGGATAGAGACATCGTGGTTGCTACTTATCATGGACATCTGCGTGAGATGTGCCCGCACGTAATTGGTACCAAGCACGGTCGGCCGCAGTCGCTGATGTATCAATTCGCTGGTGGTAGCAGTACCGGGCTCGAACTCGACGGCTCTACAGCAAACTGGCGCTGCGTTATTGTGGAAGAGTTGTTGGATATTTCAATTCGAAAAGCATTGGGAGGATGGCACACAGCTTCGAACTATTCGTCCGCCGCGCAAAAATGCATAGATGAAATCGAAGCCCAAGTTAGCTCACAAGGAGTGATGAATGTGTGACTTTGTTTATCCGGATGATCCGCGCAAATCCGCAGCGAAAGAGTTTCAACTATGCAACTAACCTACCCTCGAAGCGATCCGCAAGAAATGCAAAGCGACCCTCACCGATAAACGTCTTTCCGGTGTCCGACCGTAAGCACGAGAATGAGTAGCACTTTCTGATGCACTTGATAAATGACTCGATAATCCGCGACCCGTACGCGCCGGGTGTCAAGCATCCCCGCCATCTTCTTAGATCCCGGCGGAAACGGATCGTCGCGTAGAGTTTCGATTTTGGCTGCCAGCTTTTTCTGAATGTCGCGGGGTAGTTTTTCCAAGTGCCGAAGCGCGAGCGGCTTGAACTGGATCGTATACTGTGCCACGAAAACCTCCTTGTGGAGTGGGGTTTTTTCGTGCGCATGCCGTTCACATGCCGATCTGGTACTTAGCTAAATTACTACTTTCCTGCGTCCATCGATCGGCTGGGTCACAGCCTGAGTTTTTTCTTAATAGTCTCCCAGGGAATCGTGCGCGGGTCCTTCAAAGCTGCGTGCGCCGCAGCGATATCAATCTCGTCTTCGAGTTTTTCCAGAAGCTCAAGGTCCGCAATCGGCACCACGGCCGCGACAGCTTTCTTGCCACGGTGTACGATAACCCTTTCGCCCCGATATTCGGCCCGGCTCAGGATGTCGGAAAAGTTCTGGCGGGCAACGCTGGCGGTAAGTTTGTCAGACATGATAAGATTGTACAAATAGTATAGCTTGTATAATAACACATTTTGTACAATTAGTAAATTGTTCCCGCTTGCCTGAACTCGTGGCACAGCGCCGCCTGCTCGCAACGCAGGGCTCGCGACTACCGACTGAGGCTATGCCCCAACTCACCTATCTCGAAGCCATCCGCCAGGGAATCTGGGAAGAAATGGACCGTGATCCAACCGTCTTCTGCCTGGGCGAAGACATCGGCATTTACGGGGGCGCCTTCAAAGTCACGGACGGTTTCATCGACCGCTTCGGTCCCGAGCGCGTCATCGACACGCCCATCGCCGAGTCCGCCATCGTAGGCGCGGCCTTCGGAGCCTCGCTCACCGGCATGCGCCCCGTCGCCGAATTCCAGTTCATGGACTTCATCGGCTGCGCCTTCAACCAGATCAGCAATATGGTCGCCAAGACGCACTATCTGTGGGGAGCGCCTGCCCCGCTGGTTCTGCGCGGTCCCAGCGGCGGATACGTCCACGGCGGTCCCTTCCACTCGCAGAATCCGGAGATGTGGTTCGTCCACAATCCCGGCTTAAAAGTAATTTGTCCCGCCACGCCCTACGATGCCAAAGGCCTGATCAAGGCCGCCATCCGCGACAATAATCCCTGTATTTTTTTCGAGCACAAGTATCTCTACCGCCGCATCAAGGGCGAAGTCCCGACTGACGATTACGTCGTCCCCATCGGCAAAGCGAATATCGTCCGCGAGGGCCGCGACCTGAGCATCATCACCTACGCCGCGATGGTCCACACCGCGCTCGAAGCCGCTGAAATTCTCGCAAAAGAAAATATCGACATCGAAATCCTCGACCTACGCACGGTCTCCCCGCTCGACCGCGAAGCCATCGTTGCCACGGTGAAGAAGACCAACAAAGTCATCGTCCTTCACGAGCATTCACGCACCGGAGGGCTTGCCGGTGAAATCGCAGCCATCATCAACGAAGAAGCCTTCGACGATCTCGACGGCCCCATCGTCCGCATCGCAGGTCTCGACTCGGCCATCCCGTTCTCACCGCCGCAGGAAGAACATTACCTGCCGCAGGTAGGCGATGTGGTTCGCGAAGCGCGCCGATTGAAAGCTTATTGACTGCGTCGGACTTAACTTGAGCAACACGAGAAAGAGCAGACGCCGCTCACCGTCGGCCCGGAACTGGCGCACTACCCACTCCATCTGCCACAATAGTGCCTCCGGAGGGACCGATGGGCAAATTCATTCTCGGCGTTATCGTAACTCTTCTCGTAGTCATTCTCGGCGGGCTAGGCCTCGCTATGCTCGGTTTCCTTCCTACCGCGGCAAATGTTGCTCCGCCGCACATCGAGCGCCGCATTGCGAACGGTGCCGTTGACGCGTCCATGGAGCGCCACGCTCCCCACGTCACCAATCCTTTGCCTCCCACCGACCAGAACTTTGAAGACGCCATGAAGATCTACACCATGAACTGCGCTGGCTGCCACGGCGGACTCGATCGCAAGCCCACGTCGTTCGGTGACTCTTTTTACCCGCCCGCGCCGAACCTTATATCCGACCCTCCCGACGATCCCGAGTGGCATACCTTCTACACAATCCGCACTGGCGTCCGCTATACCGGGATGCCCGCCTGGGATAAAACTCTCAGCGAGAAGGATATCTGGAAACTCGTCAGCCTCCTGTCGCACCTGGAAAAGCTGCCACCCGCGGTTCAGGACTACTGGAAAACCAACTTCGGCGTCGCCGCCCCGACCGGTGGTCAGGAAAAAGAGGAACACAAGCACGACTAAGAGTGCACCCTCACTGCGAGTCTTTCGAGTTCCTTATCGCAACCGCTATAATATTCGTTTGCGTACGCCCCCATTGATCGGAACCATGGGCTTCGTGGAAGGAAATCATGCCGACTGACATCATCATGCCCCAGATGGGAGAATCCATCGTCGAGGGCACTATTACCAAGTGGCTGAAGAAGCCTGGCGACAAAGTTCAGCGCGACGAACCACTCTTCGAGATCTCCACCGACAAGGTCGATGCGGAAATCCCCGCACCTGCATCCGGAGTGCTGCAAGAGATCAAAGTTTCTGAGGGTGCAACAGTTGCAGTAAATACCATCGTCGGTACAATTTCCGCCGACGGTGAAGCCTCAGCCCCTGCCAAACAGACGCAGGCTGCTGCGAGCCCCGCGAAGTCGTCTCCAGAAAAAAAGGAAGAGAAAATAAATGCCTCGACGCCGGCACCGGCGCCCCCTGTAAGCACTCCGGTCTCCGAGCCCACGGAGGAAGAAGAAGCCCGCTCCTCTCCGCTCGTTCGCAAGATCGCCCGCGAGCACGGTATAAGTCTCTCGCAGATTTCCGGTACGGGCCTTGGTGGCCGCATCACCAAGCAGGACATCCTCTCGTTTATCGACCAGCAATCGTCAACCTCTTCGCAGGCACCTATTGCCGCACCGAACGCGGCCAAATCCACTGAAGCCGCCCCCTCGGCTCCGGCTTCACGCCCTGCGACTCCTCCGGCTCCCGCTCCTTATCCGGGCGATCTCGTTCCTCTAACGAATATGCGCAAGATCATCGCGCAGCGAATGATCGAATCGCGTCGTACCAGCGCACACGTTCACTGCATGTATGAAGTGGATTTCACCCGCATCGTGAACCTTCGCGCAAAATCCAGGAATGGATTCGAGCAGCGTCACGGCGTCCGCCTCACCTTCATGCCGTTTTTCGTGCGCGCCGCCATCATCGCGCTGCAACAGTGGCCCATCATCAACGCCTCACTCGAAGCCGACAACATCCGCTATCATCGCCACATCAACGTGGGAGTTGCCGTCGCCCTCGATTGGGGACTGATCGTCCCTGTCTTAAAGAACGCGGGCGATCTCAACTTCCTCGGCTTGCAGCGCGGCATTACAGACCTTGGCGAACGCGCACGTAGCAAAAAACTGAAACCCGAGGATGTCGAAGGCTCAACTTTCACGGTCACCAACCCCGGACAATTCGGCGCCGTTTTCGGTTTGCCCATCATCAATCAGCCCAACTCCGCCATCATGGGTGTCGGAGGGATCACCAAGCAGCCGCTCGTCGTTACCGATAAAGAAGGCAACGATTCCATCGCCATTCGCTCCGTCGTCCACCTCACGCTCGGCTATGATCACCGCCTCATCGATGGTGCAGTCGCCGACCAGTTCATGGCGTTAGTGAAAAAGACGTTGGAAACTTGGGGTGAAGAGGTGGGCTAGTCGTCATTAGGCTGTCGGCTGAGTGCTTTGAACCGGTCGCTCCTTGCACCAGGTCGAAGCATTTAAACACTGGACTGTTCCGTCTATTATTTTAGAGATCCCTGACCGAAATTCTTCAG
This sequence comes from Candidatus Sulfotelmatobacter sp., assembly GCA_049583165.1. Taxonomy (GTDB): domain Bacteria; phylum Acidobacteriota; class Terriglobia; order Terriglobales; family Acidobacteriaceae; genus Sulfotelmatobacter. The sequence continues at coordinate 9,721 of JBAUVJ010000538.1, read as the reverse complement.
GATTTATAATCTCTCGCGCCGCGACCGCGTCCACAGTGGAGAGCGCATTTTGCAGAAACAGCATCGCAGCATCCTTTTTCTCAGTTCCTGGTTTGTTCCCAAATAGTCCTTCCGAGTTGTAGATCTTTACATCGCCGGGTCCCGGCGTACTTTCATTTACGTAAAACCCCAGTGGCTGTGTACCCTGCGGGATCATCGAATCCGCTTCCATGTTGGCGAATGTAATATGATCGCTGCTCCCCTGCACATAAACCCCATACTGATCGAACCAGTTCACTAGGAAATGCTGGAACGTCAGCCAGGACTGCCCACTGATGTTGATCACTGGAACGTTGCTTAGAGCCATCGGCACAATCGGTTCGTTATAAAAAGTAGCCGGACTTCCGCTTGAGTAGACATAGATAAACCCATCGGCCAGGTAAAAATCCCACTGTGCCGTCAAGTTCGACGACACCGCCGCCACCTTCTGCCCCCAGATCGATCCGAACAAACAGAAATTCACCGCTGTATAGGTCGAAGGCAGTGGCGCCTTCCATGCATTGCCCGTCACCAACACCCACGCCGTAGAAGGCACCGCATAATATCCCGTCAGGTTCGGCGCTGCCCCGGTGCCATACGCATCAAACGCGATCGGATTTCCCGAAGTACCGGAAGAAGCTGGCGTCAGGCTCTCATTCCAGACATCTCCTCGCTTGAACAGAATCGAATCCCCCGGTTGAAATGTTTGCCCGTTCACATGTCCGATCGTCTGCCACGGAGACAAAGAAGCAGTCCCACTATTCGTATCGTTCCCCGTGCTCGAACTTACGTAGTAAGTCGTCGCCGTGGCCAGGTTGCTCATTCCCAGCAGAATTATGATCAGTATCCATCTCATGAACGATCTGTCCTCTGTGTGCTCTGTGCCCCTCTGTGTTTAGCCGTGTTTCCTCGCAACAAAAAAGCCACCAGCTTTCGCCGATGGCTCCCGACCACTTGCGGACCTTACCCTTCCCGTTCCGCCTCGTCCTGAACGCTGTCTGCACTATCTCCGGTGTCATAATTCACCAGCCCCGCGTTAGCCGAGGGTGCAGGACCGGGCTGGGTCACTCGGCTCTCGGATGGACCGGGCGTAGGTATCTGGCCGCCCTCGGCGTCATTTCCGCCCCAATTGGTCACCGGCGGATTTCGGTCACTCTGCTCAAGAAATTGCGTGTGGATGGTTCTGCTGCCTCGGGGTTGATCGCGCTGCTCATAATTTTCTCTCCTCTTAATAAATGCATTGTCACCGGAGCATGTAGAACAGCATCCCAAACCTGTCCTCAGCGAAGTCGAAGGTGTCCATCTAAGCGAAGCTCGACAACCCTTGCCCTCAGGCGCTCATGCCCAACAAAAAAGGCCACCGGCTCTCGCCGATGGCCATCCGGCCCTCACTCGCAACTCTAATGAATCTCCCACGCCATGATCGTCGCCTCCGTCGGGCTGTCCGACGGGATCGTGATCCCACTATTCAGCGTCCCGCCCGCCGTTACGCTCACTGCGCTTCCACTGGCGCCGCCCAGGAACGTGAAACCGGCCGAGCTTCCCCCGTAAACCTGCGCACAAGTGCTGGTGCAACTGCTGGTAATCGCCAGATAATATTTCCCTGGTTGCAGCGTCGTACCTGCGCTCCAGCTAAGCGTCTTCCATCCCACGCTCGGCGCGAATGTAGTTCCTGCGGTGCTTCCGATATGCGCCACAATGTTCCCCGAGCTGTTCAGCACTCCAATGTCGTAAGTATTGCTCGTGCTGTCCACCGTCGAAACGTAATAAGTCACCTGCGTCGTGCTCAGCGGAAATGTCAGTGCTACCCCCCACAACTCCGCCTTGTTCGCTGTGCCGGAAAACGTGATCGCCGTCCCCGTCGTGTTCGTCGTAAACCATGGAATCGAATAAGCCGCGCTTGTGCTTACATTGGACCCTGGCATCTCCAGGAACATCTGCACCGTCGTGGCTCCCGCGCTCGCCTGTAGCGCCCGTCCAAGCACTTGGATTCCCGTCGGTGGAGTCGAACCCGCATCGTGGCATAAAGCATAGAACCCGCTGTTCGCCGTACTCGAAGGCACAACGTAATCTCCCACCACGGTCGCGGTCGCATCGAAGCTGCAAAAAGCCGATCCCGCTCGCGCCAGCGTAACCACCCCCGACGTCCCACCATTCGCAATCACCACTCCGATGGCGCCGCTGGTCACTGCGCTTCCTGGCTTCACCGCGCAGCCCGCGGCCGTAAGCACCGCTAATCCGCCAATGACCGTACCATTTGTCGTGTCATTGCAAAGTTCGTAACTCTCGTTGGCAAATTTTCCCAGCTCGAAACCGCTGCCGCTCGCCGAATTTCCCGCTACATACACCGTGCCCGGCCGCAATCCGCTGCCACTCCCCGAACTATTGAACGAACCCACGTTGTATGCCTGATCGGCCCATGGCTTCAAATTGCTGCTCGGGTCTACGACCCACTTCAATCCGTTGTTGACCCAAAATCCCAAACCCGGCGCTGCCCCCGACGTAGAATTCTCGCTTCTTACCACGGCATAACCGTCCGTCGCGTCATATCCAACGGACGTCCGCTGCCAGGTCGAGCTGTTCGTGTAGCTGGAATATACGTGTAAGTTCTGCGCCGTAGTCCCGTTGTACTCGCCCAGATCGTTCCCATCCTCCTGGAAGAGATTTGAAAAGAACGAACTCGACGCCGTCGTCGCCACTTTCTGCGGGCTTCCACCATTCGCGGAAATATAAAAGTTTCCATCGCTCGAGATCCCCAATGCCGAGGTCCCCGCTCCCGCCGCCGCCATCGCTATCCCCGGAACCGGCGAGCTTACCGTCCACGGTCCCGCCACCAGCAACTGCCCGTTGACCGTCAGGTTTCCTGCAAACGTTCCCGCTGCCGCCGCGATCCCATTGCTTCCCCCATAAGTTAACGTCGATCCGTTGTCCGTCAACCCACTATCCCCGCTCACCGCCGCTCCACTAGCCGAATACAATGCTACTTGGGTCGCCGTCCCGCTATTTACCGTGCCCGATCCTCCACTGCCCCCGCAGCCCGTGCAAGTACCAGTCACCGTAAGATTTCCATTAATGTTCACCGGAACATTGAACGTCTTCGCTGACGCCGTCAATCGCTCCAGATAACTCGTGTTGTCTCCCTTGTTTCCGATGTAGTTGGAAATCGAAACCGGCGACCCGAAAGCCAATTGCGCTCCACTCACCGCCGCTGGAGCTCCATTGTCCAGACCAATATAAGTATCGTTCGCATCGCTCGGTGGCCGGAAGTTGATCGTCGCCGTCGTCTTCGCCAGGTTGGAATCCACCAAGGTAATGATGTGGTGTCCGTTCAAAACTGACGACTCGAAGTTGAGCCTTCCTTTCACTCCAGTGGGTGGTCCCGAGACGGACAGGCCATCGTTCAGCAGGGTACCCACCGACGCGATGGTGTTCGGGTTTCCATCGATGCAGTTCTCCATCGCTCCACCGAACGCTGGATTCCCGATTCCTCCACTGCCCGGGCAGTACCGGGCATAGACTTCAGGAAAAGCGTTCCAGTCCACCGCCACCACGTCGGAAGGCTCGATATCGAAACTCGTTGTCGGCCCGATGTAGGTTTGACTCCCGTCGCCTGCCAACACCACAGCAGCTGGCCAGAACGGAAGGATGGGTTCCCAACTCAGGTTGTTGATCGAATAACTCGTGGTGCTCGCCGAGGTCGATGCATCCGTGAATGTACAGACTAGCCCCGTGCATTGTGCTTGACCCGTCACGATGCTCCCGCAAGCGCCTGCGCTTCCTCCCGTGCAAGCACCCTTCACCGGAAAACTCGGCGTATTCGCCGCCAGTGAGATTGAGGGTTGCATTCTGAGGATGTCATAAGTGATCACATCGCCGGCATTGGCCGGTGGCACATGCGGAAATTGACCGGTAACCGATCCCGTGCCGTTCGTCAGCGCAAATCCCGCAAAAAGCGGGCCGCTATGCCAGCCCGTGGTCGTGTCGTTGGCGATCACATAGTAGCTGTATTGCACCGTGCCCGTATTTTGTGCTCCAAACCCGCTAATGTGTCCGCCCGGTTGTTCGCCGCCTCTCACCAGTAGTGATTGCAGGTTAGCTTCGTAAATAATTCCCGTTGAGCTAAAGTAATTTCCTTCATAAGGATGCACGCACGGGCCCGCTCCTTCTTCCATGTAGACGTTCTCCATGGTGGTCCCGCCAAAATTTCCCAGCAAATTCTCCGTGTTTACCGCCCACATTCCCCATCCCTGGATCACGCTGTCGCTGATGCGTACCGTATTGTTTCCGTACACCGTAATACCGTTGCCCCCGCACTGCGGGCTGATGTTCATGTGGCTCAGCCAGAGCACGGGCGCACCGCCATTCGCCGCGTAAACATACGAACCGCAATGGTTGGCCGTGCACGTCAGCGCCTGGCTCCCGTCAGCATCAAAGTTTCGGATGGTCGCCGCCTCGTCGTCGTCCATCACGAAGAACTGATTGAAATTCCCGCCTCCACCGCTCGAGGACTTTATATCTTCCATCGTTCCCGGCGTTGCATTGTCTTCAACCGCCGCGTTTTCGATCGCAATTGTTCCCGGAGTCGTAGCGGCCGCCAGGTTTGCCCCTGTCTGGTTATAGGTAATCGATGTCCCGCTCACCGTTACCGGCCCGTGATTTCCCCAGTACGCCGGACTATCCGTAAAGTTGATGTTGACAATGTCGCCATTCTGAATCGTGCTGCAGGCGGATGCCGTAGTAATCGTAACCACATTCGACTGCCGCTGTGTATTCGTAATCTGGCAGCCGTCTGCCCTTAGCGCCGAGGTAAAGTTCACTCCTCGCAAAGTCACTCCCCCATAGTGATTGGAATTCACTAGATCTCCCAGCACCATGCAGCGATCCCGGGTCGAGCACGAGAGCAGGGTTCCGTTTCCTTCAATCAGCGCGCGGCTGCAATGCGCAAAAACCGATCCATAAACCGGCAACGCGTTCCCAGTCACCCCAGTCGCGGGGAGAACGATTCTCGCATTCGGATTTCCTTCGGTGACTCCGCTGGGAAGCCCACAAGCGTCGTTGATCGCCTCCTGAATCCCGCTCGACGCGCTGCTGATCTTGTATCCCGCGGAGTGAGAATTCCTCGGTGTGAATACAATCGTTCCCGAGCTGGCTCCCGCCACGCAAGTTCCACCCGTCACCATCGCCGGCTCCGGTGTGCCCTGCACACTCAAATACACGTAATACATCGAGAAGCCGGATGTATCGACCCCCACGGGGCACGGCGAAAGAGTCACCGTCGCCGGCGTTCCTCCAGCCAAACTACCGCTCGGGCTTGTGCTCCAGTTGTCGCCTGCCGTCACATATCGAATGCCACTGACGTTATTTACGCTGAACTGCGTCCCTAATGGTTGCGCGATGCTCTGGCTCGCTGCTGGAGTAACCGAGACGCTGCCCGTTCCACCTCCCGGCGTAGCCGGAGAATATTGCCCTGAAGTCGAGGAATACGTCAGCACCTGCCCGTTACCAGGCGCGGTCGAGGCCACTGGAACGCTCTGAATCGCCGTCGCGTTGGCACTGGATCCGCACGGCCCCCACGCCCCACTTCCCAGCAGGCAGTTCAAGCCGGATGCCGTCCCGCTCCCTAACTCATTCGTCGGCACCAACCCACTTATCAAGTCCGCCTTCACCACCACACTCGAATCTACATATTCTTTAGCCGCCGCTTGCAGAGGCGCAGTCGGATTGCCACTCAAAGTCAGCGGTCCCGTCATCGCTCCGCCCGCCGTCGGCAGATAATTCCCCGCTCCCACCGCGGCAATCGAAGAATCCACGTACGCCTTGTTCGTCACATCCCCCGTACCCACGGGCGTCGGAACACTCGGAGGCGCGGAAAAGATCTTCGTCCCGGTCACCGTCTCCGTCCCCGCCAAATGCACGACCGCGCTATCGTTCGCCTTCCCCGCCAACGCCGTGTTCACATATTGCATGGACACCGGCTGCGCCGCTGTTCCCGCTCCCGGCGTCGCCCGAACTTGCGCCAACGTTGCCGGAGAGCTCGTCGGCACCACCCAACTTTCTGTTCGCACTTCGCCGGGCCCCAACTGGTAGACGACTGAGTAATACACTCCCGGTGGATTCGCTCCCGCATTCGCCGCCAACTCCACATTCAAGGCACCGTTCGTTCCCAGCGTTACATCCAGCGCACCGGCCGCCACTGCACTTCCACCGGCCGTTACAAACGCCGGCCACGTAATCACCAAAACTCCTTGAGCCGGAGCCCCGTCCGCCTGGTACACCGTATCGATCACGCTCGTTAACGTCGGACCGCTCTGAGGAGCAGGCGAAGCCGCATGCGGCGCGGGATCAACCGCACGCAGCTTCGCCTTGGGGGAACTTGTCGGATTCTCTGATTCTCTTTCGGAAGCTTCGCGCGCCGCCAAACCAAACCCGGATGCCGCCACCACCAACGCAAGCACCAAATAAAAAAGCCGCCCCGCTGGACGGCACGCCTGAAACATACTTCCTCCTCAAATTTGCTGAAGGCTTTTTCTCAAAGTCGTCCTTGCAGGAAATCTTCCACGCTTCGCACATAAACCTCGGCAAAGTCTGCCACCGGCCGTCGTCCCTCAATCAGATCCATGCCATCCTCTACGCTCCAACCTGTCACGCCCAGCAGCGCCAGCGTCATCATCGGAGCTCGATGCACCCCCGCGGCACAGTGCACGTACAACTTCGCTCCGTCCTCTTCCAGCGCCGCCAGGGCGAAAACCACTCCACGCTCGAATACTTCAGGGGGCTTGGGCTCAAAATCGTCGTCGATCGGATTCCAGCAAACCGCAATCCCATACGGCTTCGCCAGCGCCGTGTCGTCAAACTCAATCTGCATGTCGATAATGTGCGTGATGCCGGCGCGCGCTATCGCCGCCATATTCTCCGCCGTCCAGATACCGCCTCCGACCGCGATCCGGTCGGTCACCCACGTGATATCCATTCCCATTCGGCTTCGTTTGACGCGGACCTTTCTATTCTCTGCGTTTCTCTTCTCTGATCGCTCTCGGGAAAGATCACCCCCAGGAAGATTATTCCGAAAAGGATTGTCCCGGAAAATCGATCTCCCGGCAATGACATCCGCCCATGCCGCTCTTTTTTTTCCGTCCGATTCCACTCGCGGTGAAATCGACAGTCCTCCGGGATTCCTATCGTAACTCCGGTTCATTTTACGGCATCCTCCCGGCCTTGTTTCGATACGCCGCCAACAGCCAGCTTCTAGATATGTGGAATTCCACGGCTTGGAAGCTCATCCACCTCCGGCTCGTCCGTTGCTAGTCTCATCTGATCAACAAACAAGTCCGAAGTCGCCTCTTCCTCGCCCGTCACCGCATCGGTCGGCAAACCTAGGCGCTTTAACAATCGGCGTGCCAACGAATCCTCCGGTTTTGCCATCGTTTCCGCCGTCGGAGGATACAGTCCCACCGCTTCAAACAAATACTTCACCGGAGCCAGTTCCCCGTCCTCCGCCGCTGCGATCGCTTTTCGCGCAATAGATACCGCAGCGCCTCCCACAAGAATCGCAATTTCTTTTCGCACCTGCTCAAAATCCACCGGCCCAATTACCTTCGTTGCGGGTGCATCACCTTCCTTGCCTTTCCCATTCTTCTTCGTCGGCCTGTTAGTCGTCCTCTTGGCCCTTCTTTTTGCCGTCTTCATGCCTTTTGCTCTCTCAAAAAATCCCCCCCCCCGAAAACACAAAAGGCGCGCTTTGTTAGCGCGCCTTCATCGGTATTGCTTTTTTCTTTACCCTATAAATCCAGAATAGCATTTCGCAAAGGGTGATTGGGACATTTTGTTAAATTTATTTTCGCCGCGTTTTCAATTACTTGCCGCAAAAGCTCCCTCCTGACCCCCTTGACAAGATTTTTGTGCCTCAAAATGGCTTCGCCGTTACCGGGCGCTCCGCCTTCGGCAAGCGCACCAGTAGCCCGACGCTCAATAGCTCTTCGCTAAGTTCATCAAGCAACTCCGGCAACCTGCGTTCGACGGTCTTTCGTGTGCACTGTAGCAGTCGAGCCGCTCTTTCATGATCGTGCTCCTGTAGCACTACGCGGGCAATAATTCCCTGGTCGAAAGGCGCCAGCCGCTCCAGGCACGTCTCTACATCATGCACAAAGATCACTCGATCTTCAAACGTCGCAGAGGTATAGCTCGTAATCTTGGCTCGGAAGAATTCGCGGCCGATCACGGACGGCAATCGCCCAGTCTCCATCGACAGCCGCATATAGCGCCTCAGCAACGCAGTAGTGCGCTTGCGATAGAGCCATAGGTCCGGGTTTCGGTCCAGCGCACATTCCGGCCGCGCCCCACTGACCGCACCCGCTCCAGCCGAAAAGTTGTGCGCCGGCAAATTCTGCCACGCAACTGTTCTTGTCGAGGCGTTGCAAGGAGCAGAATCGTCCAAAGCAATATCGCCAGGAGGAACATCGCCTAAGATACCGCCCTCAAGTCGTCCTTTCTCCTTTACCGGAGTGCTGGTCAGGCCCCGGTTAGCATTTCCCAGGTCTCCGCCGTCTGCCTCCGCCGCGATCCATCCCACAAGGTCATTCACGCCGCACCTCCCGTTGTATCCATGTCCGTATCCTCGGCTTCCGAGTACTGTCGGAACTCGCCGCCACCCACACCTCGTCGCTGCATCTTCGCGGTCGTTGGCTCATGGGAAGCTGGCGGCAACTCAGCGATCTGGCGCGCGCAAGTCACGCAATAGATTTGCTCCCCGCCCACAGGACGCAGCCACAACCCTCCGCAGCGCTCGCAATATTTCAATTCGAGGCTCACCATCGCCGTCGTATTACTTCCCTTCGTTTTCATCGCTTTTCCCGAAGCTTGAGAATCCACTTGCAGACCTCTAACTTTTCTCGCTGAATGTCCCGAGCCAAAACAAAAGCCCTGCGTTGGTCCCCGCTTCAAAGCGGTAACCAAACACAGGGCTCGTTTCTCTTACGATGACCTGTTTGTGCTATTTAATTGTGGGCGAAACGTAGCCGCTTCTCAATTCTTTATGGCTCGGCGGAAATGTCGCGCCCTAACATGGATGCAGGATGCGGTTGCCGGAAAAATCCCTCTTCGTAGCCCGATTTCAGCACCCGCCCGTTTTGCACCATCACGCTCAACTTCCCACTGAAGTTCAACGACCTCAACAAATGCTCCATCGCAGCGGAGAGCACCTCGGCCGCTCGCACCTTGCGGCGAAATTCGGCGAAGCTTTTCCCTTCGTTGCAACTTTCCAGATTGCACATCGTGATCCAGTCCCCAAAAAACAAGATAGGTTATAAGATGTCGCGATCGTATAGCTCTAAAGTTTCCCAGTCAAGGTCGTTATACCCAGGATGCTGTGGAAAAAATAGTTTGATTAGCAATTGGCTATACCTCACATGCTATAATCCACGCCATGAAATTCCGTGTGCTGCAAGATAACCTGCGCGATACTATTTGGGAACGTATTGAGGAAGGCGATCTGACCGGTCTCCGTCTGGCGCAACAGACAGGATTCAAGCAAGCCCACATCTCCAACTTCCTGAATCGCAAGCGCGGCCTAAGCCTTGAGGGGATGGACCGGGTTCTTGCCGTTCAGCATCTCTCCGTGCTGGATCTGCTCGACCCTTCCGAGATCAACAAGCGCGCTTCCATCTTGCCTCCTAGCAATGACGAGTTCCAAAACGTCCTCCTGACC
>JBAUVJ010000537.1:0-5887 GCA_049583165.1 Candidatus Sulfotelmatobacter sp. | reverse complement strand
GGAGTCGGTGTAAGCCTGCTTCGTATATTTGGAACCGCCAAAGACACCGCCGATTCCTCCCGCAATCTGTTTGAGGATGTGAAGCGGATTGGCGATCAGAACGGTGCCGACTGCTGCGCCACCGATGGTAACCAGTTCTGCCGGCTGGATGAGCACGCGGAGATTGCCATGCTCCATCAGATAGCCGGCTACCACGCAACCGAAAACAACGACAATGCCGATAATTGCGAACATAGTTGATTCGTTAATCAGTTCGTTAAGATTGCATGCCCCCGGCGGCTGCGCCTGAGCGGCTCCCGTATGGCGCGGCTCCGCTTCCTTTCAGTGCATCCTGCGCCCGGAGCAACAGCGATTCCATGGTGTCGCCGGTTCTTGCGGAGGTGTGTCCGATCGACACAGCAACCGACAAATCTTCTCCCCACCACTGAATGCTTACGCTGGCCATCATCCGCGCCAGACGCTGGCTAACGGCATGCAGCGCTTCTTCGTTGCAGCCCACTAAGATCAGCAGGAATCGGCCATTGGTCCAAGCTCCTACAAAGTCGGTTGGCCACACCGTACTCCTGAGGGTGCGGGCCAATACCTGCAGGACGGATCGAGTCGCTCCTTGACCGTACCTGGCGCGGAATTGATCGAGATCGGGAACCTCCAGACAAACGATGCTGAAGGGAACTCGAAGCTCGGTGAATGTGCCCAGGGTTTCCCGCAGATGCGATTGCATCATCGCCTGGTTCGGCAGTCCCGTAATTTCATCTAGCCAACCGTGTTCCTTCAGGCTCCGATCATTCGGGTCAGGACCACAAGCGGCGCTCTCGCCTTCGAAGGTCTGGATGATTCCAATAATTGAGCCTTTTTTGTCGCGCAGTGGAATTGTCCAGGTGTGCACCTGCGCCCGATATCCCGACTTGTGATGAATGAAGCCTATGGATTCCACAGGCTGGCCATCATGCGCCGCCAGCGTCATAGGACAGCTCTGGGCGCACATCTCACAGCTGATCTGATTGCAATGCTGAAGAATATTGTCACCGCAGGAGTGACCGAGCACGTCGATCCGTGCATAGCCCGTAACCTTTTCCGCTCCGTCGCTCCAAAAGACAATTTTTCTGTGCAGATCGACCACGCTCACTCCGATTTGCAAGCCGTCTAGGATGTCGTGGTAAACCTCTGGATCTTGAAAGAATGGCATGGAAATCGGCAGCTCTGGTTGCTGGATAGTTCATCGGCGAAGAAGGACCATGACTTAAGCGCTGTGATCTCTTGAACGCCATCTTAGGAAACCGCATGCGACTGCAATAACGAACTAATTTGGGGATTACTTTAGATCGCGGGATGGCACCAGAGTGCCATTTGCAAAGCGTCCCCCAGGAATTAACTTCACAGGTGAGCAGTTCTGGGGGAGGGCTGCCCGGGCGCCCCGATCTCGTGAGAGGTCGGGGCGTTCGTCATTTTGGGCGAATCACAGGAGGCCGTCTCAGCGATCTATCCATCTGAGTCGAGCGATTGAAGCTCAAAGAGGGAGAGGGCGCGGCGGCAGAGGAGAATTGCGCATGAAAGCCGCTGGGCTGGCTTCACGGAATGCAAAAGGGAAAATCAATTGGTCGAGATCGTAAAGTTGACCGTGATCTTGGCCTCGGTCTCAACCGCTTCACTGCCCTGAAGATGCGGCTTGAAATGCCATTGCCGGACGGCATCCTCAGCGGCAGAGGCCAGGATATGTGGCCCGCTTACCACGCGCAGATTCTGGATGATTCCATCGCGGCCAATTAGCGCCTTCAGAATTACGGAGCCCTGCACTTTCATCTGCCGCGCTAGCATCGGATAGTTCGGCTTGACCGGGCTGGTCAAGATCGCCGATGTGTCGGCAGACATCTGCACGCGCTCGGTGGCGTTGCTCGTGACATTTGCCGCAGTCTCGGTATCGCGCGCGACGGCGGCGCTCTCCGGAGCGGGTTCCGGCGGAGTTCCCGGTTGTAAATCGACGTGCATGGAATTGCTGCCCGGCCGGATCACGCGGTGCGAGTCCCCGGCTACCACTTCCACTTCCAGCGGAGGCAGGACTGTGCGGGTCACAACTGCTGGCGGTGGTTCCGAATCTGATTCCGCGGCGGTACTCGCGGTCTCCGTTTTTACCGCCGTGTGCAGAGCTTTGTGGTTCGGTTTAGCAACGGGTGCCACCATCGCGCTTGCCACGGTCACGTGCGCTGGAGCTGCCTTGGCGGGCGCACTGTCGAATTGCTGATCGGCTTCCGCATCGGGAGAGTCCGGGAACCAGAAATCGCGATCGTGCCACAGCACGATGCTCAACGCTAACAGCAGCAAGCACAAGGATCCCACCATTAATTCGCGTTGCCGGTGATCTTCCGTCACAAGCTTCGGCACAAGTTTTGGTTGGCTCGGGACCAGTGTTTCAGCTGTTTTCGGCACGATAGTCTTCAGCGTCGACATGGGAAACCTAGGCTTTCGTTTGGACCACCAGTTCTGGACCGCCAAACCGGGGGCGCATCAGGGGAAGGCTATCTTCGGCTAGTATGCCTCGAAAACGTTCCAAATGCTAGTAAAAGATGCGATCTTGAGCGCTTTATCGCGGTATTATTTTCACGCCGGTTCCTGGATGAAACTTCCATGAGCGCTGTTAATCCCATGATGGTAAAGGCCAAATCTGTGAATAGTGGTGATCGTAAACTGGACGAGAAGCAATTCCGGCGGGTCAGTCGCCGTGAATTACTAAAGCTGCTGCCCGTTTTCGCGCTGGGAGCCTTCGCTACCCCTAAGTGGCAAGAGGGTTTACTGAGAGAAGGCCTGCATTTCAACGACTTGGCTTCAGCTGGACTTTTCCGCTCCGGCCACTTGGCAACCACATTTGACGATGCCGACCTGACACCCCCTCCCAAGTTCCCGATTAACGGATATGACGTTGACGATCCCGGGGTGGATCTCGAGAACTGGACACTGACTGTCAGCGGAGCGGTGCAGATGCCCGGGGAATACAAATTGTCGCAGGTGCAGGCGTTGCCTCGCGTGCGGCAGAATACGCGCCACATCTGCGTTGAAGGGTGGGACGTAATTGGCCGCTTCGGCGGGGCCCGACTTTCCGACTTTCTGCACTTGGTAGGCGCCGATCCCACGGCAAAGTATATTACGGTGAATTGCGCTGACGATTACTATGAGTCTCTAGATATAGCGTCGGCGCGGCATCCCCAGACCCTTCTCTGCTACGAAATGTACGATCAACCTCTTACGCGCCAGCATGGTGCGCCGTTGCGTTTACAGATACCGACCAAGATCGGCTACAAGCAGGCTAAGTACTTGACAGAGTTGAAAGTCACGCACGTGCTTGATCGCGTAGGCTACTGGGAGGATCAGGGCTATGCTTGGTTTTACGGGCTGTGAATTTGTAGCGCCGGCGTCTCGCCGCCTTTCGCGAGTGCATTTGGAGGCAGCGGATGCGGAGTAGCGTCATCGAAATTATTCAGGCGCAAGGCAAAAGCAAAGCCAAAGAGGACGAAGAAGCCGAGAAGCCCGTAGTTGTGGCTCGCGCCGTCTACGAACATCCGTACGTGGTGCGCCTGTGCCACTGGATCAATGCGGTCGCGCTTTTCGTTATGGTCGGTAGTGGACTCCAGATCTTCCGCGCCTTCCCCAGCTTCGGTGCCAAAATTCCGCAGAAGGATCTGCTGCATTGGCCGAAAGCCTTCGCCATTGGCGGATGGTTGGGCGGAGCATTGCAGTGGCACCTCACCTTCATGTGGATCTACATCGCGACCGGCGTTCTCTATCTTGGCTACCAACTCTTCAGTGGAAACTACCGGCAGGTCTTGTTTGTTCCGCGTGATATTCCTGGCGTCTGGCCCATGGTGAAGCACTATTTCTTTTTCGGTCCCAAACCGCCGGTTCGCGAAGCATACAATCCGCTCCAGAAGCATGCGTATACCACGGCGATAGGGTTGGGCGTTCTCTCCGTGCTTACCGGCCTTGTGGTTTGGAAGCCGATTCAGTTTTCGTGGCTCGCGTGGCTGATGGGCGGATTTCACTATGCGCGCATCTGGCACTTCGCGGTGATGTGGGCGATCTTGTTTTTTGTCCTGGGACATCTGGTGATGGTGGTGCTTCACGGCTGGAACAATTTCATGTCGATGCTGACGGGCTGGAAAAAAGATCCCGAATACTTTGTTCTTGCTGACCCTGAAGATAAGGTAGACGAAGTCTCAGCCGGAGAAGATGACCCGTCCGGAACACCCGAAGTTGTGTCCTGATAGGAATTGTGCTGTGGTTCGTGGTGCGAGGATGTGGCGCTTGGGAGCCAGATGTCCGAACCAGACGTGGCATTGAAAAATCCGGCGGCGGGCAGCTTGCGCGAGCAAGATCTGATTCTGAGTGTGCAGCGCGGCCAGCATGAATTGTTCTACGAACTGGTCCGGCCCTATGAACGGCGAGTATATGCCGCGGCTCTGGCGATTCTGCGAAACGAGCACGACGCTGAGGATGCCGCCCAGGAAGCGATGCTGAAGGCGTTCGCGAATATCCGGCAATTCCGTGCTGAGGCCCGCTTCAGCACCTGGCTGATTCAGATCACGGTGAACGAGGCTTTAATGCGCCGGCGAAGGGAGCGAACTGTAGTGATGGAAGGCATCGACGATCGTCGCGACGGTGAAGAAAGCGAGTACGCTCCCCGGGACTTCGCCGACTGGCGCGAAATCCCCTCGGAAGCTCTGGAGCGTAAGGAAGTTCGCCAACATCTGGCAGAAGCCCTGGCTACGCTCGACCAAAAATATAGGCAGGTCTTTGTGCTGCGCGATATGGAACATCTGAACATTCAGGAGACGGCCGAGGCACTGGGGATTTCAGTAGCCTCGGTGAAGACGAGGCTATTGCGGGCGCGGCTGATGCTGCGCGATCTGCTGGCCGCCGGATGGGAGCAAGGCTGGTTTAGCCGGCTGCCATTCGAGAAGGGAACCAAACCATGGTAGAAAACAACAACGTAGAAAACAACAACGATAGTTGCGCAAAAGTGCGGCGCGAGATTTCGAATTACATCGACGGTGACATAGATCCCGAGTTGCGCTCTACGATGGACGAGCACTTCCGCGCCTGTAAGCACTGTGCGTCGGTGCTGGCGGGCACGCGGAATGTAGTGCAGTTGTATGGGGACGAGCGCATGCTGGAACTGCCCGTGGGGTTCAGCCAGCGCCTCGAAAGGCGCCTCGAGAAGGGCTTGCCAAAGGACGAGCGGGGTGGAGCGCGGCGATGGTCGAGCTGGTCGGCGTGGTTACTACCGGTGGCAGCGATGGTTTTGATTGCTGGAGCGGTGTTCCTGACGAATTCGCTTACGTTCAGGAATTTCGTCAAGTCGCAACATGCCGAGCCTGCGAATCATGTTCCTGCTGATCTGGTGGTTGTGGTCTCCGATGGATCGAAGTTATTTCACGTGCCGGGATGTCCCTTCATTCACGACAAGAATTCTGAGCGGACGATGACGGCGAAGGAAGCGACGCGGGATGGGTACACGCCGTGCCCGCGGTGTTTGCGGCAGTATTTGAAAACGTCGCTAACGCATCATGCTGGACAGCAAGTTGCGGATGCTGATACCGCGGATCGTGAAGAGGAACAAGAGGAGCTTCTCAGCATCGCTGGACATTGAGCTGAAATAATCCGGCGCGGGCTTATGACCCGCGCCTCTCAAAATGCTTCTGCATCTCGACGATTAGTTCTACTTCATCTGATCGTGTTTCATAGTGTCGTCTTTCTTCATGCTGTCGTCCTTTTTCATCGCGTCTTTCTTCGCTGCTTTGGTCTTCTTTGTTTTCTTGGAGTCGTCCTTCTTCATGGAATCGTTTTTCATCGAGTCATCTTTCTTCATCGAATCATCTTTTTTCATGCTGTCCTGGCT
>JBAUVJ010000536.1:0-6084 GCA_049583165.1 Candidatus Sulfotelmatobacter sp. | reverse complement strand
TTTGGCGACTATGTAGCGCGAGTGATTAGGCGCTGTTAATGGCCTGAAAAAACGCTTAAAGATATGGCAACACAGGAGATAGAGAGACCCGCCACGCGAACCAATTTATTGTTGTCTGTGCCAGGTTTGGCCGGTGTCGGAAGTGGTCCACAATTCGCTACTCGACGTTGCAACCTTCCCATGCTGCGGGTCAGCGAACTGGATGCCGGTAATGTCCCCGGTGAGAATCGTGGCAGAATCAGCGACGCTCACGAGCGCCCAGCGATTACCACCATCTAAACTGTGATACAGGGTGCCGCCAGAAGCTCCCGCCCAAACTTCGAGGTCATTCGCTGACACGGCGCGGAACACAGGATTAGAATTCCGCGTAGTTTCGACTTTCTTGCTTTCTTGTTGCAGAACATCCCGATCACTCAGTGACGGATCGACATTCTCCCACGTATTGCCTCCGTCGAACGAACGCTGCAAAGCGCCGGCAGCCGCAATCTCCCAACGCGGCGCCCGGACCATCGTCGACGGCATAATTTCCGCTGCCGCCGGGGAATCGGCCGCAGCCTGCTCTGGCACAGGAGCCTTCGCTTTGACTACGTTTAGATCGCCGATTGCAGAGCCTGGAAACGGCACTTCAGGCCGATTCTGAGCCAGCTGGTTTTGATTCTTCGCAGCGTCGTCCAACGCAGCTCCGGCTTGCCCTTCCTCCGCCGGCTCCGGGACCCTTCCTGTTTCCCTCATCGCTCGCCCGATAGCCGATTGGCGTTGCGGTCTCCGCGCGGGAGCAGCGCTATCAGGAACCAGAACTTTCTGGTCTGCGGCGGATTGAGCTAATGCTTTGGGGGAGGGCCGTTGATTCACCGCCGAGGAGTCTGGCGAAGCATTTTGTTGTACAGAGTTGGAAGGAGCAACGTTGAAAGCCACCGTTTTTTCTTGACGCGAGTATTGCTTAATGCCGATAGACGTAACGACAAGTATCCCCGCGGCCAGCGCTGCCCAACCGAGCTTAGGCCACGCCCAGCCGAGTCGAGAGGAGCGATGCAACACGGGCGAGTCAACACTTTCCGTCGCTGGCATAGCAAGGGCGACTGCCTCGCGACAATCGCCACACGCTGCAATGTGTTCTACCACCAGCGCTCGCTCGCTGCCAGCCAGAGATCGCTCCGCGAACGCCGCAAGCAGATTGGCATCGGGATGCGACTCGGCTGGCAGCGATCGTTCTTGCAACCGCGTGGCCGCGAATTTGGGGAGGGTGTCCATGTCGGTTTCTAGTTTCCGGTTTCTAATTTCATGACATCGACTTCAGCGGTTCGATTTCAACCTAGACTCTCCCAGCGCGTCTGGTTTCAACCTGTCTTCCTTCTTTTTATAGAACGCCAGGGTCGACGATCCTTGCGCCAAACTCCGACGAATATCCAATCTCACGTCGCGTACATCGACCTCCAAAGCTTCTTCTGCCTGGCGGCGACCCATGCCCTGCCGCATCATGTTGGCCAAGACCTTCTTGCGCAACGATTTGGCCATTTTGTCGACTTTGCGGCTGATCGTCGACTCATGCACGCCCAACAAACGGGCGATCTCAGCCAGGGTCCGGCCATCGAGAAAATACGCGGCTAGCACCATCCGTTCTTCGCCGGAAAGCGCGGCCAGAGCGGCGTCGGTCGCCGATTCGAGGCGCAAGTCTGGCGACAAAACCGTCTCCGGCTGGGGTGCAGCGAACTGCGAACCTTCCTCGCTTTCTTCGTCCAGGCTGACCAGTCGCCTTGTGCGGCGGTAACGATTCACGAACTCTTGCGCCAATACCGTGCGAAGCCAGCCCTCGAGCGAGCCCCGGCCTGTGAAGGATGCCAGCTTGGAAACACGTTCGCCGTCGCGCGTAACCGTGCCGTAGAGTTCGGCATAGAGGGTGTCAGCCAGCTCGCGGGCGGACGAGTCCTCGCGGGCAATGCGCAGGGCAGACTGATAAAGTTTTTCGCGGTAACGAATAAGGAAGAGTTCCCAAGCCGCGTTATTGCCCACGGCGCAAGCTCGGGCGAGCGCGAGTTCTTCGACGCGCAGGCTCCGCAGAAAGGCACAGGCCTCGCTTCCAGTGGCGCCGGGCGGAAGGTACTTCATCACCACATCCGCCAGAATCTCAGCAAAAGCTTCGCGAGTCAGGCCGATTTTTTCGCAGCCGCCTCCTGCGTGCAGCTCCGGCAATAACTCGGAGACTGCGGACTGCACGGGGGCGGATATCGGTTTCCTAGCACGCATGCAGGAGGAAAAGAGTACGACCAGACTCACTTAGATGCTACTAATTTTCTTAGACGCGTGCGAAGAAATTTTGCCGGTGAGCACTAATGACTTTTTCGTGCCGACGCCATTTTGTCCATTCAAACCCGTGGACATGAAGTTAGTTGTTGGCGGTGTTGTTCTGGTACCAATTCCGCCAAGCCGCGGAGTCATTGGGCAGGCGTTGGTGAGTGATATCGCTCAGAGCCTGGAACGCCCATGCATGGGTTTGAGGGTCGAGCGCAGGGTCGTCCGAGTAGTTGATGAGCTGCGGAACCGCGATGAGGCGCTGGTCGTGACTCAACATACCTGACTCCGCCAGGCTGCAGGCGGCGCGTTCGCGCACCAGCGGAGAAGGATCATCGTGCATCGCTGCGAGCAGGGGCGTAATGGTTGGAGTGGTTCCCACCAACGCCAGCCCTTCCACTGCCCAGCGGCGCGCATCTTCTTCTTGTTCTTTTTCTTGTTTTTTGGGCACAGCCTTGCCTGCCACTCCATCAAAATTTTTCAGGTGCTCACCCAAGACCTCCACGATGCGATCCGTCTCAATGCCGCGGTTCCCGAGCAAGCCCAGACTCCAGAAAGCCCATATCTTTTGCCGGTGATCGGAGGAGCCAGCTTGCCGCACCAGTGCGTCGACTGTGGACTCGTTCTTAGGGAGCCCATAGGCGGCTAGTTGCACCTCGACGGCAGAATCCCGCACCCTTCTGTCATTGGAATTGAGCGCAGCCGTAGTTAGCTGACCCAGTTGGGAATCCCACTCAAGCTTTCCGCGCCAGGCATCGACTCGCGATTCAATCTGTGCTTCCACGCGATCACTCCCTCCGTCGGAGCGGGTCATGGCACGTTCAAGTAGCAGTTCGGCTTGTTTTTGCGGTTTCTGACGATCCAGGTCGCGATCCAACGATAGAGCAGAGGCGGCCTCAAAGTCTTTATTGAATGAAGACTGAGGCGTCAGTTTCCCCCAAACCGTGGCCATACCACCCGCGCTGGAGACGGCCACTGCAAGCCCAATTCCCGCCATTACCACGACGAAATGTAAAAGACGGAACCCGGACGATGGCCTGGGATCAGAATCGGAACAGCCGGAAATCTGCGTCGGCGGAGGGTCCAAACCCGGACCCAAGGTTCCATAGTCTGGCGTCGGCTGGAGGCGCGGATCAGAAGACATCACCACTGATTCGCCATCCTGCCTCACCAGGTGCGACTGAAAAACATCCATGAGACAAGTCTAGGGACAGCTCGTAATAGGGTAAAGTTACTTTCGGGACCTAGCCCGTCGATGTTCTTTGCCGCCCATCCGCTTATTCGAAAACTGGCATCGAAGGTAGCGCTGGGAAGCTACTTGCCCGTCTACCGATAGCTTTAATTGTTGTTGTTGTCGCCGGAAAATGAATTTCCTACCTAACTCG
This sequence comes from Candidatus Sulfotelmatobacter sp., assembly GCA_049583165.1. Taxonomy (GTDB): domain Bacteria; phylum Acidobacteriota; class Terriglobia; order Terriglobales; family Acidobacteriaceae; genus Sulfotelmatobacter. The sequence continues at coordinate 2,410 of JBAUVJ010000536.1, read as the reverse complement.
TGGCAGATTGCAGCCCGCCTTGGACTGGCTGTGATCGTCATGCTTACCTGCCTGCCGCAGCCCTGTGCCGCGTACTCCGTACTGACGCACGAAGAAATCGTGGACCTGGCATGGCAGGACAACCTGCTGCCCCTGCTGAAGAAGCGTTTTCCCGCTGCCACCGACGATGATTTGAAGACGGCGCATGCCTTTGCCTACGGCGGGTCGGTCATGCAGGACATGGGCTACTATCCCTTTGGAAACAAGTATTTCAGCGATCTGACGCACTACGTACGGAGCGGCGATTTTGTCGTCAACCTCCTCAAAGAAGCCTCTGACATCGACGAATATGCTTTTGCCCTGGGCGCTCTGGCGCATTATTCGGCCGATAACTGCGGACATCCCACCGTCAACGCGGCCGTCGCCATCGAATTTCCGAAGCTCGAAAAAAAGTATGGGAAAGAGGTCACCTACGAAGACAATCCGAAAGCCCACATTCGCATCGAATTTGGCTTCGACGTAACTCAAGTCGCGAAGAATCGCTACACCTCCGACCGTTATCACGACTTCATCGGCTTTGAGATTTCAAAACCCGTGCTGGAGCGGGCGTTCCAGGATACCTACGGTATTCCGCTCAGCGACATAATTTCGAATGAAGACCTCGCCATTGGGACATTCCGCCGGGCGATCAGCACAGTGGTTCCGGAAATGACGCGTGTCGCCTTGGTCGCGCGCCGCAAGGAGATCGTAAGCGAGACGCCCAACTTTCGAGACCGCCAGTTCCGCTATTACTTGTCGCGCACGAGCTATCAAAAGGAATGGGGGAAAGCCTACCGCCGGCCGAGTTTTGGTACCCGTGTGCTGGCCTTCTTTCTAAAGTTTGTGCCGAAGATAGGGCCATTCAAGGCGCTCGACATTAAAGTTCCCACCCAGAAGACTGAAGACCTTTACATTTCCAGCGTGGATCGAACGGTTGAGGACTATACCAAGCTGGTCCAACAGGCCGCAGACGGGAATCTGCAACTTACGAATACCGACTTTGATACGGGGCGCGATACGCTCCCCGGCGAATACAAGCTGACGGATGACACTTATGCCCGTCTTCTGGACCAGCTGGCGAAGCACGACTTTAGCCAAATCAGTCCCGAGCTGCGCTCGAACATTCTTGCGTTCTACAGCAATCCGAGCGCGCCGATCGCGACCAAGAAAAAACCGGCGGCCTGGCAAAAAACGCAGGATGAAGTGCAGAAACTTCGCGAGCTGCCGAATGCTCCTCAGAATGGAACCCCGACGGCTTGACCCCGTCGCTCTCTATAGCAAGCCGGCGGGAATCGCGCCGTGCTTGAACATTTCAAACCACATCGCCCTGTCAGCATCGTTGTAGATTCCCAACTCTCGAATTACTTCGCGAGCAAACTCCACGCTCCCCAGCCCACTCGCAGTGATAATTTTTTGATCGGTCACGGCCAGCTCGTTCACGTACAAACTTTCATCCTTATATTCCGGAACCATTTTCTTCAAATAGGCTTTGCCGTTACTGGTATGGCGAACCCCAGCAGTCAGACCGGCGCGGGCAATCTCCAGTGTTGCCGCGCATAGTGCGCCGATAAAAATCTCCCGCGTATGCAACCGTCGGAGAAGTTCGCCCACTTTTGGATGCGAGCCTCTCTCCCACCGGTCTCCACCCGGCAAAATGAAAATCTTCGTTTCGCGTGGCTCGATCTCGTCGACGGTGATGTCGGGCATAATCTTCAGTCCTCCCATCGTCACCACTGGTTCGCACGATTCTCCCGCCGACAGTACTTCGTACTTGCCAGATTTGCGGATTTCGCATAATGCTAACGCGGGCTCCCAATCCGCCAGCCCGTCAAACACGAAAAGATATGCTTTCGATTTCATGCTTCGCATCCCCGAGACTGAGTCCATGAGCATACCTCTCAAAGCCCATGTTCGCGAGCCTGCGCTTTCCCCGCTCAGCCCGGAACGACCGTTCGGTTGTCAAACGAGAACCCGCCATGTATCATCGCAAACTTCAACTGCATACATAATGGGCGCAAGGTCGGCGCGCCTACTGCAGCGGGTTTCGAGGAGCCTCGCACATATATGGTTGTGGACGACAAATTTTATCGAGCACGGGTAACTCATCGCGCAGAGTTCGCGCCCGATCTGTGGATGATTCGCATCCAGCCCGGTGGCGAGTTTCAGTTTGTTCCCGGACAATATGCCACGCTCGGCATAGAGCACGATGGAAAGCGCACCGAGCGACCCTATTCGATCGTCTCGGCACCTTTCGAAAATGAAATTGAGTTTTTCTTTGAGCTAGTGCCCGAAGGCGCACTCACGCCTCGGCTCTACAAGCTGCAACCCGGCGATGAACTTTTGATGCGGAAGATACCAAAGGGAAAATTTACGCTGGATATCGAAAGTGGCC
>JBAUVJ010000535.1:0-7648 GCA_049583165.1 Candidatus Sulfotelmatobacter sp. | reverse complement strand
ACCCCAAAATAATCCACGCCGGCACCCACAACACAAACACAAAAAACCAAGTCAGCACGCGCGCTCTCGGATACAGAACGAAATAAGCCCCCAGCACGCCCGCGATCGCTCCACTCGCGCCCAGCGTCGGCACCGTCGAATGCAGATTGATCGCCACCTGCGTCGCCATGGCAATCAGTCCGGTCAGAATGTAGAACGTCAAATATTTAAAATGCCCCAGATAATCTTCCACATTGTCGCCAAAAATATACAGAAACCAGACGTTTCCGATCACGTGCATCCATGATCCGTGCAGAAACATCGATGTGAAGAAGGGAACGACCACCGCAGGCAAACCATACCGGTGCGAGCCCGAAAGGAGAACCGCCGTATGATACGGCACCACCCCAAACTGATGAGTCAGCAACTTCAGGCTGTCCGGAGCAAGCGTAGCCTCAAATAGAAAAATCGCTAGGTTGAGCCCTATCAAAAACCAGGTCACGTATGGAGTGCTATACCGAGGTTGGTCGTCGCGAATAGGTAGCATAAGGAATCTGGTAACCTAGTGGTTGGGTAATTTGTAATTTAAAAACCCACCGCAGGTTTCGTAGCGATTTTCCAATTTACCCAATTACTCAATTACCAAATTACCAAATCCCTCTCATGAACGGCGTAATCATCATCGACAAGCCCGCCGGTTGGACTTCGCACGACGTGGTCGACCGCATGCGCCGCGTCCTCGGCCAGCGCTCCGTCGGCCACCTCGGCACCCTCGATCCTCTCGCCACCGGCGTTCTTCCTCTCGTCACTGGATCGCTTACCCGCCTAGCACAGTTCTACACTGCATCCGAAAAAACTTACGAAGGTACCATCCGTTTCGGGTTCGCCACCGACACTTACGACGCCGATGGGGAAGCCGTCGGCCAAATTTCGTCCGCCAATCCCACGCTGGACAATCTCCAAACCCTCGCCGCCGAATTCCGCGGACTGATCGAGCAAGTCCCTCCGCCATTCTCCGCCAAGAAAATTCACGGTGTTCCCGCCTACAAGCTGGCGCGAAAGCAAAAAGAAGTCATTCTCCAGCCGGTTCAAATAGAAATCAAAGAGTTCGTCATCACCGGTGTTGAAGCCGACCGAGCCCACTTCCGCGCCCGCGTCCCCTCCGGAACCTACATGCGCTCCATTGCCCACGAGATGGGCCAGCGCCTCGGCTGCGGAGCCCATCTCGAATCCCTGCGCCGCACCTCCGTCGCCGAATTCGATCTCGCGCAAGCCTATACCATTGAGGAGATCGAAAATCTCCGGTCAGAGCCTCAGAAATCTCAGATTTGTCATCCCGACCGGAGCATCGTTTCCCCGAAGGGGAAGGGATGCGCAGTGGAGGAACCTGCTGTTTTGCGCTCCACTTCTCTCGCCTCGCTCTTCATCCACCCTCGCCAACTCCTGCCCCAATTTCCCTGCGTCACCGCCAACGAAGCCACCGCCGCCCGCATCCGCAGCGGACGCCCCATCAACCTCCCCGAACTCTCTCGCGCCCGGCGGGTCAAAGTCTTCGCCGGCCAAACCGAACTCTTGGCCATCGCCACCCGCGTCGCCGGCACATTGTTCCACCCCAAGATTGTCTTCCCGCCAGATGGAGTGTAGGGGATAACATTCCGGCGGTTTGCCGCATCAGGGAAGTGGGCGTACAGTGCGAGGTTTGTCCGCTGCGGAAGTAATCGAGCCTCGCAGGATGGAGGAACGGAATGAGAGGTAACAGAAGGATCAGACTCGGACAGTCTCAGTGTCCGATAACATGTATTATGTAAAGTTTAAGAAGTCGCCCAAGGCCTACTCGCTGCCTACATCTTGTACTTGCCCAGATCCTCGTCGTTCAGGCCTTCCAGATATTTCCGCAGCTCTTCCGCGCTGAGTCGATCCGACATGTTTGCCGCCTGCTTCGAGTTCTTCAACACGATCTCATCCACAAAGATTGGACAATCCACCCGCAGCGCCAGCGCCAGCGCATCCGACGGACGCGAGTCGATGCTGATCACCTCGCCGCTGCGCTCCAGCCAGATCACCGCATAAAACGTATCTTCGCGCAGCTCGGTCACCACGACTTTGTGCACCTGTGTCTCCAGGCCGGTGAGCACATTCTTGATCAAGTCATGCGTCATGGGACGCGGCGTGTTTACCTTCTCCATCTCCAGCGCAATCGCATTCGCCTCGTAAACTCCCACCCAGATCGGCAACACCGATTCGCCCGCCACGTCCTTCAAAATCACAATAGGCGTATTCGTGACCGGATCCATTAAAAGGCCGCGGATTGTCATTTCTACTTCCATGGAGACTCCTGATACCGCAACTGCTGCAACGCTAACTTCGAAGACAACTTGCTGCTGAAATCCTTTGTTCGTGCGGTGCCGCTTCGCTTTTTATACCACCAATTCTCCCAGCAAAGAGTTGGGAAAGCTTTTGGTTGCTCTTACTGGGACGTAGCTTCCTATCGCGGGAGTTGCCGTCTCGGGTGCGGTAAAGTTCAGGGTTTTGTTTTGGCTGGTGCGGCCGATCCACTGGGCGCGCGAGTCGTTTCTACCTTCAACCATTACTTCTAATATCTCGCCTATATATTTCTGATAGCGGGTGATCTGTATGTCTTTCTGGTGCGCCATCAGGATTTCAAGGCGGCGGGATTTTTCCTGGTCTGGAATCGCGTCCTCGAGCGCCAACGACGGAGTGTTGGGGCGCGGAGAATATTTAAAGGTGAAGACGGCGTCGTAGCCGACCTCGTCGAGCAGCGACAAGGTTTCCTCGAAGTCTTCGTCAGTTTCTCCCGGAAAGCCGACGATGATGTCGCTGGTGATGCTGATCTCGCGTCTCGCGGATTTCATCCAGGCGATGCGTTCCAGATATTGCTCGCGGGTGTAGAGGCGCTGCATTGCGTTCAGCACGCGGTCCGATCCGCTCTGCACAGGGAGATGCACGTGATCGCAAAGCGTGGGGACCGCGTCGATAGCGTCGATGATGTCGCGTCCAAAGTCGCGGGGGTGCGAAGTGGTGAAGCGCACGCGCTTGATGCCCGGCACTTCGCCGACCGCGGCCAGCAGTTCTGCGAAGCTTTTTTTGGCACTCGGCTTCCCTGCCGGATCTTTGTACGAATTCACGTTCTGGCCGAGCAACTGAATTTCCGTGTAGCCAAGATCGGCCATCTGGCGGGCTTCGGCGAGCACCGACTCCGAGGTGCGGCTGCGTTCTTTTCCGCGGGTGAAGGGGACGACGCAGTAGGCGCAGAATTTGTCGCAGCCTTCGATGATGGTGATGTAGCCGCGATGCGGATTGGTGCGGGCTGTAAATTCGGTCTCAAAACACTCGTCGGTTTCGCGGTCGTCGAGCCCGGTGATGCGGACCAGGCCGCTGGTTTCCGGTTTCTGGATTCCGGTTTCCAGTTGAGCCAGCATCTGCGGCAGGTTGCGGTAGGAGGCCGATCCGCAGACCAGCGACACGTGCGGCGCGCGCTCGAAAATCTTTTCGCCTTCCTGCTGGGCGACGCAGCCGAGCACGCCAAACTTCTTGCCCTGCTTCAGCAACTTCTTGTAATCGTTCAGCCGATGGAAAACTTTTTGCTCCGCCTTATCCCGAATGGAGCAGGTGTTGTAGAGAATCAGGTCAGCCTGCTCGACCGTTTCCACCTGCCGGTATCCCTCGTGCACGAGCGTGCCAATGACTTTTTCGGAGTCATGCACATTCATCTGGCAGCCGAAGGTTTCGAGGTAGAAAGTCTTGTGAGGAGCAGCGGACATAGATGTAACAAGTATAACCCGATGCCCTGTGTGGGACGGATGAACTTGAGGGTCACAAACTCCCAGAATTCTGAAACGTTTTTGGCTTTCGACACACCATCTACGCATACGGTAAGTCACGTCCAGGGAGGTGGAGCATGGCATTCGATGCGATGAACCGATTGAGGAATGTGAGTTCGGTACAAGACGCGGCGGAAACGCTGGCCAGCCTGGGGATGGAAAAGACTCGAGATGTTTTGGCGCAGGCTAACTTGTTGTTGCTGCTGTTGCAGACGGCTGGCTACGGCGTGAGCAGTCTGGATATCGAGCTGAACCTTCCGCCGAAAGTTACCATCAAGTTGAAGACTGGGCCGGCGGTCAAAGAGGAAATGCTGAGCACGATCCTGCGTGAGCATGCGGATAAGAAAGTGGTGACCGCGATTGTTGCCTCGCTGATCCAGGCCAACAAGCTGCGCGATTCGGTGACGGTTGAAACTCTGAAACTTGATGGAGTGGAGATCGTATTGACCGCGACTCCGAACATCACGTTGCAGTGGAAGGACAAGAAGGCGGCGACGGGCGCGGAGGCGTAGGTCGTGGTGGGAATGGCTTGATGGTGCCGAGGTTGTGCGTGGGGTTGCAGGGGGCCTTCGACTTCGCATCACGATTCGCTGGGGCAAATCGTGATGCTGCGCTCAGGATGACAAAACCTCCAACAGCATTGCTAGTGGCGGGTGTCGATAGTTTCTCCTTTCTCGACATAGGCGACGAGCCATCCCAGGACGCGCTTCCAGCCTTCGGAGTGGCCGGCTGCGGCAGCGGCATCGGGGGCGAAGCCTTCGTGGGTAATCCGGAGGAGCGTGCCCGTGCCCGCGCGCTGAGGGCCGGCGGGATGGAGGCCGTGCACGCTTTTTGGCTCAAGCTCAAACCGGACGACGGTTTTGTTGGCGCCTCCCCAACTGTAACGCCAGGTATGCGCGAGCAGACGCGGCGGATCGATCTCGAGATATTCGCCGCTGACGGTGAATTCCTTGCCATCGGCGCCTACGCCGCTGCTCGACCATTCGCCACCGACGCGAAGGTCACCTTTCCACTTGGTGACGCGGTACATATCCCGAGCGCCCCACCAACGCGGCACCTGGGCGGGATCGGTGAGGGCCTGGAAGACGCGGGCGGGTGGCGCGGCGATGAAGATCTCGCCGGTAACTGTGTTCTGGTCGGGAGTGATTGCAACGGTCGCCATGAGATCTCCTCGTCGGGCAAAGTTTGAAAGTCAAAAACAAGATCAAGATCAAAGTCAAGGGCAACGGACGGGAGTTCCGTTCCTATACATTTATTTCTTTTCCTGTTCGGCGAAGTTTTTGAGCATTTGCATCACGCCGGGCCAGCCGCCGCTGTAATCCTTGTGAGCCGTGGGTTCTGACGCGAGGCCGCTGTGCGTGACTTTTACGTGAGTGCCGTCGGCAGCGGGAGTAAGTTCCCAGCGGACGATGGTGCGCAGCGATTTATTTTCGTGCCAGTTGGCGATCCAGGTGTAGACGAGTAGGCGCGGGGGAACGATCTCAACAATTTCGCCGTGACACTCGAACTCGCTCACGCCGTTGACGACGATTGTTCCCTTCTCTGTGGCGTAGCGGTAATGGCCGCCGGGGCGGGCGTCCATCTTCCAGTGTTTGACGGGACATTCCGGGTTGGTGAACCAGAGCGTCAACTCGCGCTCGTCGGTGAGGGCCTGGAAGACGCGCTTGGCTGGGGCTGCGATTTCGATTTCGCTGACGATGAAGTCGGAGGCTGTCGACTTGTCTGATTTATTTTGGGTGTTGGTCATGATTCGCTCTGTAGATATTTAGGTTTGTGACCTGTGATCGATGATCTTGAAGGGCTCCCACTTCTCGCAACAGAAGCGAGAAGTGGGGCACCCCATTAAAGCGTTATTTCGTTTTACGTCGTCTCGTGACTATTGTTGCGCGACTTCGTTGCGACGGAGATCGAAAAATTCTTTCATCTCTTTGCCATGATCGGCGAAGATCCAGTCTTCGGTGTGATGGTTGGCGTCGACGACGGTAAAGACTACGCGCAGCATATGGCCGGCGTCGGGAGCGGAAAGGTTGGTGGCGTCGATGAAATCGAAGGTGATGGTTTTGCCGTCGGGCGAGGCGCTGGCGGCCATGCGAGGCTGGTTGCCGACGCTGCAATAGTGAGTGAGCAGCAGACGGTTGGCGCCGTCGAGGTGGAACATGGAGATCATGTCGTCGGCGCCATGGCCACGAATTTCGCTCATGAGCGCGGAGCCACCGGCGGTGTCGCGGAAAGTAACTTGCGCGGGTTTTCCGTCAGCGGTCTTCCCTTCCCATGAGCCGGTGAGCGATTTGAGTTGGTCGAAGGATTTTTGGGCCGGGGTTTGCGCCACCGCGGCGCAGCCGGCGAGCAGGAATGACAGCGTGAACAACAGGCGTAGGGACTTCATCTTCAGGGCTTTCATGGTTAGCGATCTCCTTTGGAATGTTTGAGGTGTACGGCGGATTCTTGATCGGTTTCCTTGGCGTATTCGGCTTCGACGAAGGTCTTCAAGCTATTGAGATTCAATTTCCAGAAGTTGCGGTACTGATCGAGCCAGGAGTCGACGGCGCGGAGAGGCTCGGGATTGAGCTGGTAGACGCGGTGGCGTCCCTCGCGATGCTCACGAACGAGATGGGCGCGGCGAAGCAGGCGCAGATGCTTGGAGATGGCGGGGCGGGAGACGGGAAAGGCTCCGGCAATTTCTCCGGCGGGCTGGCTGCCCCGCCGCAAGAGATCAAGGACCGCGCGACGAGTGGGATCGGCAAGGGCCTGGAAAGTGGCTTCGGATGAATATGTAACCGAACGGTTCCGCATAATGCGTAACCGTACAGTTACGGGATGAAGATGTCAAGGGGAAAAATTTAACCAGTTCTGGGACCGGTTTTTCGTGACTGCTGATTTCGATTTCAAAGCAGCTGGCCGGGATGTGACGATTGAGTTTTTGCCACTGAAATAGCGGCCGCAATGATCGCCAATCGCAGTGCCGGTTCGCCGGTGTAACATGGTTCGATGCCTACCGCGGATACCAGTCCTGAAGCGCAGGCTCTTCAGACGCAAGTTCTGCGCCGGTTAACAGGCGCGCAGCGGCTGAAGATGGCGCTGGAGACGAGCTTGTTTGTTCGGGAAATGGCCCGGGTGCAAATCTGCAGGAGGCATCCGGAGTGGACGCGGAGCCAGGTTGCCCGCGAGCTTATCCGGATAACGTTTTTGCCGGGAGATCCTCCTCCGCCGTGGCGATGAAACCCGCCGACGTTTTTTTAAGAATCACATGCGCGCTCGATGAATCCGGCATCGCTTACATGCTCACCGGATCATTTGCCGGCGCCTTCTACGGTGCATTGCGGACAACCCAAGATATCGATTTTGTAATTGAAGCGAACGACGAGCAGCTGCGGAAGTTCGTGCATCTGCTGCCAGCCGGAGAATACTACGTTGACCTCGACGCCGCACTAGAGGCCCGCAAGCGAGAATCTTTGTTCAACGTGATTGACATGGTTACGGGCTGGAAGATCGATTTTATTATTCGAAAGTCGCGCGCCTTCAGCGAAGAAGAATTTCTCCGACGGGAGAGGGTGACTATTTTGCTGGACGGGAATGTAGACCTATTTGTCGCAACAGCTGAGGATCTGGTTATTTCGAAGCTGGAATGGGCTAAGCGGGCACAGTCACAGAGGCAGATTGAGGACGCAGCATCAGTATTGAGAGTGGGCTACGCTTTTCTGGATCGACCTTACCTAAGAAAATGGATCCTTGCGTTGGGGCTCACGGAGGGGTGGGAGGCGGCTGCGGTAGCGGCGGAACTTCCCTCTGATTGGCGGGCATGGGAGTAAGAATGCGCGATGTTATGC
>JBAUVJ010000534.1:0-1520 GCA_049583165.1 Candidatus Sulfotelmatobacter sp. | reverse complement strand
GGGCATACTGGTTTCCCGCAACGGAGATCGTACGCTGGTCATATCGGTGGACGCAATCCAACGATCGTTAGCGGTTCGCGTGGAGGGGTACGAAGTCGAACCGGTCTGAAGTTGTCCCGAAGCAGCTTTCATTCTTTTGTTGTTCTGTTTCCCTCGGTAAGGATCCACTCACACTTGATAGAAAACAGGATCGAAACAATTCGCTTGCTGGTCGTGAGCCGCGAGCCGGCCGTTCTTCGGCTGCTGTGGTCGATTGAAGGGTCCGACTCTTGGCAACTGGAAACGGCGGCGAGTGGCTGGGATGCCATGGAGCGGGTGCAATCGGGTGTAGTGCCCGACCTGTTATTGCTGGATATTCCCCGCGGCGACACCGATAGCCTGCACCTCTTGCGGTGGCTGCGCCGCCTGCGCCCTGATCTTCCCGTCGTCGTTCTTTGCTACCCCGACGATGCCGCCAGGGGGAAAGAAGCAACCCGCCTCGGTGCGGAAGGGATTCTGATCAGGCCATTTGACGAGCAACAACTGCGATCAGCGATCCGTCGGCATCTGCGGACAGGAGGAAGCGCGGCGGAAAACGGTGAGGCGGACATGGTCAGCGAAAATGTCGAACAGCTGGGTTCCGATGCATTTTTTGTCAGCGCAAGCTTGACCATGCAAAAGCTTCGCGCGCAAGCGGCTCTGCTGGCGCAAACCGATGTCCCCGTGCTCATTCTGGGAGAGACGGGATCTGGGAAATACACGGTTGCCAGCCTGATCCATAAGCTCTCGGTACGCTCCGGGTTCAAGCTCGTCCGAGTGAATTGTGCGGAAGTGCCAGGAGCTCTGCTTGAGGCCGAACTATTTGGGGACGAGCGACCTTCCGCTGGACGCGGTCGACGTCCCAGCTTGGGAAAGTGCGCGGCCGGCGAGAAGGGCACGATCTTCCTCGAAGAAATCGCCGAGATGCCCAATGAACTTCAATCCAGACTATTGCAGGTGCTAAGCAGAAACGAGTTTCGCGGGCCTGGCAATGCCGATGCCGTTGCCGCTGATGTAAGGATTCTGGCGGCCAGCAGTACCGACCTGGAGCGGGCTCTGGCCGCGAAGAAACTTCGGGAAGACTTGTACTATCGCTTGAGTGCCTTCACGGTGCATGTGCCTCCATTGCGCCAACGCAAGGATGAGATTGTAATCCTGCTGCGGTACTTGATGCACAAGCTGGCCAAGCACTATAGCCTGCCTCCTCGAGGATTCTCACCCTCCGTGCTGGACGCTTGCCAGGATTACTCCTGGCCAGGAAACCTGAAAGAACTGGAAGCCTTCGTGAAGCGCTATCTGGCTGCGGGCGACGAGGAGCTGACTCTTGGTGAGGCGGATCTAACGCCAGCAGACAGCGCGGACAAAACCCTCCGCTCACAGGTAGTGAACTTGATGGACACATCGCTCGGAGAAGAGGGACGGTTGAGCCAGAAGCGGCCCAGACCGGATTCGCTGAAGTCCCTGATCCAGGGGATCAAGTCGGAGGCGGAACAGAATGCCAT
>JBAUVJ010000533.1:0-4403 GCA_049583165.1 Candidatus Sulfotelmatobacter sp. | reverse complement strand
CAGCACGGCATCTGCAGCAACCAGAGATATGGTTCCGCCCGCAACAAATTGTTTCTTGAACTCCCGGGGCTTGAATCGCTCTTTGCGCAGTTCGACAGTATGGTCCCCGGGAGTGACGGCGGAGACGGAGAGCGTGCCGTCAGGCTGAATGGTACCAACGAGCGATTGATCGACGAGAACCGTAGTTCCGGGAGCGCCGCCCTGGATAGTCAGCGCGGCCAGGCTCGGCTTGGGTTGAAGGTTGGAGTGGAGATTGGGTTGTAGATTGAAGACAAGCCTGGTCTCTTCGTCCCGGCGAATGCGGATCTTTTGCTGAGGAGGATCTCGAAAGCCACTCTTCGAGACTTGTACAGCGTAATCCTTGAGCTCGAGATTCGGTACGCGTAATTGGCCGGCTTGAGTGAGTTGCCGTTGAATCTTTCCGTTGAGAAAAACTTTTGCGTCGTCTTGACCAGCAACGACAAGCAGCGTGCCCAGGTCGTGGCTGGACTGGTTGTGACCGGGTTCGATGAACGTGCTCGGAGTGGGCGCGGCTGGCGGATGATCAGCTGTTAGAGGCTTAGGGAGCGTGCTGTTTCCGGCGGTACCGTCGGAAGAAGGCCGCGAAGCAGGCAGTGGCGGTTCGGGAGCTGTTTGTGCGGGAGCGGATACGGTGGGGGCAGAAACGGAGGGCACAGAGGCAGTAGCCGGTGACACCGTGGGAGCGGCTGCGAGGGTGTTTGCTGCTGGCGGAGCGTGGTGTGTTCCCACAGAGTAGGAGATCGTTGCGACCACGATTATCGCGGCAGCGGCGACGAGGATCAGCGTTGTCGAGTTCGATTTTGTGGCCTGTTTTGGTAGGGAGGACGATGGAGGTGTGACCCTGGCCGCAATTGCGGAAGACTCCTCGGCGGGACGAGTGTCGGGAACTTTGGCGGCCGGCGGCGGGGGCAGTTGCGGCTCGGCCGGAGTGGTCGGGACCTTAGCCAGCGGCATAACGCTTGGCGGAACAATGCGGGGCAGAACTTTGCTTCGCGGAACAGTGCCGGCCGGTACGTTTTCGGATGGAGTCCAGTTGGGCGAAACCTGGCCGGTAGCGGCGCTTAAGACCTCGGGAGCAATCGGGGACGGGCTCGGGAGCGGGGGATGATCGATGCGGGTCGCGCTCTCGCCGTCCGGCGACGCGGTGGAACTCTTCTGGGGGACTCCGAGCTGTCCCAGGCGGAGCAGAAGTGCATTGGCAACCGATAAGATTTCTCCATCCGTCGAGTGCTTGGTGGTCAAATTTCGGATGCGCTCGGTTAGTTCTTTTCTAGAATCAACGTCCGCGGCCGCATCGACTTCGCTCGCCATGTGTCGCAGGTCTTCCAGATCGCGGCGGCGCAACTGGCGCCGCCGGGCGCTGTCGTCGCGCTGGATTGCATCCTGAACCTGAAGCAACTTGGGATCGCGGGGATAAACAACTAATCCCTCTGCGATCTGAGACAAGGCTGCGGATAGATTGCCGGAGGATTGCAGCGTGCGCGTCTGGGAAACCCATTCCTCAACGGAGCCGGCAGTTTTCTGGTCAAGGATACGGTTGAGGATGGTTTTGGCGGTGGGATGCGCAGGGTTCACGGCAAGCGCCTCGTTAGCCAGCGTCTCGGCCTCCCACCAATCGGTTTCTACGATCGAATACGCATGCTCGACCAGGGCACTGGCCAGAATGGAGCGGGCGAGAGAATTGTGCTTATCCAGCTCGTAGGCTTCGCGCAGCAACTTGATCGCGTTTGTGGACTTCTGCTGCGCGAATAGTTCCTGGCTTTCGGTAATAAGGCGGTCGGCCTCGGCTTTGCGCTTGACGCCATCATGGGCGAGCCTTTCTAATTCGGCTAGCTCCGCATCGTTGGGGAATTCGGACGCTGCGCCTCGCAACAAATCCAGGGCGCGAGAGTACTCCCCCGAATGCAAACAAGTATCGACCTGCTCAACGAGCTGCGTTTTGGATACCGTGCGAGTTTGCGCGTCGCGTTTTTCGTCCAAGCGCTCTAACCTCGAAGGTCAAACCGAATATAGATTGTTGGAGATCTTGCGTACCATGCCGGCCCTCGTAACAGCCTGCCAATGTCTTGGGTGAAAACAGGATTTCATGCCGCACCCCTCTCTATGAGGGCCTCAGAATCTTAATCGATTAGGCGGAAAAGGGTAGTGGCTGTCCTAATACCGCGCTGTTGTTCAAAAAACTCAGGCCGCCCGAAGGCGGCCCGCTGTCTTGCGCTAATTGCTAATCGCCAGCTGCTAATTGCCAACTGCCGATTGCCAGCTGCTCGCTAATCCCCCGCCACTGGCTCAGCAACTTCCGGCTTCGCGGCAGGCGCCGCATTGGGTTTGCTCAGCGCGCCCAACGGAATGAATCCATTCTCCGCCACCGCCGGCTTCTCCTTCAACACAACTTCCCGGTATAGCGAAGCCATGCGCGCGTTGTAAGCCTCATCGTTTTTTTGCGGACCACGGTATCCCGCAACCGGAGTCTCCGAATGGTCAACCGCCAAAGCCTGCTTCGCATCCCGCGCACGCTTCTTCTCTTCGCGCGCGTTCTTCGCGATACCCAGGTTGTCGAGGTCGTGTTGCAGTTCATTGGTCACGAGATCATCGCGCAGCAAGAGACCGTGAGTCTTATCGTCCATGCTCACTTTCTTGCCGCCAGCAAAAATCTCGTGCCGTCCATGCTCTTCGTACCACTTCGTAAGCGTGGCCGTCATGTGCATCTTCTCGATGATGTTCCGCCAACCCACGCCCGTGTTATACGCGCAGAACGAAATCTCGCCTTCCTGCGTGGCGTAAGGAATGATGCACTGCTCAGTTCTGCGGAAGTCGTAGTTGAACAAATCCTGAAACCACATTCCCGCGATGAACAGGAAGTTCCAGCGGTCAGTCGTACGCCGCTTCATCACGTCATCGATCGTGCGGTCCGGACCAACCTTGCCGTAGTTCTTACCAGTAATGTGATAGTTCTTATCGAACTTCTTCAGCAGGTCCATCAGCTTGAAGTGCGTCGGTGACTGGAACGGATCGTAATTCTTCATCAGACACAGCGCCATGCCAAACCCAGTCAGAAATTTCCCGCGCGCCGCGTCATTCACTTTCGCAATATCCTTCGCCAGTTGATCCCCCGCCAAAAACGCCGTCACGGGAACGGCCTCTTTGGTTTCCTTATCAATCATCACCGCCATCCCCGTTCCGCAGTTCGGGTGGCAACCGCAAGATAATTGGCCCCAGTCGTTTTTTACGTCGTTGGCGTGCATCAGGTCGGCCCAGTCGGAGAATGTTCCCATGAAGGAAATCGGGAACCAATCTCGCGACGGTTCGCCTAATCCGGTTTGATTTTTTACGTCGTGGGCCAGGTGACTCAACGTGTAACGCTGCGCTTGGCGGCGGTCGTCGGTAACGGCTTCGTCGCGGCCGGTGAAGCTTACAGGCTGAAAGCTGAGGAAGCTGATCGTCTTCGGATTGTCGAGCGCGAACTTGATGATGCGTCCGACTTGCTCGTTGTTGATGCCATTAACTATAGTGACAACCGGAACGATTTCGACTCCGGCTTTGTGCAGGTTTTCGATGGCCTTCAATTTTACGTCGAACAAATTACCGACCATGCGGTGAGCGTTGGCGGCGTTGCCGATGCCATCGAATTGCAGGTACGCATACCGCATACCCGCTTCCACGGCCTGCTGGCAGAACTCAAAACTTTTTGCGAATTCAATTCCGTTGGTCGCGGCCTGCACCGAGTTGTAACCGACCTTGCGGGCGTAGCGAACGGCGTCCAAGAAATAAGGCGACAATGTGGGCTCGCCGCCGGAGAACTGCACGCTCATCTGGCGCCGCGGTTTGATGGTGATGGCGTTGTCGAGCATGGTCTTGATTTCTTCCCACTGCAATTCGTGGACGAAGCCGACTTGATTGGCGTCCATGAAGCAGGGATCGCACATCATGTTGCAGCGGTTGGTCAGGTCGATGGTCAGCACTGAGCCGCGGCCATACTTCACAGTTGAAGAGCCATGATGGTGAAGCTTCTCGTCATTGTGCGCAACGATGTCGCGCCCGGGGAAAACATCTTCCAGGTGCTTGGAGAAATCGGTGTCGATGGACATCACGTCTTCGAAGTGGCCGTGCTTCGGACAATCTTTCACCATCAGAATTTTTCCATCGCGTTCGACGATAGTGGCCTTGATCTCGCCGACTTTTTCGTTCATCAGAACTTCGTGCGGCAGTTTGCCGTCGAGAATCTGCTGGCGAATTTCGGGGACACACTTCGGGCAAAGAGAATCGGTGGAGCGGGGCCAGCCCAGCGGTGGCTTGGATTTTTCGTAGGACTTGAGCAGAGGCTTCTCGGACCATTTCGGGGTGGGCGAGGCACCGGGCTTGATCCGGTTGAGGCGGTCGAAGAC
>JBAUVJ010000532.1:0-5468 GCA_049583165.1 Candidatus Sulfotelmatobacter sp. | reverse complement strand
GTATTTGAAGGGCCGCGCCAATACGGGCGAAGACTTCTTCATGGCGGGGCGGGATATGACGGCGTGGGTCGCCGGTCTCAGTTTCCTTTCAGCTAATCTGGGTGCACTTGAATTGATGGGATGGGCGGGTTCGTCCTACCAGTACGGCATTCTGGCGGCACACTGGTACTGGATCGGTGCTATACCGGCGATGTTGTTCCTGGCGCTGGTCATGATGCCGTTCTACTATATTTCCAAGACGCATTCGGTGCCCGGATACTTGAAACTGCGTTTCGGCGAGCCCAGCCGCGCGCTGTCCGCGATTTCGTTTGCCCTCATGACCGTTCTCATGAGCGGCGTCAACATGTTTGCCATGGCCAAGGTCATGCAGATCGTACTCGGCTGGGACATTAATTTCAGCATCTGGGTCTCGTCGCTGACCGTGGGTATTTATGTGACGCTGGGCGGCTTGCGCTCGGCCATCTTTAATGAAGTGCTGCAATTTTTTCTCATCTGGGCAGGCGCGTTGCTGATTCCGATCCTGGGATTATATGAAGCCGGCGGTTGGACGAACCTCAAGCTGCTGATTGCGCACAGAGCCTCGGAACAGTATGTGCATCTATGGGCGGGCCTGGGTTCATTCAGCAATAACCCCATGGGAATTAATTGGGTCGGTATCGTGTTTGGACTGGGCGCTGTCATATCGATGGGTTACTGGACCACGGATTTCCTTGTCGTGCAGCGCATTCTGGCGGCGAAGGATATTCGCAGCGCGGAAATGGCGCCGATTATTGGCGCTGGCTTCAAGATGCTGGTGCCGGTGATCGTAATCCTCCCCGGGCTGCTCGGCTTGGCCGTTTTGCCAGAAAAACTCATGCCGGAATCGGTAGCCGCCCTAACTGGAGCTCATAGCTATAACGATGTGCTTCCCCTCATGCTGGCCCGCTATTGTGGGCCTGGACTACTTGGCCTGGGAGTTACAGCGCTGATTGCCGGATTCATGTCCGGCATGGCTGGTAATGTAAGCGCATTCACGACGGTATGGACTTATGACATCTACCGGCCGCTGTTCAACAGCAAAGGCACCGATCATCATTACGTAAACATGGGCCGCTGGACGACGGTGATCGGAGTGCTGATCAGCGTAGGGACGGCATATCTGGTAATGCAGTTCGCCAGCATCATGGATTATGTGCAGGCGCTGTTCAGCTTTTTCATCGCGCCGTTGTTCGGTACGGTCGTACTCGGGATGCTGTGGAAGCGGGCCACCGGCTCCGGTGGATTCTGGGGATTGCTGTGCGGAACGCTTTCCTCGATCAGCATGTGGGCGTGGGTAAAAGTCGATCCCTCGGCCCTGCGTTACGTGGCGCTCTCGCCCCACGCCAAGGCTTTGGCGCAGGATATGTTTCAGGCGCTGTGGTCATTTATCGTGTGCGTGGTGGTGACCGTGGTCGTGAGTCTGGCGACGAAACCCATGCCCGACAACGAACTGACCGGCTTGGTGTACGGGCTGACGGAGGTTCCGTCGGTCGGAGACGTGCCGCTATATCAGAAGCCGCTTTTCTGGGCGGCAATTGTCACGGTGGTTTTCTTCGTGTTGAATATTATTTTTTGGTAGACGATATTTTCTGGTAACGGAAGCACGGGAAAACTGACAGTCAGATAAAAGGAGGGGTTGCGGAATGATTTCGATCTGGTTTTTCATCGGGATTTCACTCGCGGTGAATGGCGCGCTGATCCTGGCCGCAGGGATCTACCAGTTGGTAAACCCTCCTGCCAATCCCGGCATAGTTCTGTTTTCCTTGCACGCCAATGTGTGGTGGGGCGCCGTCCTGTTGGTTATCGGTCTTATTTATTGCTTGAAGTTTGCGCCCCGGCACTCCTGAAACTTACCTAGATGGCAACTATTTCAGGTCGATCGCTTGCTTCAGCGGCAAGTTCTGCGACGATCCGCCCACCATCAATTTATATTCGCCCGGAATTAGCTGCCAGGTATCTTGCTCAACGCTGAAGATGGAGAGATATTCTCGCTCGACGTCGATTGTCACTTCTTTGCTTTCTCCCGCATTCAGTTTGACTTTGCTCCAGCCCACTAACCGCTTCGGCGGTTCCCCGGCGCTTTCTGGCAAAGCAGCGTAGACCTGAGCAATCTCAGCTCCCGCTCGATTGCCTGTATTTTTCACCTTGAAACTTATCTGAACAGTCTTTCCAGGCGTGACCTTAAGATCCGAATAGCTATAAGTTGTATAGGAAAGGCCGTAGCCAAAAGGAAATAGAACCTGCTTCCCTTCCGCGTCATACCACTTATATCCAACCTTCAGTCCTTCGTCATACGTGATCTGGAACGGCGGCAGACCCGCCGCGATTTTCTTCCAGGCATCCGGTTCGCCATTCGTCGTGGATTCGAGAGGAGGCCTCACAATGTTCGGGTGCGGCAAATCCGCGTCGCTCTTTGGAAAAGTCATCGGCAGTTTGGCGCTGGGGTTTACATCGCCAAAGATTACGCGCGCTAGCGCCTCCGCGCCCCTGCTGCCTCCGTACCACGCTTCAAGAATACCGCTCACTTGATCGGCCCAGGGCATAGTGACTGCGGTGCCAGTTTCAAGCACAACAATGGTGTGTGGATTTGCGGCTGCGACCTTCGAGATCAATTCATCCTGATGCTCGGGTAGAGAAAGGCTGTCGAGATCCATCCCCTCGCTCTCCCACTGGTAAGCGAACACTATCGCTACATCGGCAGTCTTCGCCAACGCTGCGGCGGAGGCAGGGTCGGCGCCTGGGTCGTACCGAACCTTACCGTTAGGGGCATGTCCACGAATCGCTTTAAGGGGAGAAGTCGGAAACCAAATATGCGCTTGCCATGTGGTATTTCCCCGTCCCGGCGGCATGATCGCGTTTCCGCCCGGAGGATCAACCTGGGCTGACCCTCCGCCCGAAATCATTCCCACGTCGGCGTGCGCGCCGATCACGGCAATGCTGCTGACCTTCGAGGCATCAAGCGGCAGTTGCGATCCTTCGTTCTTGAGCAGCACGATGCTTTGCTCTTCAATTTTCTGTGCGATCTCGAAACCACGGTTCACATCCACCACGCTCTTAACCGGAGGATCATCAATAACGCCCGCTGCAAACATGGAGCGAAGGATGCGGTGGACATGATCATCGAGTTCGGCCATGGGAACCTTGCCAGACTCAACCGCTTTCTTCATGGCCTCCCCGTAAAACACCTCACCGGGTTCTTCGTGATCCAATCCGGCGGCCGACGCCTTGGCCGTGCTGTGTGTGCCTTGCCAATCCGATAAAACAAACCCTTTGAAGTTCCAATCTTTTTTCAGAACATCAGTGAGCAGATACTTGTTTTCGCAAGCGTAATCGCCATTCACGCGATTGTAGGCGCACATCACGGCAGGAGCGTTGGACTCGCGCAGGCCGATTTCGAAGGCCAGCAGATCGCTCTCCCTCATCGACCGCTTATCGATGTTGACGTTGACGGCGTTCCGCCCGCTTTCCTGATCGTTCATCGCATAATGTTTAATATCGCCGATGACATGTTCCGCCTGCTCTCCCTTCATCACCTGGCCGACCATCGTCCCCGCCAGGATCGGATCTTCGCCCATATATTCGAAGGTGCGCCCATTGCGCGGCTCGCGCGTCAGATTTACTCCTCCGCCTAAAGACATGTTGTAGCCTTGCGCGCGCAATTCACGAGCGATCAGCGCACCATATTCGCGCGCGGCATCCAGGTCCCAACTTGCTGCGCCTGCGAGATCATCCGGCAGAGCCGTGGAGTAGCGGCCATTCTCACCGCTGCTCCTTACGCCATAAGCCGCGTCCGAAATCTGGAGAGCGGGTATCCCCAAACGCGGAATCCCCACAACGTAACCAGCCCCGCCATTGGATTTCACAGCCAGCGGACTCATCGGGCTGAGGCCCACCATGCCGGTCCCATGCAACAAAGAAATCTTTTCGTCGAGGGTCATCGCTTTCACAACCAGCGCGGCCCGCTCGTCCGGAGAAAGAATGCGGTTCATCCAGGATTCAGATTTCTTGTGTTCCGAACCAACCTGCCCGAAAACCGGCAACAGCACAAAAAACAAAATCACCAACGCAAACGCGGATGGCTTGGCACGAAACGGCTGCCTGTGAAAGGTCATAGTTCTCCGGTTGTCTGTTTTAATAGAAATCTTCTTAACGCAAACCTTCTGTAATCTTTAGTCTCGGCAGCCGACTGATCGAGCCCGCCATAGTATAGAGTTTGAGCGATCGGCTGGATACTTGTTTTCTATTGAGACAGCGCGGGTGGGCTTACCGACATTTTAGAAGCCATGGCTTCATCCGTTTTCTTATGCAGTTCGTGAACTTTCGCGAACTGCTTCTCGGATTCCACCGAGTTTCCCATCGCCTGATACACGCGACCCAGCCGGTAATGCGCGTCGGGCTGGGCTGGGTCGAGTTCTATCGCGCGCTGTAGCGCGGCCACGGCCTCGGGGTATTGCTTCTGCTGCATTAGAACGGCACCCAGATCGACATAGGCGAGGCGAATATCGTTCTTCAATACCACTGCCTTTTTCAGCAACGTCAGCGCCACATCCAGATGAACCCGCTTCATCTCGACATCACCCAAATATGTCAGCGCCTGAGAGTGGTTGGGATCGATGGATAACTCTGTCTCGAACTCACTCTTCGCTTCATCGTACTGATGAGACTTCCAATAAAGATAGCCGAGACCAAAATGCACATTCGGCTCCCGTGGCGAGACTTTCTCCGCGGCCTGGAACTCAGTGATTGCCTCGGAAGTTCTATTGAGCCCATCCAGGGCTTCGCCACTTAGCATGTGCGCTGCCGCGGAATCCGGTTTCTGTTGCAGAATCTGACGAAATTCTTCCAGAGCGCAGGAATACTGTTTGGCCCACAGGCAACTCTGCGCGAGGACCTCATGTAACTCGGCATTTGTTGGATCGGACTTAGCCGCCGTGGCTAGATATCTAGCGGCTTCTGCAAAATGCTTCGCGCCGTAGTAACTCAAGCCGAGAAGCGTAGTCGCCTGGAGATTGTGCGTGTCAGCAGCGGAAGCGGAGCGGAGCGGGGTTACCGCCGCCTGGAAGTGTCCTTGCTTAAACTCCGCCAAGCCTAGGTTCAATTGCAAGCCGTGCAAACTCGGATTTAAGGCGAGTGCCTTGCGATATGCGGATGCCGCCTCCGCGTACTTCTGTTGCTTCGACAGAACGACTCCCAAGCTGGCGAAAGCCGCGGCATCATTGGGACTATGCGCAACAACCGCCCTCCAAGCCTGAGCGGCTTCCGGCAGCTTTCCTTGCTGTTGAAGTGCGATGGCGTCGGCGGGCGTCTGAGCTTGGGCAGCAGCGAGGAAAAGAATACCAAGGACCGCAGCAACGGCTTTGGATGCCAAGTTTCTCATCGCAAACTTTGAGCGGCGATTCATTCCGCTATTTTGGCAACACTGCGCCCTCGGTGTCGAACATGGGCAAACC
>JBAUVJ010000531.1:0-12210 GCA_049583165.1 Candidatus Sulfotelmatobacter sp. | reverse complement strand
GCAATGAGCTTCCGCTGTGCCTTGTACGCCAGATATTCGAGCGATCTCCAGAGACCCACTTCCATCGAAGACCAACTTCGAATCTGTCGGGAATACGCGATTTCGAGGGGTTTCGAGGTTTTAGATGAGCACGTCTACGTGGACGAGGCTCTGTGTGGCGTAGGTGCAGAGCGTCCAGGGCTGTGTCGCTTACTGGCTGCCGCACTGTCGTCGCCTCGACCATTCGACGTAATACTAGTCGATGACAGCAGCCGACTATCGCGCAACACCGCAAATGCCTTGAGCATGTTCGAAAAATTGAGTTTCGCTGGCGTGCGCCTTATCGCCATCAGTCAGGGGATTGACTCCCAGCATGAGCAAGCTCAAGTGCTTGTTACTGTGCACGGCATGGTCGATAGCTTGTACGTTCAGGAGCTGGCCAAGAAAACGCACCGAGGCATGGATGGCTCTATGCTGCGGGGGCGACACACTGGCGGGCGCATCTTCGGGTACGATAACGTCTCTCTCGGTGACGACCAGGGAGTTGTTCTTGCCATAAACGATTCGGAGGCAGCCATCGTTCGTCGAATTTTCCAGATGTCGGCGGATGGCGTCTCTCTCAAGAAAATCGCAGGGACGCTCAATCAGGAACACGTTCCGACACCACGCCCACAGGCAAGAAATGGCTGGGCGACCTGGTGTCATTCGGCGGTTCGGGAAATGTTGTACCGGGAACTCTACATCGGCAGGGTCATCTGGAATCGTTCAAAGTTTATTCGGGTCCCTGGCACGAACAAGCGTGTCAGACGAATGCGGCCTGAAAGTGAATGGCGAATCGCGCAGCGGCAGGAACTTCGGATCATCGACCAGGCTCTATGGGAGCGCGTAAACACACGACTCCAGGCTTTTAAGGATTCGTACCACGCTAAAAAGCGCCCTGGCCTTCTCCCACGGTCTGAGACAAGCAAGTTTCTTTTTAGCGGCCTGTTGAAGTGCGGCCAGTGCGGGGGGAACCTAGCGATTGTGGCCGGAGGCGGTAAGGAACAGTACCGCAAGTACGGGTGTTCACAACACTGGTATCGGGGCGCGTGCTCGAACAACCTGCTGGAACGTCAGATTTGGCTTGAGAAGAGGCTTCTTGCTGATTTGCAGACAGAGATTCTGAAACCCGAAGCGCTTGAATACACCATTGCTCAATTCGGTGACCAACTCAGAACGACCTTAAGTAGGCTTTCGGGTGAGTTGGCGCAAATGCGAGAACGGAAGAGGGCCATTGAGGTTGAGCTACGCCGCTTGACGGAAACAGCAGCACTCACGGGGCCTTCCACGTTCCTGATCCAGGCGATAAATGAACGCGAGCAGGAGCTTCGGCAGATCACTGACAAACTCTTGTCCACTGGACCGGAATCGATTGATTCGCGCCTTGATGAAATAAGGCTATTCGTCACCAAGAAGCTCTTGGACATCAGGGAGTTGCTGGCCAGACATGAGAGCGCGGACCCTGTGGCGGTACGTACAGAATTGAGAAAACACGTATCCGAGATTCGCATGACACCGCAACCTGGTGCCAGGAGGCCGCATTATTTGGCCGAGGGAGCATGGGATCTCGTTGGAAAAGAAACGGGGCCGCATCATGAGGCGGCCCCTTTGTCAATTCGGATGGTTGCGGGGGGCGGATTTGAACCGCCGACCTTTGGGTTATGCGATCTGAGTCAGTGTTGAGATGATCGAGAAATACTACGCCTCACACATCGAGATTTCGCTCGACGCCGTTGCTATCAAGGTCATGCGGCCGAAGAAGAAAAGAAAGTCAAACGGACGTGGCGTGAAGAACGCTCGCTCAGCGTTGGCCCGCTGACTGGAAACGAGCTGTCTCCCAGGCAATTCGTCCCCGGTGATAAAAAGGCTTCAGGCCCAACGCTGGTGTGGCGGGCAGCCGTGGACATCTCTACAGCAGGCGAGATCTTCTACCGTGGTCCCGCAGCATTGCAAATTATCCGATTAGTTATCGTGACGGTGGTTCGCAAGTCGAGACTTCACCATAGTACCCAGGCAACCGCGTCGGAATATTCCCCTCCCACATTGTTCTAGCGTGTCGCAACGGCACTTCCGCATCATCTTTCTCAGTAATCCCTGCATTGTCTTAATGCTCTCCATCAAACTGTCGAGTTCCACGAGCTTTTTCCGCGACAGCTTTTGCCAACGTTCTGAAGCCCGTGTGACATTGCCGAAACCGAAGAATAGCTGTCGAATTTCGTCCAGCGTGAAGCCGCTTTGTCGCGCCCGTTGAATGACTGCGAGCCGATAAAGGACTGTAGAGTCGTAACGTCTCTGCCCACTCATTCGTTGCGGAGGAGGAAGCAATCCGATCCGCTCGTAATAGCGAATCGCAGATGGCTGAAGTCCGAGCTGTCGTGCGACCTCGGAAATCGTTGATTGGGTCACGGCTACATTTTAGACCATCGCCTTCCGAATGGCCCCCATCGATTGAGAAACAATTACACAAATTCCTCTTGCCTTAAAGCCGACTTTAAGTCGTAAGGTTCCAATAGGCCTCATCTTTCTTGATCGAGGCCAACTACGTGTTCGTAATTTCCAGAGGGCCAGGAGAAGGATATGAAGCAAATCAAAAGAAGGCTTGCGTCTCTGCTGTTTCTAGCGTGCGCTACGCTCGCCTCTGCACAAACAAGCAAACCCGCTGAGCACGCCTCTACACCACCATTGAGCGCTGGCGAGGTTATCGATAGCTGGATTTCCATCACCGAAACACACCTCGTAGGCGTCGCTGATGCTATGCCAGAGGGCAAGTACTCCTTTGCCCCAAGTAATGGGGAATTCAATGGGGTGCGCACTTTCGCGGAGCAGATAAAACATGTGGCCTCGAATAACTACCGCATGGCTGCGAAAATGTTGGGAAAGAAACCGACTAGTGATCAGGAAAACGAAGAAGGACCAGATTCGGCAAAGAGTAAAGCAGAAATTGTGGAATACCTGAAGGCTTCTTTTGCGGCCCTTCACAAAGCCGTGGCCTCAATCGACGAAAAGAACGAGGTTGAACCACTCAAGGGCAGCAGCGGCACCTGGCAGCGGGCTCGGCTCGGGCTGGCAGTCGATGCAATCGCTCACTCTTTTAATCATTACGGTCAAATGGGTGGAATACCTGCGCATGAACGGCATCGTTCCGCCAGAAAGCAGATGAGCATAACTTGAAACGCATTGAGGCTCGGCCGAAACTAACAATCATGATACTGACCGCAGGGAGGCAAACAAATGAAGACTTGTCTAATGCTCATTTTGACAATCGCGGTGCTCCTCGGACCCGCACACTCGCAAGGTTCTTGCCGGCGCGCAGCCGCGACATCAGCAAAACAGGAATCACCTTTTGCTTGTGACCAGCTGGCTCTTACTCCGGGGCAGAGGAAGCGCCACTTTGACGAGCTAGGTCCGACCTTGCGCTCCATGAGGAAAAGCATTCGAGAGTTAGACAATGGATATGAATTCGAGTTCGCCCCGGATCTGGCCACGGTTCAGTTGGTAGCGGAGTGGGCGGCTGGAGAACGGTTGTGCTGCCCTTTCTTTAATATCGAGCTGCGCATGGAATCGGATGGAGGCCCCATGTGGTTACGCCTAACGGGTAGGAAAGGCACGAAAGAGTTCATCAAAGCAGATGCCGCTGCGTGGATTAAGCAATGAAACAGATGCGGCCGGTTTCCCGATCGAACAACTCGTCGAGGTGTGCGCTAAAGGAAACTCAAATAGGCCTGAACTTGCTTATGCTCGCGACGCTCTATCCGCAGCGGGAATCGGCAAAGTTATTCAAGGGATTGAGGGCGACTGGCTCTTCCATTTTGCCAATCCCGACAACTCCGACTTTCATCGCTGGTCTACGAAAGGCGTTCGATTTGCGCGAACGTGCCCGGAAAACGATGATTCTGACTGCTTTGAGCACGGACGCGTTTGGGCCGCAGCGACCCTACTTTGACGGAACGACAGCGACGGCCTCGACCTCAACGAGGAATTCCGGGCGGAACAATCTTGGAACTTGAATCGCCGTGCTGGCCGGTGGGTTTTTAACATTAACGTATTTGTCGCGGACCTCCCTGAAGTCGGCCGCATGGGAGAGGTCGAGGAAGTAGCTATTCAATTTGACAACGTCGTTGAAGGTGCCTCCCGCAGCCTCAACTGCGGCCTTTAGATTTTCAAATACTTGATGAATCTGAGCTTTGAAGTCGTCCTTGCCCACAACGTTCCCGGACTTGTCGAGGGCGACCTGACCAGCGATAAAGACAACGGTTCCACCCTTTACCAGCGCTAGCTGCGAATAGCCGACTGACTTGGGCATGGTGCTTGGAATAAGCAATTGGAAATTCGTTTCGTTCGACATTTTTCGTTTTTCTCCTTGGCTAGTCTGTTTTACTTGCGCGGAGGTCCCGCTCGCACTCAGCAGCAATGACAGCACAATAATTGATACGAATTGTCGGGTACTTTGCATCACACGCTCCTCTGCCGAAGATAGTTCCTCTCGTTCTCCTACGAGTAAAGCATTCCAGTGCAGGGGAAGGTGCAAGTGTGGAATTGAGACGCAGAAGGGTAATGGCGATGTTATTGTGATGCGGGGAGATTCACACGAGTTCGCACTATCACATAGGCGAGTTCGCCGAGTGCTGTGGAGTCTCGGCCAAAACTCTTCGTTTTTATGACGAGGTCGGAGTGTTGCGGCCAGCCAGTGTGGATCCTCGCACCGGATATCGGCGGTACTTGCCTGAGCAACTTGAGCAAATGGCTTCGGTCCTCGCTCTTAAGAACCTCGGCGTGCCGCTCGCACAAATCCGCGAATTCACCGCGAAGAGAGGCGGATCGGCCGACCGCAGCGTCATTCTGAATAGCCTGAAGAGAAAGATCGAGCACTCCATCCAAACCGCAACGCAGTCTCTGAATGGGATCAATGCCGCTCTACATGAACTCGACAAAGGTCAATTGCCGATATCCGTCATCGTTAAACGGCGACCGCCAGTTCGCATAGCATCCATACGCGTCCAGCTTAAGAACTACGCCGAAGTCGTAAGGTACGAGAACGAATTGTCGGATGCATTGCCTGCCGAGTGTGTAGGTACCTTGCGAGGAGTTCTGTGGCATCGCTGCGCGGATTCGGGATCGTTAGAAGCCGAGCCTTTCGTCGAATTGAAAAATCGGGCACCACGAGGTCTCTACGAAATTAAGGAACTTCCCCATGCGACCCTGGCTTGCGCATACTCGGGGATGGGTGACGAGAGTGCGGAGCGAGCCTATCTAGCTATTCGAAGGTGGATGCAGATCCGAAAATATCGTTTGGCTGGGCCGAAACGGGAAATTTACCGGCAGAACATGCTTGAGATTCAGTTCCCTCTGGACAATTGAGAAGATTGTCTCAGTGTCCTCATTCCGGAGGGAGCAATCTCTGCAACGCTGCTTTGGTCAGTCTCAGCATAGGCAACTACACGTCCCAATGCACTCCTAGTGGGCGACTCGACAGCATGCAGTCGGGGCAGCCCGAGCCCCGCGATTCAAGGGCTTGAATATAACGACTAATCTGATGCAGGTGGGAAAGGTCGTGACCGGCCAGCAGTTGTAGCATCGCGGCCAAAGACTCCGCGCCACGCTCGTTGTGCTGCCCGCTGCGTTGCAATTGATCTGGTGACATTCGTCTCCACACAGACAAATTGAGTACGCGCAGCGTCCGAAATATTTCGACAAGTTCAGACGGCTCGCGTTCATTGTGGCGCTGGGAGGCTACCCAAGCATCCTGCTTGAAGCCCAGAATGGCCGGCTCTTCCTCGCAAAGGATCAACCTGAGGCGATATCCATAAACCCATTCGATATCGGTGAGATGGCCGATGATTTCGTTCGGAGTCCATTTCCCTTGCATTGGTCGCCCGCTCAGGACTTCTGCCGGATGTCTGGCCACAATATCGGCCAGCGTGGATGCCGTCTGCCCTAAGACCTCGATAGGATCTCGGCCAGCCAACAGGTTGAGCAGCTTTTCGCGGTAGGTCGATGGGGCCGACACCTCTAATCCCGGTTGCGCTGGCGTCATAGTCAGCTCCTTCCTTCTGCGAGTTCTGTGAGCTTAAAGCCCTCATCTTTCCAACCCTCGATGCCTCCGATCATTTTCTTAACCCGGCGCCCAAGTTTCGCAAGATTGAAAGCTGCCCTGTCGGCTCCGTTACACTGTGGGCCATTGCAATACACAACGAAGAGCGTATCTTCGCGATAGGAAGCGAGATTCCGCGCGGTAATACGGCCATGCGGAAGATTTACTGCGCCTGGAACATGTCCAGCGGCATACGACTGCGGGCTGCGAACGTCCAGCAATACAAAATCAGCTTTCTCAGCCTCGATCGCTTCGTGCACGTCCCAGCAGTCGGTCTCCAATGACAGGAGTCGTGAGAAGTGCGCGACTGCATCGGCGGGAGATGCGGGGGCGAAACTGGAGACGTTGGAACCTTCCTTTTGAAGTGTGGGCATAAAAAGAGACCCTCCTGGCGTTAATGTGCCAGTACTCGCCGGAACGAACAAGCGGCAGTACTGACAATATACGTTAAAATCGTGCCATGACTGGAGCAGGGCAAACTGCGCGCACGAAGGCATCACAAGCCAGACTGTTCCATCGAAACGTGGCAGTTCTGGTTTATGGCGGTACGGCAACATTCGAGCTCGGAATTGTGGTCGAGCTATTTGGGTTACCGCGGCCGGAGTTTTCCGAATGGTATCGATTCGATGTATGCGCCCTGGAGACGGGCCCACTCGCCGCAACCGGCGGTTTGACGATTACATGTCGTCACGGAATCGATGCACTTTCGCGCGCTGGGACGATTGTGATTCCGGGGTGGCGAACAGAAGAACAACCGCCAGAGCGGCTTTTGCGAATTTTGCGGAGGGCGCATCGAGGAGGCGCAAGGTTGGTTTCGATCTGCTCTGGGGCGTTCGTGCTTGCCGCAACCGGGCTCTTGGACGGACGACGTGCGACGACGCATTGGCGCTACGCGGCGCAACTGGCACAGATGTATCCACGCATCAAGGTAGAGCCTGATGTGCTGTACGTTGACGAAGGCGACCTGCTCACCTCGGCGGGAAGTGCTGCTGGCATCGACCTATGTCTGCACATCGTACGCAAGGACTTCGGCGAAAGCGTGGCGAGCCAGGTTGCGCGGCGGCTGGTTGTTTACCCCCACCGTGATGGTGGCCAGGCACAGTTTGTCGACAGGGCCGTACCCAAAGAAGATCACCCATGGTTGGCCAAACTGGATGAATGGACCCAGAATCATCTTGGTGAACAACTCTCGGTGAAACGCCTCGCGAAGCAGGCGGGGATGAGCAAGAGAACATTGTCGCGTCGATTCGCGGAGGAAGTTGCAACTTCGCCCATCGAATGGCTCATTGGGTTGCGGCTCGCCCGTGCAAAACAGATGTTGGAGAAAACCGTTCGGAGCATTGACGAGATAGCGTATGACACAGGCTTCGGTTCGGCTCCGACCCTAAGGCACCATTTCCGGCTCCGTCTTAACACGAGCCCGGTTGCCTATCGCTCTCATTTTCGGTGAAAAACCGGCAGCAAAGGAGCTAGGTCTAGTGTTCGTGCCTGCGGGATAGTCCCAGCGTGCCAAGGGACCACGACCTCTGCCCAAAAGCATCATAAGGTCGGAGCGCGCGGGGCAACCTTTTAGAGGGGCATGGATGTCTCGGTGGGCAAGAATCCTCACTGGGAAGCAATACCTGCTGTTTGCCAGCGGGCCTCGCGGACCTTGAAGGATGGAAGTGAGTTGCTCGAAGGTCAGCGTAGTCCCGAAGGGCTATCAAAGTGTTATGCATAATAAGGATGTCCAGGGAACTTTAAGGAATCCGAAGGAGCGTTAGGTTATGAGCCAACAGGGAACTGGAATTTCAACAACTTACAAGACGCGGGTGGCTACCTAAAAGCCTTGTAAGGAACGCTTGGGAATCGTTATTGGACAGTTAAAGGACAGGCGAACGATCGCACCCTGAAGCCCTGTTGAAGGCACGATGATTTTCGTGTCGCACGACCGCATGTTCTTTCGCGGTCTCGGCTCACGTGTACTGGAATTGGGGGGTGAGAGCGGCACGGACCGCCATCCCACTGTTTATCCTGAGTCATACGTTGAGTACGTGCAGAAGCTTGGCCATGAGGCGCCGGGGATCTATTCGTAAGTCTTTGTGCAACCGGGTACGTCCCGTCCGTCCCCGTATTTTCAAGTGTGCTACCGGTTTGAGCGCTACCCCCTCCCCCTGCCTTTCGCAAATTATTCAGGATCAGCAGCTTCGCGGGTTTTCGGCCATAAATATGCGCGGATAAAGGATTTAGGTCTTAGCCGCATGGAGCTTGATCGGTTTTTCACGCAGCTTTCATGATGTTCGAGTTTGGGGCCGCGCGCAAGGGCAGATGTCACAAGGTTCGTGTGGAAAACTTATGTTTCAGTCTTGGCGCGGCACGGGCCGCCCGAGGCACATCGTTAGCCTGGAAACGGGGTACGTCCCGTCTGTCCCCGTAGTTATTCCCCGTATTTATTCCGTATTTATTTGTCCCCGTATTTAGTGGAACGTTCAAACTTCGCAGAAGCCAACTTCTGGCCCGGCATGGCTTCCGGTTAGCCCGTAGTCCGGATAGAAACTCTGGCGAACGTATTCGCAACTTCGCTTCTGGAATACAGATTGAACTGTTAGAGGAATTCTGTCCGCTTCGGCGATTATGCAGACTAGCGCAGGCGTTCGAGTGCGGGTGGACGCCAACTCCCGTCGAGAATTGCTACACCTGGCCAATACAGGCGAATGGTCAGATTGAAAGGTCCGTCGCCGGAGGGAAGCCAGTTCGATTCATGGTCCGGCCCTGGGTTCTGGTCCTGAATATAGAGATCGAGGGAGCCATCTGCGTTGAATTTTAGTGGATCGCGATCACCGATGGCGTACCGGTTGATGGGATTGGCTATAAAATAGCCGCCCTGATCGTATGCGGTGATCGACCAGAAGGCGCGTACCGAAGGCAAATCGGATTTTTCAAAGTGCATACGGTAGCGCATCAATCCATTGAGTGCTTGCCCAGTGGCGTCAGCAAGGCTGCTGACATAGATCGCATCTTCCGGTAGATTCGCGCCAATGGCAAGACGCGCGGTACCAGCGCGGGCCCTGTAGTTGGTTCCGTAACGCCCGAGCGTCAGTTGGAATGCGCTCCACCCAGGTTTGGTGGAAGCCACGGTAGACGTCAGCCCCTCCAACCAAGCGGATGCGGAGCGCGCTCCTTCGTTCAAGGCTTGCAGTTGATCGGGAGTGAGCTTCGAGGCGTCGAAATCCTGGCCGGGAACGATGCCAATGCGGACGAGTTCGCGAACCATAGCAGCGTCGGCGGTATGCGGCGGATTGGCCTTCATGGCCTTCGCAAAGGCGGCGAAGAAGTCGAACGGGGACATCGCTTTGACGCGGTCGGGCGGAGTGCCAGCCGCGGCGGTACCGAAAGCCAGCGCTGAGCCCAGTTTCTGCTCGCCGTTCGGATACGCGCTCAACGGCATGATGCGCATGCCGTGCTGAAATGCGCGGACGTTTTCGTAATCCGAAGGGCCGTTCGTCTGTGTGCGTCCGAGCAGCCAAACAAAATTGGTCGACGCATCGAAGCGAGTAACGTGTTCCGGAAGTTTGCCGGTCCCGTGTGGTCCGACGATGGCGAACCATGCCTCCGCGGTCCCGGTGGTCCGCTTTCCAGGATCCGCGAAGGTTTCGGTCCACGCGTCCATGAATTGGAGCAGATAGAAGCGGCCGCCTGAGTCGGGAACATGGATGAGGATGG
Source organism: Candidatus Sulfotelmatobacter sp. (assembly GCA_049583165.1). Lineage (GTDB taxonomy): Bacteria > Acidobacteriota > Terriglobia > Terriglobales > Acidobacteriaceae > Sulfotelmatobacter. The sequence goes on along the minus strand of JBAUVJ010000531.1, from coordinate 2,399 downwards.
GCTCTTTGGACAAATCAAGCCAAGCTGTGGAGTAAAGCGTGTCGGCATTGGGGCGGATAACCTGCCGCGAGTCGGGACGCGGGAACTGTGGTACGTGAGTGAAACGATTGACAGGCATCGCGCCACGTGTCGCCTCAAGGAGGACAAGGGGATAGGCGTAGATGTAAGCGCGCTGCACAATGTCGCCGAGGTCAGCGGGGTCGCTTTGTGCATTGAGCGGGGCTACGGCGAGAAGCATCATGGCGATGGGTATCATAAGGCTCGGTCGGCGGGCCTTGGCGGAGACGGTACACCCGAAAAGTTACATTTCAGTATCTTGTGTCCTGGGTGCTTAAAAAACAGAATTCTACAGCCACTCCTGCATCGTTTCAACGAACCACACACAGGTCATGTTCGTCCGTTTCTGAGAAGTTTGGCCAATCAGTGCCGCCGAACGCCCGCTTGTGCGCCTAAGGCCTGAAACAAAACCCGGGGACAGACGGGGCGTTTCCTGTTTTCCGGAGAAATGAATCGGGGTACGTCCCGTCTGTCCCCGAGTTTCCTGGGGGTGCAATTCCAGTTGTGTGGTGGCATGGACTCAGCAGATACGCCGCGCTTCACGGGTTGTGCACCGATCTCTTCGATCTGGGGCGGCCCGTGAGCCCTTACAATGTGGACTTCTTGTCGGACAGCGTCAAGTACTTCATCCGCATGAGCGGATTTGCTACGCTTTGGGTCGGCGTCACAGCGGGGGGACTTCGTTTACAATCCACGCGGGCGCCGAAGGCGTTTCTACTGATCCTTTGCGGCAATACCAGAGCTTCTATTGGGCGTATCTGCTTGGGTGGGTGGTCCAGTACCGTCTTAGCCAGTGGTTCCTGCTCCCCTTGATTCGCGCGAAACAGGAGTGGCCGTTGATGGCATTCATGAACTTCTTTTTCGTTACCGCGAGTTCGCTGTGGTCACTCGCCTTCGTCCGGTCCGTGTGGAGGGTGAGAGCGGGGACGCGGCGGTCGATAGCCACTCTAGCTTTTTGTGACAGCTTTATCATCTACATACTTACAACCGTTGTTTCGGTGTGGTCGCTGGGGGGAGCAGCGGCCGCTTTCGTTACGCCTCTGCTGACGTTAAACCTATGCGGTTTGGCTTGGGCTATGTTCGTCGGTAAATGGTACTGCCTCGGACAGAAATAACTTGGAAATAACCTCGGAGAAATAACCTGGAATAACCCGGCGCACCTTTCCCCGTGGCGCCTCGCTAACCTTCGTCAGGTGAATTAGCGTCGGCGAGGAAGTCCCTTTGCCGAGGCCTCGGATCCAGATGGTTCACGGAATGGTTCCACAGCAATGTGCTCGTAACGCACTTCCAGCACGGTCAGGTTTTCTGTACCGCCCGGCACTTGAAGGACTACGCTGTCACCCGCTGCCGACTTCATCAACGCACGCGCCAGAGGTGACACCCAACTGATGTGGTTGCGGTTGAGATCGATCTCGTCGGTGCCTACGATACTCACCACTCGCGATACTCCCGCGGCATTGGCATAGCGCACAGTCGCTCCGAAGAATGCCCTCGTCGCCGCCTGCCCCGCTCTCGGAGCCTCCGGGTCCACCACTTCCGCGGCTTCGATTCGCTTGGTGAGAAAGCGAATCCGCCCATCGATCTGCCGCAGCCGCCGCTTGCCGTACCGATAGTCAGCGTTGTCACTGCGATCGCCATTGCTGGCGGCCCACGCCACCACCTCGGTCACGGCCGGGCGTTCCCGGCTGAGCAGAAACCGGTGCTCATCTTTGAGGCGCTCGAGCCCGCTCCGGGTGATGTAGTTCTTGACTGGCGTCGCGGGCTCGTCCGGTTGTGGTTTTCTGGTGAAGCCTTTGCGCATTTCGTCGTCCTTGTCCTTCCAATTGGACTAGGTTAGCGTTTTGTTCTGGTTTTTTCATTTCTTTTCACCGATACAATAATGCGAGCACGAACAACCGAACTCGTTTGTTCCTTTTGGGGACACCCAGAATGCACAGGGATAGAGGAACTTGGTGAGAGTCGCCACTTTCAACATCAACAATATCCATAAGCGGCTCGACAACTTCTTAGCTTGGTTAGCGAAAGCTGAACCGGACGTGGTTAGCCTCCAAGAGCTTAAGGCAGAGCAGGAAGCCTTTCCCGTGAATGCCCTTCGGACCCTCGGTTACGAAGCGATGGGGTTGTGATAAAGCCTCTATCGGACCCGTCTCTATATTTCGATACTTGCCTTGTGATGAGATCCGATGACGATGCAAAACTCACGAACGAATTCGGGCGCTCATTTCTTCGAAAATTTCCGCGTCGTCTGTTGGCCTGAGCTCGAGCGTAGTGTCCATTTAGCGTCCAGTCTGCCAAGTTCCAAGCAGAGTCTTGAGAATTTGAAGATTTTGCCGACCGTGAGC
>JBAUVJ010000530.1:0-3113 GCA_049583165.1 Candidatus Sulfotelmatobacter sp. | reverse complement strand
TCCCGGCTGTTTCTTTATTTTCTTTTTTATCTTCTGGTTTTTCTGCGCTGCTTTTTCTGTGCTGCTTTTTCTTGTTTTTTCTTCGCTCAGCCTTTGGGTGGCGCAGCGCTTTCAGCGCTGCGAAAAGAGCCCTTATCAGACAAGCGGCTTTAGCCGCTGCGGTACTACCTCTTCTCAGCCTCCACCACCAGCGGCCGCAATGCCTCCGCCGAAAATCCCAGCGTTCCTCCAGAAAATCCATCGATATAAGCCGAGTTCACTCCGATCACTTCCGCATTCGCATTAAACACCGGACCACCACTCCCGCCATGCGCCGTAGGCGCGTCATAGATCAGCTTGTCTCCCACCACATCACCTAAATGCCCGCAGGTGGTCGAAGGGCGAATTAGCGAAAGCGCCGCCAGTTCACTCGCCGCCGTAATGTCATTGTGCCGGTATGCCAGCCGCTGATAAATCCCGCTCGGAGATTTCGCCACCATTCCGGCAATCCCCATGGGATATCCGATCACAGTCACCAGCTCTCCCGGCAACGCATTTCCCCGCGCCAGCGGCAGCACCGCAAGTCCGCGCACCAAATTTTTATTTTCGACTTTCAACACCGCCAGATCGCCCGTGGGAGAAACCGCACCCGGAATCAAGTTGACCGGCGTCGCTGAGCCGGGAAAGAACACCACCAAACTCTCCAGCGTAGCCGCCGCGCCGCGATGCATCAGTTCTTCCGCCTCGCTGTCGCCAAACCACGGCTCCGCCACGTGCCGATTGGTCGCCAGTAGCCCATCCCCCACCAGAAACCCAGTTCCCGAAACCCGCGCCCGAATCGCCGCCGTCTGGTTGGGAAACCCTACCTGATACACGCCGTAGATATAGCCGATGGAATTCCGATAGCGGTTGAGCACCAACGCCGGCATCGCCTGCTCTTTCTCAAGCTCTGCCACCTGCTGCGTCAGCGAATGAACCTGCTTCTGCAAGTCATCCGGCGGCGCCGTCTGCGCCGTAAACGGCGAGTAGTAGTGCAGCATGGCCCCGGCCCCGATCAGCAGCGCGATCCCAAGTACCCCTTGCACGGTCTGCTGCCAGTGCTCGCTAACTTCGCTTACTTCGTTGGACCCCTGCGGAACTTCCGGTTCGGACATGATTTTTTGGAGTACCGCCCGTTCTTTGGTCTTTGCGCCAGGGGGAGAACGCTGCGCAGCCGAAAGCCGGGGAACGGCTATCTTGCCCCGTCTGGCAAGGCTTTTCCACGGTACGGAAGACAATGTACGAGGGATATCGAAGAGGTATTACAAATGGCCTATTACTAAAATAGCGGGTTACTAAATGGCCAGTCGACTCCCGCGGGAGCCAGAACTTTGGCCCGGAACTCGAGCTTAAGGCGTACTAATTCCCAGGCGTTTGGCCATCTGGTCGTACAGAAAGCCTTGCCCCGCCACATATGGCTGCACCCATTCGCCATCGATCACAAATTGGGGGATGGCACGTTTGCCGGTACGCTTGACGATTTCATCGATCGCGCCCGGCGTTGCCTCGACATCAACTTCTTTGTAGGGAATATTGTGCTTGGCTAAAAAGCGCTTGGCCTCGCGGCAATCAGGGCACCAGGCTGAAGAGTAAACCGTCAAATCCATAATTTTATTCTACATGCCCAACAAGCCTTGTCATCCTGAGCGCGCGTATTTTGCGCGTGAAGGACCCGGGCGGGTCGCACGAAGCGTCGCGTTTTTTGCGACGCAATAACAGCGCGTTTGGCCCGCTTCCTTATCAATCCGACCCTACCTCGTCTTTCAGCTCACTGAATCTTAGCCACTCCCGGCACAGGATTGGCAAACTTCTCAAAAACCTTCGGATCATGCCCCGGAACAATCAGCCCCGGCCGCGCCGCAATTTGCTTCATACGATCCTGCGCTCGCAAATTGGATGACGCATCGAGCGTCGCCGCAATCGGCTTATGCAGTTCCAGGTTCTCATACAAATACATATTGTCGCTGGCCAGCACCACGGTTCCCGCCGCCGTCTGCACCCCCACATACTGAGATTGATACGTATGCTTGCCGCCCGTGTAACAAGTCACTCCAGGAATAATCTGCTGCGCGTCGCCCGCCACCATCCCCACCCGCCCCTGCATATTCAATTTCACTAGCGTCAGCACGTCCGCCTCATCAATCCCTCCGTGCGTCTCCTTCGACTGCCACGCCTCACCCGCGTAATATTCCAGTTCATCTTTCTGAATCCATATGCGCGCATTCGGAAACAAATCCATGCCGTCGGCATGATCCCAGTGCATGTGCGTAATGATCACATCGGTGATGTCCTCCGGCTTCAGGCCAACCCGGCTCAACGTATCCGAAGGCTTGGTGAAGTCTTTTACCTGCCAGTCTTTGAAAAAGCGCTCGTGATAAAACCCGGAATCCACCAGAATATTCCGCCCATTTCCCCGCACCAGCCAGATCATCATCGCGATGTCCAGCTTGCGCCCCGGCTCCGCCCCCGCCACCAACTCTGCCACCGGGAACCCAGGCAAGGTCGCATAGCGGATCGCATAAATTTCGTAGTCAGTTTCCGATTGCGCCACAGCGGCAGTCGCCATGGCAAGGAGCAGAAAGAATTGAATGATCTTCATTAGTTTGCTTTGTCATCCTGAGCGCGCTTCTTTGCGCAGCGAAGGATCTGGGCGAGCCGCGCAAAGCGTCGCGCCTTTTGCGACGCAATAATCGCGTGTTTGGCTCGCTCCCTTATAAAACTGCGTCCACCAGATGCGCAGCCCGCTCCCTACACCCTCTCCAGCTCCGCCAGCGTCCGCTCGTTAACCACGTTACCAGTATTAAGCGTGGACCCCGGCTCAAACAACAAAATCCAGCACTCTTCATCGGCCACGGGTTTATGCTCCACCCCGCGCGGCACCACAATAAATTCGCCTTCCTCAATCCACTCATGCCGGTCGCGGAACTCCATGCGGAATCGTCCCTTCACCACCAGAAACATTTCATCTTCATTTTCATGATGATGAAACACGAACTCTCCCTTCAGCTTGTCGAACTTCACCATCTGCCCGTTAAGCTCGGCCCCGACATAAGGCTTCCAGTATTCGGTAATCTGCGCAAATTTTTCAGCAATGT
>JBAUVJ010000529.1:0-8023 GCA_049583165.1 Candidatus Sulfotelmatobacter sp. | reverse complement strand
CCACTACCGAGAGTTGCTGTGGCGTGACGCCGAGGCGTCAAAGCAGTAAAATTGCGGGTTCGAGTCTGGCAGGTTCCGCAGATATCCTAACTTTTTTACGTCGAGGGATGAGCATGTTCATCTCTGCGGCGAGAGGCGAAAGAGATGGCTGATAGTCGAGAGAAAAGCAAGGCAGCGGTGGAGACCAGCGAAGCCCAGATCGCGGTGCACTGGCGCGAGGAAGAATATTTCTATCCCTCGGCGAAATTTATTGGACAAGCGAACCTCTCCGATCCCGCGGTGAACGAGCGCTTCGGCGAAAAGAATTTTCCAGAATGCTTTCGCGAATATGCCGACATGTTGAGCTGGGACAAATATTGGCACACCACGCTTGATACCGACGATCCACCTTTCTGGAAATGGTTTGTGGGAGGAAAGCTCAACGCCTGTTACAACTGCGTGGACCGGCATATCGAGAAACACAAAAATAAAGCTGCTTTGATTTTTGTGCCTGAACCGGAGGATGAGCCGACGGTCGCAGTGACATACCAGGAGTTATACGTTCGGGTGAATGAGTTGGCTGCGCTTCTGCGCGATTTTGCCGGGCTAAAGGCCGGAGATCGCGTAACCATTCACATGCCCATGATCCCTGAGTTGCCTATCACAATGCTGGCATGCGCCAGGCTGGGAGTGATCCACTCGGTCGTGTTCGGCGGATTCAGTGGAGAGGCTTGCGGGAAGCGCATTGCGGATTCAGGCAGTCGAGTGTTGATTACCGCCGATAGTTATTATCGCTCGGGCAAACTGCTCGACCATAAGGCCAGCGCACAGATTGCACTCGATGTGGCGAAACAGGATGGCCAAGCGGTTGACAAGGTTCTGGTTTGGAGGCGGCATCGCGGGCAGTATGGTTCGACTGCTCCGATGGTGGACGGACGCGATTACTTTGTGGATGAAGAGCTTTTGAAATTCTCCGGACGAATTGTCGCAACGGTTTCCATGGATGCGGAAGCTCCGCTGTTTTTGATGTACACGAGCGGCAGCACGGGAAAGCCCAAGGGATGCCAGCACCGCACTGGCGGATATCTCGCCTATGTGACCGGGACTTCAAAATATCTTCAAGATATTCATCCGACCGACGTTTATTGGTGCATGGCGGACATCGGATGGATCACGGGGCACTCCTATATTGTTTATGGGCCGTTATCTCTTGCGGCCACCAGTGTGATTTATGAAGGAGTACCGACCTTCCCCGATGCGGGAAGAGCGTGGCGGATTGCGGAGCGCCTCGACGTGAATATTTTTCATACTTCGCCAACGGCGATTCGCATGCTGCGCAAGGCTGGCCCGCATGAGCCCACGAAATATAACTATCACTTCAAGCACATGACGACCGTGGGAGAACCGATCGAGCCTGAAGTTTGGCGTTGGTACTACGAGACGGTGGGCAAAGGCGAGGCGGTGATTGTGGATACATGGTGGCAAACGGAGACCGGTGGGTTTCTCTCTACCACCAAGCCGGCCATCGATCCGATGAAGCCGGGAAGCGCGGGGCCGGGCGCGCCGGGAATTTATCCCACGATTTTTGACGAGAACAACGCGGAGGTAACGGCGGGATCGGGGAAGGCGGGAAATATTTGCATTCGCAATCCGTGGCCGGGAATCATGCAAACAATTTGGGGTGATCGCGATCGATTCGTGGAACAGTACTACCGAAAGTATTGCAAGGATTCCAAAAGCAAGGCTTGGCATGACTGGCCGTATTTTGCGGCGGATGGCGCGATGCTGGCAGCCGACGGCTATCTGCGCATTCTCGGGCGAGTGGATGATGTTATCAATGTTGCGGGTCACCGCTTGGGCACGAAAGAAATCGAGTCGGCGTGCCTGACGTTACCTGAGATTGCTGAAGCCGCGGTGGTGCCCGTGGTGGATGACATCAAAGGTCGAGTACCCGAGGTTTATGTTTCGCTGGTTCCGGGGATCAAGCCGAGCCAGGAAATTAAAGACAAAGTAACGAAGACGATCGAAACCATCATTGGCAAGATCGCTCGCCCGAAGAAAGTGCACATCGTTCCCGATATGCCGAAGACGCGCTCGGGTAAACTGATGCGCCGGGTTCTGGCCGCGATCTCCAACAATATGGCTACGGGTGATATAACGACGCTGGCCAATCCGGATATTGTGGAGAGCGTTCGCGAAATGGTTCAGGGAAAAGAGGCCGTGGCAGTAAAGGATGGCCCGGAGGATCTGAAACAGTTTGGCGGCGTGGACTGAGGGTCAGCCGCTGCAAATTTAAATTGCTCCGGTTGTGCCGGCCGCGCGAGTCGATTTTGCCTTTGACTCGTACTTCCTTAATCTCTCTTTGTTCGAGGTGTCTTTGGCTTCCCTTCTCAAAATAGCTCCCGCACTCAAGAAACGTGCCGCGCAAATCAAAGTGCTCCTGATGGATGTGGACGGCACGATGACGGACGGCAGCGTTACTCTGCTTTCGCAAACCGATGGCACGGCCCTCGAAATCAAAACCTTTGATGCGCACGATGGGCAGGGGCTAACCCTCGCGCATACTGCGGGGCTGAGAACGGGATGCATTACCGGCCGCGAAAGCGCGGCGCTACTTCGCCGGGCCCACGAGATGAAGATGGAATTTATTTATATGAAGCAGCCGTTGAAGATGCCGGCCTATGAAGAAATTCTGGCGAAAGCGGACGTGTCCGATTCTGCCGTGGCTTATATCGGCGACGACCTGCCGGATATTCCTTTATTGCGCCGCGTGGGGCTGGCTGTTGCCGTGGGCGATGCGGTGCCCGAAGTGAAACAGGCTGCGCACTATACGACGAAGGCGATCGCCGGGCGGGGTGCGGTACGCGAGGCGATTGAACTGATTCTCAAATCGCAGGGAGTTTGGAAGGAACTGATCGACAAAGCGCGGGCGTGAGGAGTTTGTAGGAATGCCTTGTACGGTTTTTGGTTGCGTAGAGGGGTAAGGTATCGTTCGACCCGGCGCTCACGATGACAATGCGTGATGTCGGTGTCGGCTATTTACCGGCAGAGTGCTGCGCCGCCAGCAATGCCGGCATCCGCACCGTAGTGCGCGGGCAGAAGCGGGATTTCTTGACAATGCGAATTTATGCACCACTCGGGCAGGCGCTCTCGAATTTCTGAGAAGAATGGTTGTAGCATGGTGCCGGCGCCACCGCCGATGATCATCACGTCGGGTTCGAGCAAATCTATAATATTTCCCAGCCACACGGTCAGGAGCAGCGCAGTCTCCTGTAAAACTTCTCTAGCCAGCGAATCCCCTGCGGCGTAAGCCTTGCCAACCATCTCGCTGGTGATGCGATCAGGACGTCCGCCGGCTAGCTCCATGATCAAGGAGGCGCGGCCTTCCTTCGTTATCTTTTCGGAAGTCCGGCGCGCAATCGCGGGACCTGCTGCTAAAACTTCGATACAGCCAAGCTTGCCGCATCCGCAGCGCGGTCCGTGATAGTCGATGGTGTTGTGACCGCCCTCCGCGGCGGCACCGGTTCGACCGTGATAAATATGACCGTCAAACACAATGCCGGTTCCGATTCCGGTGCCGATGGTGGCGCAGAAAACATTGCGGAAGCCGCGGCCGGCTCCCCACAACGCTTCCGCCAATGCGGCCGCGTTGCCGTCGTTGTCCACGCGAACCGGCAAGCTGTAAGTCTTCGATATTTCGGCGGCCAGCGGGAAGTTGCGCCAGCCCGGAAGGTTTGGAGGATTGATAACGGTGCCGGTGCAGGGATCGAGCGGGCCGGGAGCACAGATGCCAATGCCAGAAATCAGGCCGGCAGAGTGAGCGTTGGCGGCATCTCGCACGGAATTGATCGCCGTGACCACGGCTGCCAGACCGGCGGTAGCATCATTGGCAACCATGGGAGTTCGGGTTTGGCAGCTGATCTCGCCGGATGCATTGACCAGGCCAGCGGCCACTTTGGTGCCGCCGATATCCACGCCGATGATGTGTCCGTCTGCCTGAACTTGGGTCATGCGATTCGCATCCAGACCGGCGCCACTTCTCTTTTCACGTCCCCGTCTCCCGGCGCAGCAGCCATCCTACTCTTTCAGAGTTTTGCTTGCGCTTCATCTATGGTCGCGAGAACTATCCGAACGCGAATCATCCGTAGTCAGAATCATCGAAGGTCTTGCTGCACGGCCAATGGTAAACTATTTCAATCGGATGGGCGCGTAGCTCAGTTGGTAGAGCAATGCCCTTTTAAGGCATGGGTCGCAGGTTCGAATCCTGCCGCGCTCACCATAGTTTTTAAGTACTTAGCCGGTATGCCACGTTGGCCAGTGTCTGGTTAATGTCTGGTTATTCATTGGTCCCTCCGCGGCATCGACTTCACGCGGTCATGCGGAGCGGCTGCGCTGAGGGTCAGTGTCTCCCGCTTTTTCTTCTCGGCCACAGCAGCTCGGACAGCGGCATAGCCGCGGACCGTCTCGGCTTGGTTCTCGGGCACGGGCCGGGCTGACGCAATGACGCATGAATATCTGCGTTTTTCATGACCCCGCGACGACTTCGGAGGTGCAGAAAGCAATGTAAGTCGGGGCGTTAGTCGACCTCGCGTAGCATCCGTCCTCTCTTCCGATGCACCGGATCATCCGCTAGGAAAAACCCAGGACATTGCCAATCTCCTGGCAGATTCGATCAATCGACCTCCGTCGAAGGTTATTCGTTTGCCAGGTTGCCCCAGTCGATGGCCGCTTTAGGCCAGTCGTTGACCCACACGATGCTCGAAATCTGCAAATAGGCATGACCGCTGGTGTTGTCGTAGGCGTGAAAAACGATAATGTCTCCGTCTTTCTGTTGGAGAATTGATTCGCCTCCCGGTCCGAACCAGCGATGGTTCCCAACCAACAACGGCGTGCCGCCACCGTCGAGCATTCCCGTTCCGTCCGCATCGACATAAGGGCCGGTGACGTTGTGTGACCGGCCTACCATGGTCTTGTAGGTGCTCTTCGTGCCGCGACAGCACAGGTCGAAGGAAGTAAACAGGTAATAGTAGTCGCCGTGGTGCACGATAAACGGTGCTTCGATAGCCTGCCAGTCGCCAGGCAACCCCGGCGGGTCCGGCGGTGGATTCTGAGGGCGCCTGCGCTTGGCCAACGAATAGAGCTTCGTGTCTGCCGAAGATGGCAAGCCGGTCTTCCGATCGATCTTCCGCATCTTGATGCCCGTCCAGAAACTCCCGAAAGAGAGCCACGGCTCGCCTCGGTCGTCCAATACGATGTTGGGATCGATCGCGTTGAAGTCATCCTCCAGGCGAGAGCGCAACACGAGGCCGCGGTCGACCCAGCGGAAATCAGTGCTCTTCGGGTTCAACGTTTTGTTGGTTAGGAGCGCGATGCCGGAAGTATTTTTTCCAAACGCCGAGAACGCATAGTAAAGATGATACTCACCGTCAAAATACGAGATGTCAGGGGCCCAGAGTTCTTTGGTTTCCGGGCTCTCTTCTTTGATCCATTGCGGAATCTGATCGAACACAGAGCCACAGAGTGTCCAATGGTGGAGGTCCTGCGAACAGCGGATTGGGAGTTCGCCCTTTCGATTCGGTCCATTTCCAGTCGAAAATAAATACCATGTGTCTCCGTCTTTGGCGATGGAGGGATCATGGGTGTACTCAACATCTCCTGAAACGCTTATTACATGAGGACTAGCCTCGGGCGCGTTCTGTCCGAGAGCAAGAACCGTAATTAGAAAGAAGGCCAGCCAGGATACAATTCCGATTTTTTTCATGCGCTCCCTCGCATACTCGCCGATGAAATACCACAAATACCGGATACTCAACTTCAATACTCAACTTCGGAGCTAAGGAAGATCGGCCGTTGCTGGAATTGCTTCTTCTCGCGGCAATTGATCGCGCCTGTGTCCCTGCTCCTGAAATTTGCTCGCCTGGCGCTGATCCCGTTCTGTCTTCATCTTCCGAAAGGTAACGAGCGCCTCGGCCGCTTCCTGGCTGCGATGAAGATTGCGGCACCGAATGGCGATCTGATACCACGCCATGATCCTGAGTTCTTCGCTGCCCTGTGGATTCGTGGCCAGACGAAAGTGTTCGAGGGCCAAATCGTCTTTGCCCAACGCCCCATAGCCCTTCCCCAGGTAGTAATGCACATCGCTAATTGTCGGATCCAGAGTCAGCGCCCGCTCAAGGAGTGGAATTCCGTCGGCCGCGTTGTTGCGAGTCACCCGCAAGCTACCCAGTTTGTATTGCGCCACGGCGTCGGAGGCATCGTTCTTGATTTCTTCTGCGTAAGCTGCGTCGGCTTCATCCAATTTGCCAGCCGCCCAGCAGGCATCGCCCAGTTCTTCATTCAACCCTGGCTGATGGGGTGCCTCACGAATGGCGAGGCGGAATTCGCCAATCGCGTCATCAGGCCGGAATGCCTCGGCGTCCGCTTGCCCCAGCACTTCGTGAACGCGCCAGGAGTCAGGGCTCAGCTTGAACATCGCCGCATAACTCTGCTTCGAAATCAGCAGATGAGCTCGGCCTCGATGGTAAAGAATGTCGAGATTACCTGAGTCGAGCGCGGAGGCTTTGTCCAAGGCTGCCGCGGCAGATTCCGCGTGGTTCTGAGCGAGTTCCACCACACCAAGCCACATCCAGGCTACGGAGTTCTTCGGTTCAAGTCGGGTTTCGCGCGCCAGTTCGTCCTGCGCCTCGGAGAACCGGTTCAGCTTGTACTCGACGATCCCCGTGAAGAGACGGACGCCGCGCATTCCGGGCTGCAAAGATGCGGCTTTGCGAAGCGCGCTGAGTGCTGGGTCAAGTTGGCCGGCGGATTCCAGGGCCAACCCAAGATTGAAATACCCTTCCGCTGAGCCCGGATGTAGCCGGAGAAACTGCCGAAAGTCGTCCGCAGCCTCGGCGGCATCACTCCTTCGCATAGCGCTCGTTCCTTGTTCGAATAGGGACTTCGCATCGTCGGCTTGACCCCGCGCAAGGGCAAGCTGATACCACACCAGAATCAGGGTGATTGTCAGAGGGCGACCGAGCAGGCGAAACACAGCCACTAGGATACTCCCCCGCGAAAAGAGGCTAGACGGTGCCGTATACATGCGATGCATGCAGCTGTGGCCGGTTGTGCGCAAATTCGAAAGACGGGAGGCATGTCGCAACCTCGAACGGGCTTCGCAGATTCCTTCTGAATCGCCGGCAGGCCAGATTCAGCCTGCCGGACGAATGCGCTTTTTCCGACACCTCACTTAGAAGCTGAATCGGAGAACGAACTGGCCGTTCCTTGGGCCAAGAAGAGTGCTACCCACCTGGCCGAAGCTCGTGTCCTGAACCCCTGAATCGGGTTTGTTGAACACGTGCCGGTTGAATGCGTTGAACAACTCCCCGCGAAACTCCGCCTTCACCCGTTCCGTGATGGCGAAGGTTTTGGCAATGCTGAGATCCTCATCATAGAAGGGGAAAGAACGTATGTCCGCTGAGTTACGCGGCATATTACCGAATACGTAGGGAACATCGACACCGGGATTGGGGTTGGGGTCCGCAAAAGCGCTACAGTTCCAGTAGCCGGTGGTGCATGCGCCCGAACTGTGATTGTAGCCGGCTGTACCGGAGTTGAGGAAGGTAAAGGGGTTGAACGGGCCGGAGTTGTGTACCGGCTGTCCCGCCACCCGGTTGGGGCGAATGCCGTTGTCGAAGCCGGGAATGCCATTGGCTCCAAAGAAGCTGATCGGTTGGCCGCTCAGGTAGCGATTCACACCGCTGACCCGCCAGCCCCCGATGACCGCGTTCACGGGCCTGGGGACACCGTTTAGGAAGGGCTTGCCGTGGCCAATCGGCAATTCGTAGATGTAACTCGCGACGAAGTTGCTGGGAACATCCTGGTTGCTCACAGCTTTTTCCGCCCTGAGGTCGTAAGGATTTTGCGTTCCTCCCTGGCTTTGCAGAGTGCTGTAGTACGGTTGAATGCTGTCCGCGTCGGTTAGGGTCTTGGACCAGGTATAGGAGACCAGCACGTTGAGGCCATTGTGGAATCGCCGCTCCAGCTTCGCTTCCAAGGCATCGTA
>JBAUVJ010000528.1:0-4551 GCA_049583165.1 Candidatus Sulfotelmatobacter sp. | reverse complement strand
AAAACGACTCCCGTCAAAGCTTTCCTCGTCCATTTCCCAAGCAGTGAAATAAGTTTCCTCCTTCCGTCACTCATTTAAGCGAAACCAATTCCAGCGAACTCAAAGCGGGTCGCCACAAGATGTGACTAGACGTTCTTGTGGCCCGGGTCTAATGTCGCTTGCGTCGTCATCAACCGGAAGGAGGTCAGGACAATGGCGGACCAAGAGAGCGAACTGGAACTGGAACTCGAGGACGAATTCGAGGGTGAACTCGAAAGCGAGGATGAGGGAGAAGGTGAAGACTTTCTCGGCGGCCTTGGCAAAATCGCCGGTGGCCTGCTTGGCGAAGGCGAAGACGAATTCGAAGCGGAGGACGAATCTGAGGACGAACTCGAAGGCGAAGACGAACTCGAGGGCGAGGATTTTCTCGGCGGCCTGCTTGGGGAAAGCGAAGATTTTCTCGGCGGTCTCTTTGAGGGCGAGGATGAATCCGAAGATGAAAGCGAACAGTTCTTCGGGGGCTTTCTGAAGAAGGCGCTTCCCATTCTCAAGAAAGTCGCCAAAGTGGCGGCGCCGATTGTGGGCACAGCCATCGGCGGTCCGATCGGCGGCAAACTCGGATCGATGGCTGCTGGCGCTCTGGGCGAAGGCGAATTTGAAGACGAAGCAGAGGACGAGTACGAGGACGAAGCCGAGTCCGAAACAGCCAATGAGATTGCCGGTCATGGACTGACGCACAACGAGGCAGTCGCCGAAATGATGGCGGAAGCTGCCAGCACCGAGGCGCATGAAGGAGAAGCCGAAGCCATGGCCGGGGCCGCAGCCGCTACTGTGATTCCACCCCGCGACCGCAGAGCTCTGCGGCGCATCCTGCCCCATCTCACTCGGGGCACGGCGATTCTCACCCGCATTCTCCGCCGCCGGCGCAGTACGCGGGCGGGAGTTCGTGCAGTGCCGACCATCATGCGGCGCACGGTCAAGAGCCTGAAGCGGCAGGCGGCCAAAGGAAAGAAGATTACTCGCCGGAGAGCGGGACGCACGGCCGCCAGACAGATTCGGCGTGTGCTCGGCAATCCCCGCGCTGCCGCTACCGCGATCCGTCGCAACCGGAAAGTCAGCCGCGCCTACCGGAGGCCGCGACGTCTGCACCGCCGCTTTGCGGCGCGCCGCCGTCGCAACGCTTTCCGCTGATCGTATCGGCCCGTCTGCGGCCCGTAATTTCGACCACTTTTCGCAGGAGGATTCATCATGGCGTACGAAAGTGAATTGGAAGCCGAACTCGAGGACGAATTCGAATCGGAACTTGAAGATGAGTCGGAAGATGAACTGGAAGGCGAGGATTTTCTCGGAGGGTTGCTCGGAAAAGGGGAAGACTTTCTCGGTGGCATCCTCGGAGAGGGTGAAGACTTTCTCGGCGACATCCTCGGAGAAGGCGAGGGCGAAGACTTCATGGGAAGCATCCTCGGGGAAGGCGAGGGCGAACTCGAGGATGAATACGAGGACGAGATCAGTCCCATCCGCAAGATCTATCCAGACGCTGTGATGGAACATCTGGGCGAACTCGCGGCCGAATCCGAGAGTGAAGATGAGGCCGCGGAGCACTTCCTGCCGTTGATCGGGATGGCCGCCAGTAAGCTTCTGCCGGTGGTGGCTAAAGCGGTCGCCCCGATGGCGAAGCGCGCGCTTCCGAAGATTGCCAGAATCCTGACCAGAGCCACGCCTAAGTTGACGCGGGGAATCGGGACAGTTGCGAAAGCACTTCATCGGCATCCCCAGACGCGGCATTTGCTTAAAGTGGTGCCTGGCATCGCCCGGCGCACCGTGGGGAAGCTTGCCCACACGGCGGCGCGTGGAGGGCACATCACGCCACGAACCGCGGTGCGTACTCTGGCGAAGCAGACGCGCCGGGTGCTGGGATCTCCGCAGCAACGTACGCAGGCGCTCCGCCGCCACAACCATCTGGAGCGCAAGCTTCATGGGCGCACGGGACGCGGCATCACCCATCCACACATGCGCCATGGCAGCTACCGCGGTCGAGGATGGGGATATCGCGGTGGAGCAGCGCCGCGCATGGGTTCGGGAGTGTATCGGCCGGGCTTGGCTGCGCGGGCAGTCGGCGGCCGTCCTCTGCGTTATGGAAGGACAGCTGGCGGACGGGCCGCAGGCGGACACGGCGGTTGCTGCTGCGGATGCTGCGGGCGGTGAGGAAACAGAACGGACGATCCTGAAGGTAAGAGACCATGGCGACGCTGCCTGAAACACTGCCGGAAGCAACAATGCGGGTGAAGCGGCCTCCGCGCAAACGGCTCAAGAAGATTGCCGGAGCCGCCCCTGTATTGTTGCCTTGGCTGCGGGCGCAATCGATTAACGTAACGCGCCACGCAGCGGCGCTCCGCCCCTTCAAACGGGAGGAGTTCGGCACCGGAGCATCGGCGCCTTCGGAAGGTCACATTCAAGTGGTCAACCAACTCATCACGAAGCTGCGCAGTCGTTTGCTGAAGATGTCGGAGAAAGTTCACGACTCGATTGGCGCGGCCAGCAAAAAACCAACCTCGCCGAGGTTGCAGCATGTGGTGGCGAGCAAGGACAGAGCCCATCGCTGGGTGCAGGGTATCGAAAAGATATGGGATTTCTACTTCGAGCTCTTCGGCCAGCGCCAGGGGAAATACGGGGACTGGCTGTTGAGTTGCGATCGGATCGCGATGGATTGTTACCAGGCCGCTTATACCGGACTGGGTGTTGCGAGGTCGGTGCCGGCGCCGCCGCCATTTTGTTACATGAAGACCGGATTTGCGCCAGCCACCATCCGGCGCGGCATGCGCATGCGGAGATTGGGCAAGCAGATGAATCCGTTCCCCCTGGTGCAGTTGCCCTATCACCGTTTAGTGAATCCCTGGACGCTGGGCGCGGTAATGCACGAGGTCAGTCACAATCTGCAAAACGATCTTGGATTGAACAAGGACATACCGCGCCAGGTTGGGCTGCAATTGCTGAAGGCGAACATGGGACGTTCTGTCTCCTCGGTGTGGGTGCGCTGGAACCGCGAGATGTTCGCCGACATGAGCGCGCTGCTGCTTGGCGGGCCGGAGGTTCTGGGTTCGTTGATGGACGTGATCGGGCGAGCGCCGGAAGCGGTGTTTGGATTCAACCCGAGGGGGCCACACCCAACTCCGTACCTGCGCTTGCTTATCAGCAGTGAGATGTTGCGGCGCATGGGCTTCGAGAAAGAGGCGGAACAATATGCGCGGGCGTGGACACGAATCTATCCCAACCCGCGGGCCGGCTCGATTCCAAAGAGAGTAGTGGCGACATTTCCCAAGGCGTGCGCGGTGGCCGTAGATGCTATGTGCTTTCGTCCTTATCCATCGCTGGGGAACAGGAGCTTGGCACAACTGATCCGCTTCGAGAAAAAAGATCAGGCGATGATTGAAGAATCGGCGAAACGTATGGCGGCAGGCGTGGATCCTGGAATCATTCCAGAGCGGTTCTTGATTGGCGCCGCGCGGGTCGCATTAAACCGGCGCATGGCCCGTCCGGGCGTGATCACAAAGAATTTTTACCACGAACTGGTGAGGAGATAGTCGTGGCCTTGGAAGCGACATTTCGGGAGCTATCCGTTTGTCTTCATCATCTGCATGACGCATTGAACGCGCTGCAGGTCACGATGGGCGATAAACCACCCGATGACGAATCAGCCCTGGCGGACGGCGTGGAAACCGTGGTGCTCGACATGATGGGAACATTACACGAAGGTCGCAAAGCGGCCCTGAATAGCAAAAAGGCGGTCGGTCATCCTGTAGATCTGGACCGGGCGCGGCGGACGCTGACGACTTGCCAGGAACGCTTTCACCACATCGAGCGGCAGTTCGCTGCGGATCTTGTTTCGTACGAGAAGCTGAGAGAGTTGGCGAGGCTGGGCAAGGAGCGCCGACCGTGGCTCGCCTGGTCGAGCGCGGTAAAGCAGGGAATTGAGCAATGCCGCCAACCGCTGGAGGAAACCAGCAAAGCGCTCGCCGTGTGCTGGCAGGAGCTAGTGGAGCACAGCGGAACAACTTCGATCTCCGTGACGAATACAGGACAAAGAATTGTTGCCCGCGGTTCACTGACCGATGAAGTATTTCGCGAGCGAACGACTTGACTGGCCGCACGATGTGGAATCTTGCTGGCGAAGGAGGCACTCATGGCTGAGAAGAAACAGGACAACGATAAGCAGGCGAAGCAAGCGCTCACTCCGGTGAACTCGGCGATTGTCAATCTTTGTTTTTTGAATGCCGATGGCAGCCCGATGAAACCCCAACCCGAGAAGGTAGACGCGCGCGCTAGTTCTCTCTGTGGACGAACGGAGGAGTGCTGGCAACCGCTCAGGCGAACCGACAACTATTCGCTGGCCATACCAGCTGATGAAATGGTGCTAATCGAAGCACAGTGCAATGCGGACGATGGAACACAGGCTTGCTTCCTTCCCGCAGTGGTCTCCGTCGGCTGTGGCGGAACCAAGACCGCCGATATGGTGATGAAGCGAAACGAGGAGCCGTCGGGAAGCTCCTACAAGGTATCTCTGACACTCAGGGC
>JBAUVJ010000527.1:0-4091 GCA_049583165.1 Candidatus Sulfotelmatobacter sp. | reverse complement strand
CTGTTGATGCTGCAGTTTGTCTGGAAGCACTTCCCGAGGGTCCACGCCTCTTTTTCCCTTTTCAATCGCTCATCTACCGTACGTCTGGCTGACTTGTTTCCAATCCACGATATCGCCCAACAGATTGAGCATGTTCGCAAGCTTCGATTCCGAAAATCCGAACTGGTTTGGCTGGCCGGCAACACTTTTTATGGCCGTCGTGGAATTTTTGAGCCAGCATTCCTGGAGTGGCTGGAACGAGATTTTGAGCTTTCGGATTATTCGTTGTCGATCAAAGATGGCCAGTTTCAGCTCTCCTTCGACGGCCTGTGGACGGCTAAGACCTTGTGGGAACTCTATGCTCTCTCCATCTTCGACGAGCTGAGAACCAGGGCCAACTTGAAAAGGCTGAGCGAGTTTGGTCTCGACATCTTATATGCTCGGGCGAAGACCAAATTGTGGAACAAGATCGAACGTCTCCGCGGAGTTCCCGGCCTTAGCGTTGCGGATTTCGGAACTCGGCGCCGCCATAGCTTCTTGTGGCAGGAATATGTCGTCAATGCGATGGCTTCAAATCTGGGCCGCGGTTTTATCGGAACTTCCAACGCCTTTCTCGCCCACAAGCACGACCTGGAGGCCATCGGCACTAACGCGCACGAGATACCCATGGTTCTCGCGGCTCTGGCTCCCGATGACGCCGCCTTGAAAGCTTCGCAATATCAAGTTCTGGAAATGTGGCAAAACACCTACGAGGGCGCGCTGCGCATCATGTTGCCTGACACCTTCGGCACAACCCAGTTTCTCGAAGGTGCGCCGGAGTGGGCGGCAGATTGGACCGGGCAGCGCATCGACAGCAAGAATCCGTATGTGGCCGGCGACGAATATATCGAGTGGCTAAAAGCTCGGGGTCGAGAGCCGCAAGACAAACTCATTATCGCTTCCGACGCTCTGGATATTAACGAAATACTCGGTCTGCATGCCTATTTTGGTGGGACGCTTCAGCCTGGAACGACAACCGAAGACTTCCGCGCCGCTACCGATTTTCTGGATCAGCAAAAGTGGAAGCCACGCCGCCGCATCCGCTTCAGCGCCGGTTGGGGCACGCTTCTCACCAATGATTTCCGGGGCTGTGATCCGGATGGCGGCAGCGGGTTTGATCCCGTCAGCCTGATTTGCAAAGTCTCCGATGTGGAAGGCAAGCCCGCGGTCAAGCTCTCCGACAATTACGCCAAGGCGCTCGGCCCGCCAGACGAGATTGAACGCTACCGACGAATATTTGGCACCGCAGGCGTCGCCAGCGCTCCGCTGGTTGCATGAGCCATCGCACTTTACGCGAACTCGCGTGACTTCTTCAGAGGCATCTTTCAAAAACTTTGCTGGCGGCGACAACCGGCTCGCGCGGAATGTCATCCAAGCGTCTCACCACGGATACAGGCTCGCCATAGCGTTTTAGATTTTAGGCGCAATGCACTCCGCCGCGCCAACCCCGCCCAAAAACAACCTCTTCGGCAAGAACTGTCATCGAAATCGCGTCTGTTGAAGGAGTCGCGCCGTGGGGCATCGATCTTCGTTCGGGTTAACAGTATTTTGCGCAGTATCCTCCCTGGTGATGATTAGCTGCGCAGGTCTCGGATCGCCATCGAGCACGGGGACGCAAACCGCGTCAACCTTCCAATTAACCGTCACGGCTCCGGCCAACGGCGCGGGAACCATAACCAGTAGCCCCGCGGGAATCAATTGTCCTACCACCTGCACCGCCAGTTTTGCGCAGGGCACCAAAGTCACCCTGACTGAAACTCCGGGCACCAATTATTTCTTTGGCGGCTGGGGCGGCAGCTGTTCGGGCATGAGCGCCTGCAGCCTAACCATTACTGCCGCTACCAGCGTTTCCGCCACCTTCAACACGGGTGTGGGACTGACCGTGGCCTTGGCGGGAACCGGCACGGGAACCGTCACCAGCACTCCTGTGGGAATTAACTGTTCGTCCGCCACTCCAACTACCTGCACTGCGAGCTTCGCGCCGAACTCTCCGGTTACTCTTAGCGAAACGCCGGAAACGGGCGGCACTTTTGCGGGCTGGTCCGGAGCATGCACGGGTACTGTGAGTTGTAGTGTGACCGTCACGACAGGAACCAGCGTTACCGCTACTTTCAATCCTCCGAGCGAAGCACTGACCGTGTCCATCGTCGGTAATGGAACCATCACCAGCAGCCCGACCGGAATCAGTTGTTCGAATGCTTCCACTACCGGTTGCACCGCGAACTTGCCTCAGGGTGCCCAGATCTCGTTGATGGAAACTCCGGGAACCAACTACAACTTCAGCGCGTGGGGCGGCGCATGCCTCGGCACCACGGCATGCAGTTTCTCGTTGAGCGCGGCGACGAACGTGACTGCGACTTTCACCGCGGCAACCGGCAGCATTCAGAGCATCAACCACATCATTTTCTTCGCCCAGGAGAACCGTTCGTTCGATCACTATTTCGGATATATGCGCCAATACTGGGCTAACAACGGCATCCCGGATCAGCCATTCGATGGCTTGCCGCAGTTCACTCCAGCGGCAGATTGCACCGTCACCAACGGCGTAAGTTCATGCGCCGTTCCCCAGCTTCCCGGTTGCGATCCCGCGTTTCCCTATATTCCGCCTTCGGGCACTATGCCGGCGCAAAACACTACCTGCATCGTGGACAGCAATAGTCCCTTGGTCCCGTCCTTTCATATGCAATCCGTGTGTACGGAAGAGCTGAGCCCGTTTTGGAACGAGGCTCACCGGGATTGGAACATCGATTTCGACTATCCAAACACTATCAATTGGCTGGGCAACGGATTCGTAAAAGCGGGCGCCGACGATGCACGGCAGTATCCCCTGCAGTCAAACAACAATATGCCCGAGAATGATCCCAACGGCTATCGCACCATGGGGTACTTTACCGACGCCGATTTGAATTACTACTACTACATGGCCAGCAAGTTCGCCACTTCAGACCGCTGGTTCGCCCCACTCTTGAGCCGTACACAACTCAACCGCGCGTACATCCTGGCGGCGACCTCCGATGGCTATGCTTATCCTCCCGGTAGCAACAGCTTGGATGATGCGCCTCTTCCCAGCCCGACCATTTTCCAGGCGCTGACGACCGCGGGAATTACTTGGAGGGTGTACGTGGACCCGAATTCATCCGACCCGTTCCCCCCGTACACAAACTGCGCCACTGCCACCGGAGCTACGCAAAATCAGTGCCTCGCCAATGTTTCCTACGTGAATATGTTTACCTATGAATCGCAAGTGCAAGCCAATCCGGCGCTCTATCAGAATTTTGTTCCCACCACGCAATTTGCGACGGATCTGCAAAATGACAGCACCTTCCCGCAAGTGGTATTTATTGAGCCTCCATCGGATGCCGGGCTGGATGAGCATCCTTCCGATATCGACCAGTATCCGGAAAACATACAGAAAGGTGCGACCTTTGCGTCCGGATTGATCAATTCGTTCATGGCCAGCAACAGTTGGCCTGATTCCGCGATGATCTTCACTTACGACGAACCGGGAGGATTTTACGATCACGTTCAGCCACAGCCTGTTCCTGTTCCGACAACGACCGATACGTACCCCATCGACTTGCAGCCAACCGATGCCTGCGACGGCGCGGATCAGTCGACAGGCGTCTGCAGCTTTGGCACGACAGGTTACCGCGTGCCCGTGATCGTGATTTCGCCCTTTGCCAAACAAAACTTCGTTTCCCACGTGGTGCGCGACACCACCGTATGGCTCAACTTTGTCGAGGAGCGCTTCAACGTTCCGGCGCTCACCGCTCGCGACGCTTACTGGAGTACCGCTCAAGCGGGAACGACCCCTCCCGCCACCATGGACGAGTTCTTCGATTTTGCGAATCCGCCTTGGGTGACGCCGCCAACTCCACCGACTCAGTCGCTGACCGGGACTTGTTCTACAGCTGCACCAACTCCTTAACCGCAACAGATTGTCGCTGTGGCGATGCCCCCGGCTTGACATTCCGGGGGCGCAAGCCTCATTCCAGAATGATCCTCGGAATGGGATAATGGACTGGTGAGAATTCTGCGAGCGGTAGGACTATATTCTCTCCTCTTCTCTTTCT
>JBAUVJ010000526.1:0-2300 GCA_049583165.1 Candidatus Sulfotelmatobacter sp. | reverse complement strand
CTGCTGCAGAATTCCATCGCGAAGTTCCAAATACCGTGACGAGCTGATGTCGCGCGGGTGCGGCATGTCAATTTTCACAATCTGCTGAATCGTTGCCGGACGGGCGCTCATTACCACCACTCGATCCGCCAACTGCACCGCTTCGTCGATATCATGCGTCACAAAGACAATGGTCTTGCGCTCCGCTTGCCATATGCGAAGCAATTCTCCGCGCATGGTGAGCCGGGTAATGGAATCGAGCGCCCCGAATGGCTCGTCCATATAAAGCATGTCCGGATCTACCGCCAAAGCCCGCGCCACTTCCAGCCGCTGCTTCATGCCGCCCGAAAGCTCCGACGGATAGGCTTCCTCAAAACCGTGCAACCCTACCATCTTGACGTAGTGTGCAACGCGTTGTTCCCGCTCCGAGCGCGAGAGCTTGAACAGACCGAAACCGATATTGCCTTCGACCGACAGCCATGGAAAAACACCGCGTTCCTGGAAGACGAAAATGCGGCGAGAGTCAGGCCCGCGTA
This sequence comes from Candidatus Sulfotelmatobacter sp., assembly GCA_049583165.1. Classification (GTDB taxonomy): domain Bacteria; phylum Acidobacteriota; class Terriglobia; order Terriglobales; family Acidobacteriaceae; genus Sulfotelmatobacter. Next base: position 1,785 of record JBAUVJ010000526.1, on the reverse strand, counting down.
CAACCTCACCATCAATGCTGACGGTTCCGCTCGTCGGCGAAAGAAATCCTCCCATCGTATTTAAGAGCGTCGACTTGCCGCATCCCGAGGGCCCGACCAGGCAAATAAACTCTCCGACCGGCACATCAAGATTGATGTCGTTCAGAACGGGCGTGCTCTTGCCATCACGCGTGAAGACGACGTGGATATGTTCTGCCCGTAATTTCGTCCCCGCCGCTGGCGACGACGTGACACCCTGTTCCTGCGACATTTCTAGTCCTTTGAGTAAGCCCATCGAAGGGATTTAACTTTCTCCAGCGAGCGCATCGCGGTATCGAGCAGCAGACCAATGATTCCAATAATGACCATGCCCGCCACCACGAGGTCATAGCGGTTGCCGGCATTGCGAGCATCAACAATAAGGAAGCCGAGTCCTGAATCCACGGCAATCATTTCGGCGGCAACGACAACCAGCCAGGCAACCCCCAGAGTGATCCGCAGTCCGATAAGGAGTTGCGGAATGACGGCCGGATACAAGATGCGGTAAACGAGATCTGCACGACGCAGACCGAAATTACGGCCAGCATTTATATAAACGGACGGGATATTTCGAACCGCACTGATGGCTGTCAGCAGTAAGGGAAAGAAACATCCCAGGAAAATAAGAAATATCGCGGAAGCGTCTCCTACTCCAAACCACAGAATGGCAAGCGGAATCCAGGCGAGCGGGGAAATGGGCCGAAAAATCTGAAGCAACGGATTGAATGCCATCTCAGCCCGGCGATACCAGCCAATCGTCAGCCCCAGAGGAATAGCGAGAACAGCCGCAAGGATAAAACCCCAGGTCACGCGGAACAGAGACGCCACTACATATTTGAAGAGCAAGCCGTGACGCAGCAAATCAGCAATGCCGCCGGCCACGCCCCACGGGCCAGGCAAGAGATGAGCCGGATGCCGGCTCACGGCAACTTGCCACGCAGCAAGCAGAATTGCAATAAAAGCAATCGGTCGGAGCCTGACAAGCAGATTCAAGTCCCCTAGCCTCTTTTCGTTGCCATCCTTAGGTAGCATTCGCTATCCGAGCGCATCAATAGTATGAAACAATTACGGACGCGGCGAGTGGTTGCGCCGATGCGGCAAACAGCAGGAAGAAATCCTCGTTTCAGTTCTCCGGCTTGAGTTGGCACTGTCCCAAGGGGAAACACTTAAGAACACTACATATTCTCAGGCCTGTAGAAATTACTACGCCTCTAGCGAGATTAGCGGAACCGCTATGCATTGTGGAAGATTTACGCCAGGTAGGTTTTCAAGAAAACAAGCGATGCAGAGCAACCCGCTCAAATTTGTTCTTTTACAAGCGAAAAGCTATGGTCTAACTGGACACCTGAGGCCACGATCAAAATCGCCATCCTTGCAAAAATTTGTAAAGAATGGCGGGGACGACGGGACTCGAACCCGCGGCCTCTGCCGTGACAGGGAACTCAGGGTCCGTAATTACTTGAAAGCGAAGGGCGCGGATGGCTCCCTCAGCACCCTAAAACACGCTTGGAAGCGCTTATCGAACCCATAACGAACCGACGCTTATGTAGGCTTCAATATATAGTACGCACTATAGAATCTTGGCACGCGTTGCTGCTGGTCATAACTTCCTACAACGCCGTTTATGGCCAACTTCCGGATTGCCGACCAGGACTAAGCCGCTGGCGCGGCGGACGCTACCGCGTGGATCGACCCAGAGAGTTCAGGAACTGCTGACATAGTGTGGGTCATAGGGAAAGGAGATTCCTGTGACCCGTTTACGCAAGA
>JBAUVJ010000525.1:0-7289 GCA_049583165.1 Candidatus Sulfotelmatobacter sp. | reverse complement strand
GTGGGGCGTCACCTTCCAACCATCCTGGAAGTAGACACCGCCGACGGCCTGGTGCTCTTTGATGCTGGTGACTCCGCCCTCCAAATATTGCTTGTTTGCCGTATTGAGCGGTACGAAACCCGAAATGGAAGCCACGCGGCCGGTCAATGTGGAATACAAGGCCTCGGCGTCGACCAGTGCTTCGTTATTGTTGGCGGTCGAAAGCCCCCCTGGAAAGCATCCCTGCGTATCCTGCGCACATCCGGCGACCGCAGAAGTATTGAACATGTTCGCCGCAGGATCGTTGGCGGAAATTCCAAGGTTCTCCGCGATTGGAGGCTGCGTGTTCACGTCATGCTGGTTGGAAAAACGATAATGGCCACCGAAAGTGAAGGTGTGGTTGCCGTGGCTATAGGTCACGTTGTCGGTGGCGTCCCAAACCGGATTGTTGCGCGGCTCAGGCAGAATGCTGGAGTTATCGGGAATGGGTGGCGTAAACGCCTGAACCCCATTCACCGCGAATGCCGTGGCCACAGGCAGAAAACTGATTCCCGAAAACGCGCCGAACGAACTATCCGGCTGCGCCCGCTCCTGTGTGTTGAGGATGCCGAAATTGGCCTGATTGATCAGGTGGGAATTGATTGTCCAATCGACGCCGTTCGAAATCGTTGAATAGGAAGACTGGAAACCACCTTCGGTAATTGAATCGCCGGGATAGACTGGCGTCTTGGGGTAGGTGCGCCAATAGAGATCGTACGAAGTATGCCAGCTTACTTTGGGCGTGATGATGTAGTCCACGCGGGCCGTCGGCCACCGCTGTTTGGTGTTCTGGGGCGCGGTGAAGTTCATCGTGCTCTGCAAACTCTGCAGATATGCATCGGTCGTATTCGGCGAAAGTGTACCTTTCTGCGCGAGCGCGTTAACTGCACTTAGCACGCTTTGCACGTTGGCATTCGGTGTGGCAGAAACATTAGCGCCTGGGTTTAACGGAGCATACCCCCCGGCGACGTTGAAGAGATTCACCGTCTGCTGCAGACCGTTGTCCGCGCGCGTATAAGTGAAAGTGCCTGCCTGAGCTGCCGGCGTCAGCACGCCTTCGGTGAATAGGGCGGTAGCCGGCTGATTCTCCCACTCGAAATTGAAGAAGAAGAACAGCTTGTTCTTGATGATCGGACCGCCGATGTTTGCGCCAAAGTCGTTGGTGTGGAAGGGCTGTTTCCTGCCCAGGCTCGTCAGCCCGGCGGCCAGATATGCGTCGTTCTGGAAGGAGTTCGCATTGAAGGCGCTGTTGTAAGCCTGCCAGAAGACGTTTCCGTGGAACCGGTTCGTGCCTCGCTTGGTGGTGAAGCGCAGCGTCACGGCACCCTCGGCCGCGGCGTCTGCCGTCAAGTCACTGGTTGACACGGAGACTTCATCGATCGCGCCCACTCGCAGAGCCGCTGCCTCAAAGAACCCGGTGGTTGATGTGCGAAAGCGTTGAAAATTGTTGTTGGTTCCATCCACGCTGATGCTGATGGCGCCGTTCGGCATGGAATTGTAGGTGGTGAAGCGGAGGTCGCCCCCAATCTGCGCCCCGGGGACGAGTTGGGCAAAGGGCAGAACGTCGCGCCCGTTGAGCGGAAGATCCTGGATAGAGTCGGCGACGACCGTCGTCGCCAGCGTATTCGTGGTGGTCTCAAGAACTTCGCCCGCGGCTGATACTTCCACGCTCTGAGACGACGAGCCTACCTTGACAGTTAGTGGCAGGTCCGTCGTGCGGCCGGTGTACACAGAGACGTCATCATAGACAGCCTGGCTGAATCCCTTCGCGTCCACTGTCAGCTTGTAAATGCCCGGCAGGACGGTGGGAAATACATATTCGCCGGATGCGTTTGAAGTGGCGGCGAGGCTGATCCCGGTCGATGCCTGGCTCAGCGTCAGGTTCGCCCCGGCTACCACGGCGTCCGAAGGATCGACAATTCTCCCGGAGAGTTGACCTTCCGTACGAGCTTGGCCCACGGCTACATTGGGGGCAAACAACAGCGAAGCAACGAGCAAGAAAGCGATAAGCTGACACAATCTGTGTAGCATCTCATCCTCCAATGCGCACGTTTCTCTCGATGGAGTCGGGTAAAAGGACTCTTCTCGGCAGGCCAGTCAAAATGTATACAAAATACAATATGCGACGGTATAAGCTCTCGAATGCCCGATTGTCAAGAATTTTCTCGCGCCGACTTATCGATTGGTCAGAACGGAAGGACGAATCCGAAGCAGCATGATCCGAAACAATGCAGAACGATCTACTCTGTTTGGGCGATTATTTAAGTTGTGAGGTAATCCGAGCGAAGTCCTGTTTCTCCCAGCCCACGCTGCGCTGCGTTTAGAAACTCATTGCTGATGGCGGTGGTGGGAACGGGAACATTCAGTTTGCCGCCCAAGTCCATTGCACCCTTCGTTTATGGGACGAGCTTAACAATTTAGCGTAAAGATCGCTTCTATCGATTCGCCGCGAAGCTATGGCTTACTTTCGTCAGGCAGCTTCTGCTCGACCTGGGGCGTGACGGGCTCCTTTGGTCCCAGCAAAACCTGTAGGCCCACATAAGCAATCCAGCTCGGTTGACTGTTGGAAGCAGAGATCGTTTGAAAACTCCTACCGCCCATGAGCAGGAGGTTGAGTGTTTTATTCTTGTTCAGTGCCTGGCGACCCCCCAAACCCAGGGTCGTCTCACGCTGCTTCGGGTAGCCGGTGGCGAACTCGCCGACTCCCTGCCCCGGAGGAAGACGGTTCGCGTCCTGCTGGTCGTAGAGTTCGATGTAAGCCTCGGTGCGCTCACTGAACTCATGCCCAATCAGCAATCCGCGTCCCCAGCTTTGCGGGACGGCGTGATTTCCGAAGTTGTAACCCACCTCGCCGTCGAATCGTACAGGGCCGATCCGCCCGTTGACTTCAAGCGGAAGAAATAAATCAGGACCGGGAGCGACCAGGCCGCGAGCCACTGCACGAGTTGGGTTGTTGAGAAATAATTGGGGATAGGTTGAAATGCTCAAATTGACGATGGGCTCGCCAGCGTTGTCAGTTGCAGTTCTATTGGATGCGGCAGCAGGCTCACTTTCATTCGCGGCATGATGGCCGAAGACAGCCGGGAGTCCGGTGCCGAACCGATTATTCATCCACGAATCTTTCGGATGATGCTCGTAGAAACGCCATTTAATTCCTAAAAGGCTCTCGCCCAGGCCGCCGATCACATGACCGGGCTCGGCTGGCTCGGTGGCTGTGGCGGGCTGAGGGCGAGTCTCCTCGATGGCAATAGGAATTTCGAACTTCAGCTGGATTCGATCGCCCAGGCCATAGTTGAAATCGAAGTCCGGGACTTGATACGCGCCAGCCGCGGGATTGCGGTCACCAATCCAGCCGAAGTTGATTTCCCAATGCCGGTTGCCGGGAGTTTCAGGATCGTCGGTACGAAACGGTGGGCCGCCCTGCGCTTGCGCAGCAACGGCGAACAAGAAAGGCACAACCAGGATTGACGCCCGAAGCCATCGGGATAATCGGAGACGACGTGGCTGCTCTCGTGTTGCGTATCGAGAGTTTGGCGTTCCCAAGTTCATCCAAAGACTGTAACCATTGCACCTTAAATCTGGCTGAAGAATCGCTTGAGCGAAAGCCGCCTAAGGGCTTGCCCATACGTTCTTCACCTACGGTTCTACGACTATGATCTTGAAACTATCTGGTACCACGCTCCGGCGAGGATGCGGCATGGAGTCAGTGGCTGCCGGGGCTGGTCCGAATTGCGCGGTTACCAGGTAAATCCATCCAGTCGAGGCGTCGAAGGCCATGGTTCGCGCGCCCTTTTCCGTATTTACTGTTTGCAGCACTGGGAAACCGGGTTTTCTGGACTCCACAACAGTCAGGGTACCGTCCCCGCCGTTCGACGAGAATGCCAGTCCATGTTTGGGATCAAAAACCGCAGCATCTGGCGAATCGCCGATGGCAGCCAACCCCAATATTTTGCCTTCGTCGTAATCGACAATGATCATTTTTTTTCCATCACAAACCGAAAAGAGCCGATGCTTGTAGCGGTCAATTGCCATCCCTGAAGGCGATTCGCACCCTGGCAGAGGCCAAGTGGCGACTGGCTTACGACTGGCTGCGTCCAGCTTCATGATTTCATTTTTGTCCTCGATATTCACAAACACGGACCCATGTGCATCGGCCTGCGGAAACTCCGGTTTGCCGGGCACTGGGACAGTGGCTACAACCGTGTTGGAAGCCGTGTCCAACACCGAGACTGTATTACTGCGTCCATTGAATGCCCATACGGTTTTCGTCACCGGCTCATAGGTAATGCCGTCAGGATTGGTTCCAGCCGGAACCGTGGCTTGGATGGAGAAATCTGAACGATTGAAAACGACAATTGAGTTCCCGGCTCCATCGCTGATGTAGCCGGTCTTTCCATCGGGATTGAGCGCGACTCCATGCGTGCTCTTTAAGCCTGTAATCGCGCCGACTGGCTTGCCTGTTCTGCTATCCACAACCTCGACTCGTGAATTGTGCGTGATATAAAGCCGGTGTGCCGCATCGTCGCTCACCAGGTAGTCCCAGCCCCCCTGCCCGCCCAGCTTCCATTGATCAGCGACGTGATAGTTCTGCGCAGCGGACACCACTGCGATGGAGACTAGAATCGAAATGATTGCTCCTTGATAAAAGCGCATGGGTGAACTCCTTGAAAGCAGACTTGGCAATTGTGCCGGCTGTATGACTATCCTCGCTGCGCCTTAAGCGAACCTGAAGATTTAGAACCAGACCGCACTGGTTCCGCCGGCAGCTTCACAAGAACCAAAGCTCCGCCGGCAGTTTCATTCGCGATCTCGATGGAACCTCCGGCCCGCTCACAGATTGCCTTACAGATGGAAAGCCCCAAACCAGTGCCGCCGCTTTTTCGGCTGCGGGATGGATCGGTGCGATAGAAAGGTTCAAAGACATACGCGCGATCTCTTTCGGAGATTCCTTCTCCCTGATCCTGAACCGTGAGCTGCGCCGTATGTTCGTCGACGGTCAACGCAATTCGAACCGTACCTTGGTTAGGGCTATGCTGCACGGCATTTAACAAGATGTTCGAGCATAAGAGAAGCGCATCACGGCTCTCGATCGGCACGGACGCATCAGCGGTGAAGTCGAAGATCACTTCAATTCCCTTCAACTCGGCCAAAGGCATACTTTGATTCATAGCCTCCTCGACAGCATTGTGTAGAGAGCAATACTGAGGTTTTGCTCCCACGCTCTCACTTTGCTTGGGAGTTTCCAATCGGGCCAATGTAAGCATTCTTTGCACAGCGGATTCCAGACGGGTGACGTCGTCCATGCTCAGGGCCAAGCCCTTGCCGTATTCTTCGACGGAACGCTTACGCATCGATAAGAGTTGGAGGGAAGACTTTAAGATCGCCACGTCTGTCTTAAGTTCATGAGCAGCATCATTGGTGAACCGCCTCTGTTGCTCAAATGAGCGCCGCACACGCACGAGCGCAGCTTCCAGAGCATCGGCCAGAGGCCGCAACTCTGCCGTCTGTTTCGCGCTCATGGGTGCGTCGAAGTGCCAGTGGTTCGAATGAATGCGCGCTGCTTCCCGAGCTAACTCATGGACCGGCGACAGTCCCTTTCGCACAAGCCATACCATTGCCATCGCGGTAATGCCTAGCAATATGGCCGTAGCAATTGCAAAAAAGCGGATTGCCTCGAAGACTTCGTGCCAGACATGACCCACCGGAGCTCCGCAAACGATTGTGATATCGTGGCGTACTCCGCCCTTTGGTTCATCCGGATCGACAATCCGAAGGCCCTTGAAGATGAGGAATCGATAGCGACGACCGTTTACATTCGCATCGCGGAATGCGGGCGCTCCCGATGCCGGCATCTCCAAACGCGGAGCATCACCCGCGGAACCGAGCACTCTGCCGCGCTCATCCTCGATGCGAAATACTGAGTCCCTCGCAATCCGCACTCCGCGCAAGTCGAGCATGACGTTGTCGCTCTCATCCTCCGCATCCTGTACCGCTCCCATGAGGGATTCTGTGGTCACGAATAGAGATGCTTCGAAGGCTTTCAACTGCACCTGCCGCTCGTGAACGGTGATCGCACCAATCAGCGCGATCGCAGACGACAGTTCGAGAAGAAGTACGGTGATAATTAGCCGGCGCGTGATGGAGATGGATCCGGTCATAAGGCTGCGCCCTCCTTCCGGAGACGGTATCCACGATGCCGTAAGGTCTCGATTAGCGGCTCAGTGCCCGAGAGGTTGAGCTTTCTTCGCAGGTTTGAGATATGAACTTCGATTACGTTGGAATGATGCTCCCAATCGAAATCGTAGAGATGTTCGAGTAATTCCTGCTGTGAAACGACAGCGCGAGGCCGATGCATGAAGTATTCAAGAATTCGGTATTCCGTCGGCGAGAGGTCGAGGAACTGACCGCGACGACGGACAGTTTGCTGGACGGTATTCAGCTCCAGATCCGATACCGCCAACAGCGGAGTGGAGACGCCCTTCGCGCGCCGTATGAGTGCTTTGACCCTGGCAAGAAGTTCCCCCAGATCAAACGGCTTGCCCAGGTAATCATCGGCTCCGGCATTCAAAAGATTTACGATTGATTCTTTGCCTTCTTGTGCGGTGAGAATGAGCACCGGAGTGTGAAGATTTTTTCCACGCAGATCCTGGAGTACACGCTGGCCGCTCTTGCCGGGAAGCATCAAGTCGAGCACAATCGCGTCGTAAACCCCCTGCTCCGCGAGGTGCGACCCCGATTCGCCGTCGGCCGCATGATCCACGGCTAATCCGCTTTCGCGCAATGCAGCAAGAATGTTTTCCGCAAGCCGCTGCTCGTCCTCGACCAGGAGTACTCGCATGATATGAAGTCCAACAATATTGTCTCAAAGCTCGCTTAAGCCCCGCTGAACTTGTTGAAAACCTAAAACGTGGTTCCGAGGAGTATTCTGTCCACCGAGGTGCGTTGTGAAATTTACCACCGTCCGACGAAAATCGGATTGAATGAAGAAACTTGACCGCCTGGTCTGGGCGGCAGGGTTTGCTTTTCGCGCATTCGGAGTGTCAATCGGAGTGCGGGTCAATTCCGCGGAATTACTGAACTCGCTGTATCCTCATCTTCCCGTCGGATGGACACGCCACCGTGGCAGTCGAATCGAACGGCTCTATTCGATCGTGGGAGGCGGGCCTACGTCCTCTTCGGGAACGCGGCGGTTCAATCTCATCTACGGAGATACACGACTGATCGCCCGGACATTGCAGTTGGAAGACGCTTATGACATTTTGGAATCAGAC
>JBAUVJ010000524.1:0-8328 GCA_049583165.1 Candidatus Sulfotelmatobacter sp. | reverse complement strand
TCTGCATCCACGTACACGCGTGGGAAGCTGCGGGCGGCCTCGTCGCCAAGATTCAGGGCGTTTGTTTTGCCGGCAATGGCAGTTTCGAGCACGCGAACTGCGGGGGAAAAGCGTCGCGCCACGGCCGCCGTATCATCGCTGCAGCCGTTGCAGACCACGATGATGTCTAGCTCAGCCGGTTGCGCGCCGTCCGTCATCGCCTTCAAAGTTCGAGCGATAACCGCACCCTCGTTGTGCGCGGGAATGATAATGGAAACCATGAGTTCTACTTGCTTTGAGCAGTCGCCGCCGCGAACGAACTCGAGCCCAACACCCACTGGCCCTTGGAATGGTCAAATTGCTTCACGATTCTGCCCGGGTTGCCGGAAACAATGGAATTAGGAGGCACGCTGCGGGTCAAAACGGAATTTGCCCCAATCACCGAGTTCCTGCCGATGACGAGTTCGCCCTGGTTGCAAACAATGGCCGCTCCGTAGCCGATCCAGCATCCCTCTTCGATGCGGATCGTCCCTCCGGGAGTAACGCCCTGCTGAGCGATGGGAATGGTCACATCGTCGAAGGCATGGTTGTGATCCATGACCAGCGCCCCCGGACCAAAGATTACCCTTTGCCCGATGTCGATGCGGTTCTTCGCGGAAAGCACGCAACGCCGCCCAATCCGGCAATGGTCGGCGATCAGGATGATGGCATCTTTGCTGGCAGGAATAATCGGAATGTTGATCCACACATCGCGGTCCAGAATCACGGAGTTGCCGATTTTCACCCGTGACGCCGTCGCCCGGTGTATGTCGCACGAGTAACTCGCGCTAAAAGTGTGGCCGACCGAAATGAACGGATAGGTCCACTGCATCCACAAACTGTGCAGCTTGTTGGCCAGCCTGGTCGATATAGGTTGAGTGCTCATCGTATTTGCTGTGCGTCCGATCGATTAACCATCAATCTTCGTTTTGATCAATCTTCGTTCGATCAACCAACGTTCGCCTAATCGCTTCGTCCAATCAATGAGACGCGGGCTTCCGGTACACCACCTCCATACTTGGCCCGGCGCCTGCCCAGGAAGCGACGTGCGCCAGGGGTGAGAGAACAACTTCGCGTAATCCCTTCCGGACAATTCGGAAAGGAATGCCGTGCGATTTGGGCTTTGCTTGCGGTGTCGGCGTACCACCAAGCTTCTCGAATACGCTGGAACAGATATATCCCGCGCTCAACTCCACGTAGGAAACCGGCGGCGTCTTAACCAGTACTTCCTCGAAACCAAGTTCGGTCATGAGGCAGCGGAGCGAACGGGGTGAGAAGTGGGTGATATGCCGGGGCAACTCCAGACCGAACCAGTAGTCCCCAAACAGCCGGGCTTCCCACGAAGCGATGTTCGGCATCATGGCGTAAAATATGCCGCCCGGCTTCAACCATTCGAGCGACTTCGCCAGAAACTGGCGGGGAGAGTAAACGTGCTCGAGGACATCGAAACAAGTAATGACATCGAAGCTCGCGGGCAGAAAGGGAGCTGCGACTGCATCGCCGACGAAAACCTTCGCTCCCGTGCTGGTCCTTGCTCGCTCCGCCGTCGACTCCTCCATCTCGACTCCGTAGAGATCCCAGGCAGGTCCCTTCATGGTGCTCAGAAAACCGCCGGAGCTGCATCCCATGTCAAGAAGCGCCCCACCGGACTTGTACCGCAAAATTGTTTTCACCTGGTCTTTCCAGCGGTCGCTGGCCGCACCTTCTCCGGCGGCAACAATCGCGTTGTGGTAATCCTCGGTATAGTGCTGCCCCATTTCGGCGGGGCTTGGCGGATGATCCTGCCAGACGCCACTGCAAGACTGGCAGCGAACCAGTAGATACATTTCCTTGCGCAAATGAAACCTGTCGGGCGCCGTCAGTAAATCAGTAAGCTGCCCGCTGCCGCAGATCGGACAGGTTGCAGGTTGCCCGCCGCTTTGTCCAGCCGTGTTTACCAATGTCTCCGTGTCGCTCACCATATCAAACGCGCTGCTCATTCGGTTTCACCCATTTCCTTGTTTGTTGATCGTAAGTTTTTACGAGTTTCGCCGGGTTCCCGGCAACCACACTGAAAGGGGGAAAGCTTCGAGTAACGACTGCATTCGCCGCGACCACGCTGTTGCGGCCAAGGTTGATCTCACCGGAACTGCAAGCGATGACGGCGCCAATTCCCAGCCAGCAGTTCCGTCCGATAAAAATCTGTCCGCCAGTGGTGCTTGATGCGTCTGTCTGCTGGTTGCTTGAGCGCTGATCGTGGTCCTTGATCAGGACCGAAGGGGCCAGCAGCACATCCGCCTCCAGTGTGATCCGATTTCTTGCGGATATCGAAGAACGCCGGCCGATTTCGCAACCGCTTCCGATGATGATCCTGGGGCTGGCCTTGGGATCGGACTCCACGGCGCCATCGGCAACGTCGAGCCATACCTCGGGCGCCAGATAAACCCCATCGCCTAAGCGAATCTCCGAAGACTTTGAGCGCTCAATCTCGCACGAGGAATCCACCGATACACCGCAGCCAAATTCCGCAAAAGAATACGTACACCGCAGCCAGATACCGTGCAGCTGGTTTCTGATCCCGCGCAGTGCATACCGCGGATCGCGATATATGCCGTTTTCTTCGGCAAAACCCATCGGCTAGATAACGCTCTCGACGCAGCGCTGTTCGGCGCGCGCCCGTCCGGGTCGCACAATGCTGATGAGGGCTCTGCTCTCGGCCCCGGTGACGGACTTGGTGAGTACTAGCGCCGGCCATGCGGCCAGCAAACAGGCGAAGCCTACTTTCCCCACGTCCAGAATAGCTTGCCAGCGGACATTCGATATTGGCGGCAGAGGAATTCGCGTGGCAACCGCGCCCGCCAATAGAATTACTGCGCTCGCGGCTGTCAATTTCAGGGCATCCGGCAACAGAGCCTTGAGCTCAAAGGCGCGGAAGGTCTTGGTGACCGCGTACAACATGAATACCATGCCAACGAACTCGGTCGCAGCCAACCCTGCCAGCACGCCGTAAAAGCCCGAATGGCGGGCGAAGGCCACAATCGAGAGCAGGCACACAATGCGCAGACCCTGCCGGATGTTATCGAGCAGAGCGTTCCCCGAGACTCTGTACAACACCAGCCCCAGCACCGAGAAGGCCTGAAAGAAGCCCGCAGCGCAGACCAGCCAAAGTGCAATTTGCAACGAGGGAGAGGCTTGTCCGGTCCAGGCAAATACCATAGTGGGTCCGAAAAATGCAATGAACGCGAGCGGGAAGAGACACAAGCCCAAAGTGATTTTGAATGACTTGGTGATCAACTTCCTCATCTCTTCGTGGGAGCCGGAGGCATACACCATTGCCCCGCCGGAAAGGATCGGCACGAGGAAGGCATCCGAGAGCATCACCGCCGACATCACCAGCCTGGTCGCGACTGCGTAAATGCCGGCTGCATCGGCGCCGAAGACCCGCAGCACCGCGACCGGAAGAATGGATACATAAAGCACTTCAAGAATGTTCACCAGCTGATAGCTGCCCGCGAAGCGAATCAGCTCCGGTATCACCTTGCTGGTCACAAGCGCCCGGCTTACCCGCACCTGCGGCACGATTCTCTTCGAGCTGACGTAGCAGCAGAACACGAACCCGACCTCGGAGCACGCCATTACAGACGCCATGCCGAACAAGCCGTAACCAAAATGCAGCAGAATCACAATCGCCACCGCTTCGGCCACGGTGAAGAAGGTGGCAAAGTTCCGGGCCAGGTCGATGCGGTGTCCTCCCATCACGATCGCTTCATAGACCGCGCCCACGTTGGACATAACCATGATCAACGCCAGCACCGAGACTGATTGCGCCGCGGAATGCAGGAACTCCGGCGGAACTCCGGCGGCCCGCGCCAGCGCAGTCGAGAACCAAGCGACTGGAATTAACACAGCAACCGACAACACCAGCATGGCGGCGCATCCGGTACTCAGCAGTTTGTTGGTGGTTTCGAAATCGCCATTGCCGGTCGCTTCCGCCACGTACTTTTGGAAGGCTGACTTGATGCCCACGCTGCCAAAGCGCATGTAGGCAGCGGTGGTCATGATGATCGCCCAAATTCCATAGCCGCCGAGGCCGAGATGAGCGATGACAATCGGAATCGTCACCAGCCGCGTCGCCACCTGGGCGAACCGGGCAATCACCCCGAAAATGGTATTGCGCCCGATGGTATGGGCAAGATTGCGAGCCGAGGCGGGACTCGAAGATGTGGATCTCAATTTCATAATTACCTGTACTGCCCGGAGCTGAACTCAGACGGCTTCTCTGAGAGTTGTGAGATTAAATCCGATTCGTCGTAAGCATGAGCATTGGCAGGAGTAGCGGCAGGCGCACTGAGCGGCGCTGCTTTCAACTCGGTTTTTCGCCGGATCGTAACCGCCGCCGGGATCATCGCCAGCAGCGCATACCACACCACCATGGTTTGATCGAAATAAGAAATGCCGAAGAACGCAACCGTATTGGCAAACAGCGCAGCCCCCAGTGCCCAGATAAAAAATGCGGCGTTCCTGTCTTTCTCCGCGGCGCGCCGGGCGCGTCCCAAATATTTGTAGCCGTAAACCAGCACCGCCAGAAACAGAAGAAAGGGCAGCAAGCCTGAGTTTTCACAAATGCTGACGTATTGGTTGGCCGTATCCCACATATCCCAGCCCCAAACACTGGTGTCTTTTATGCCGAACAACCACCAGTCCCCAAAATGGCGGATGCACTGGTCGACCAGCATGTATCGGTGCCAGGAAGAGGAACCGCCTGAGATGTCTATTTTTTCGATCAGGCTCCAGACTGGCCCCTTCATCACCAGGTGAAGGCAAATCAGCACGAGGACGATGGCCCAGCGTATGGCGCGGGTGAATTTGCGCGCCGGCCAGAGGCAAAGAGCCAGAATGCCCGCCGCGTAGCCCATCACCGCCGTGCTGGAATTGCAGGCAATTGTGATGACCGTGGAGGAGAGAACACCGACCGCCGCAAGTTTGCGGTACTTCTTGCTCTTCGACCACAGGGCCACAAACAGAGGCAGCAGGATCGCGCCAAAAGTGCCGGCCAGAATGGAGTGGGCAAACGGTCCCAAGGCACGGATTTTGTCGTCGCGCACCGCGAGGGAGGCGTATTGCGCAGCCTGGGCTCCTCCCAGCGCGGCATAAGGATTGTGCCCGGTCGAGACTTCGTAGGTCATGATCAACGCGACCACGGCCGCGACGCAGGCTAGAGTCTGAATCGCGCGCACAATATCATCCTCATCGCGAATAAGAAATCGCATCAGGAAATAGATCCCGAAGACCGTATAAAGAACGCCTAGCTGATTGATAAGCGCTCCGGTCTCCTGGAACAAGAGAATTCCATCGATCGCGGTGACGACGGTCAGCAGGATGACGGCCCAGTCGATCTTGTTTATTCCGCCGGAAAGCAGACGGGCCTTCGAGGAAATTTTTTCTTTGATCAAACGCGCGATGCCAAACAGACTCAGAAGCCTCTGCATGGGAAAGTGCGCCGGCCCGAGCAGAATGATCTGATCGATCGGTATGAGCAGGGCAACCGATAGAAAGACGACCAGGGCCTTGTTCCGCGGCCAGATAAGGATCAGCACGCCCGCGATCAGCACCACAACCAGGACAGCAGGATTGACCACACTGCCTGCAACTCCACCGCCGAATTTTAAATTTTGAGGCCCCTGTTCAGGGTGCATTTACATACGTCCAATTATTTGCTGGCTGAATCTTGTGTAATTTGGTTGGCTTCGCTTGGGAGAATACAGAAGAGATGAAAGCCGGCTTCGAAATCAAGCTGTCTTTCTGATCCAAAAGCTTCCCGGCGCTGTTTGCTTGGTTTGGTAAGAGCGGAACGCTTTCCGAAGGGCGTCCCGATGCCGGTGGTTCATATAGCTGCCGCCCCACAGGACTTCAAACGAGCTGTTAAAGGCGAGAAACGCCTGGAGGACGTACTGCTCGTTCCAGAAGCGCAGGTCTTCCACCACCCAAGACTTTGGATAAGGAAAAGGCAGAAAGATGTCGTGGAAGTGGACCACGACTCCTTTTTTGAGCCGGGGCACAACTTCGAGATATTCGAACCGGACATCGCTGGCTTCTTTCAGAACGTGGCTGCTGTCGATGAACAGGATGTCATTCTCGCCCAGAGTCTCAAATTCCGCCAGCGGAACCGACTGCACCGGAGCTTTGATCAAGCGTGTGAGCCCGGGAAACCCCTTCGTAAGGGTGGCGTTGGGGAGGGGCTCGATGGCGGTCAGATTGGCTTGCACCCCTGTCTCGCGAGCGTTCTTCACGATGGCTGTGGCGGAAATAAGGGTCGAGTTGCCGGAACCCACCTCGATCAACATCTTGGGCTTGAAGTGCCGGACCATGCAGTACAGGATCTCTGCGTCAACCGAGCCGAATAATCCGTTGGCCAGCGAAAATCCATTGGCCGAAACATTTGCTGCGTCCTGAAATTGATCGAACTCCGCCTTGTACTGGCGGCAGAAGCCTTGCAAAAGCGCAAGCTGCGCAGACTCCCTCATATCGATTCCTGGCAGAGCAGAGGGCTCGCTCCAGAAGCCTTCAGGGAACTTGCGGGTATCGGGAACCGGCTCATAGAAGTGATTCGGAACCAGGTGAATTCCCATTCTCTGAAGCGCCTTGAAGGCACCGACCCGCGACTTATGCAGCACGCTCATTTTATTTAATCAACCTTAGACCTGCCAGGGAAGTAGTAGATCACCCGGAGGGGGCGACGGTCCAGTTGTGGGATCGAAAATTTCGTGGTTGAGCTTGTCAAATCGGGAGAAACGTCTCCCTGGATTCAGCGCAAAAGCGGCAGCCGGTTTCGGTAACGGCTGCCGCTCTCGAATTGTTCGCAGGCTCAGATAACAAGCCAGTTTTCTGGAGTCGCCAGAATCATGCTACTGAACAACCGCCGACAAACCTGTTGGCGGCGCAGGCGCGCCCGCTGCCGCCCCGAACTGGTAAGCTCCAGTGTCCCATGTACTGCTGCGGGCAATCATCGGGATCGCCGGGAACACCGCTAACTCGCCACCATCGGCGGCTTGCTCATTGGCGCCATCGCTGGTTCCGCCACAAAGCTCTTTGTCAGAAGAAAACGTTCCGCAGGAGTTGGTTAGACTCGTACCATGGCCAACGGTGGCGTTGCCGCTGGCCGTGGGCGCGTAATTGTTTCCCGGAACATAACCCTGAGCGTTGGCTACTGCCTCGGTCTGAAACAGATTCCCGCCAAGGTCCGTGAATGTGCATGACCCGGTGTTGCAGGCCGTCACCGCATTCGCAATCGTGGGCGAGGCATGCGCCGCGTCATAACTGATGAAGTGGTTGTTCTCAAAGTATACCGTTCCTGACCAGTTGCTGGTAACGGGAGGCAAGTCTCCTGCACCGCCCGAGATTTGGCAGCCTCCGGTACCGGTAGTGCCCGCCTGCCCGTTGCCGTAGTCGAAGGTATTGTTGACAAAGTATGCGGTGGAGCTGCCGTTGTTCGTGCTGTTCAAAATCACGCAATTGGTCGGCGCCACAGACATCCCATAGTTATCATCGTCATACATGACGTTGTTGAAAAAATAGAGCGTCTGGCCCTCGGGCACGGCGAGAAACATACACTCGGTGGCGTTAATTTTGGTGATGACGTTGTTGTAAAAGTAGTTGTCCATGCCCGCCACGTTGGCGTCTTCGTTGATGCAATTCGTGTGCTGGCCTTCCGACTGGTAGGTTACGCGCAGGTCGGTCACAAAATTATCGTGGTAGAGAACCGTATTGGTCGTGACCGCGGCATCGGAAAGGTGCCGGAACACGTTGCCATGAATGTCATACATAGCCTGGTAGATGCCGCCACCGGAGTAGCACGGCGTCGAACTGTACCCTGGATAGTGGCAGTGCGAAGAGCCCGCAGCCGCGAAGGCCGAATCGCTTCCGTCAACAACGTTGCCGGCGAAGACGTTATAGTCGGCGTTGCCCGCTCCGCTGCCCAGCACAGCGTAAATTCCATCCGTCGTAGTGTCCACCGTGCTCCAACCGTGAAAATAATTGTTCTGGATGGTGATGTGCTGCACCGAGGTTGAAGACAGATAAATACCCTGCGGGCCGCCGCCTGAGGACCAGCAACTGCCGGTGAACTCAAAGTTGTCGATGGTCACGTACGTGGTGCCGCTACTGACCCGGATGTAGGACTGCAATGAAGAGTTATCGTGGGTGCAGCTCGACACAAAACCGCTGGCCGGATTGTCTCCGGTGATGACGGGGCGTACCCAGGAGCTTCCCGAATACCAACTCTGATTGACCCCGACGTAGATGGGATTGCCGCTCGATCCACTCCAGCCCCAG
>JBAUVJ010000523.1:0-30690 GCA_049583165.1 Candidatus Sulfotelmatobacter sp. | reverse complement strand
GCATAACTCTCTCAAATTTCAGGGGTTGGACGCAAGTCGTAGTTTTGGAGCGGGGGCCCTATGCAATCGGCATCGGGCCGCAGAGCCCAAACGTTGCCCACAACCCAGAACGATCAAGGAATGCTAGCGCCTGTTAGGACAGCGATATGGAATTGGCATAGCTTCAGGAGTAAGCTGCTTTCCATGAAAACAGGGGCTCTCACGCATACTGTTCCGTGGAATACCTTGTTGTGCGTCGTTTTCTGTTTACTCGCGATAGTGCCCTTCGGGAACGCCCAAAGCATTACCGAGCTCAAGAGCAAGGCTGAAGATGGTGATGTGCAAGCGCAACTCGCCCTTGCCACGGCGTATCACTTAGGTCAAGGAATCGAGAAGGATGAGACGCAAGCCGTGCGCTGGTGGCAGAAGGCTGCGGAGCATGGCGATGTGGCGGCGCAGATCAACCTTGGAGTTGCTTATTCGCATGGAGCAGGAGTTCCGAAGAACTACGCGGCAGCCGTG
Source organism: Candidatus Sulfotelmatobacter sp. (assembly GCA_049583165.1). Taxonomy (GTDB): domain Bacteria; phylum Acidobacteriota; class Terriglobia; order Terriglobales; family Acidobacteriaceae; genus Sulfotelmatobacter. Next base: position 30,189 of record JBAUVJ010000523.1, on the reverse strand, counting down.
CGCTGGTACACCAAAGCTGCTGATCAGGGCAATGCGGAGGGGCAGCGGGGACTTGCACCCCTGTATCACTCGGGACAAGGTGTTCCAAAAGACGACGCCGAAGCGGCGCGCTGGTACACCAAAGCCGCCGATCAGGGCAATGTGCAGGCCCAGTCGGATCTTGCAGTGCTTTATCACTTGGGTGGACAGGGTGTTCCACAAAACGACGCCGCAGCTGTGCGCTGGTGGAAGAAGGCCGCCGATCAAGGCGATGTAACGGCTGAAGGCAATCTTGGAACGGCGTATGGCTTAGGAACGGGAGTTCCGAAAGATACTGCTGAAAGTCTGCGATGGCACACCAAAGCTGCCGAAAATGGCAACGCAGCTTCCCAATTCAGTCTGGGAATGTTCGATCTCCAGGGCGCGGGAGTTCCGAAAGACGAGGCAGAGGGAGTCAAGTGGCTGCGCAAGTCCGCCGAACAGGGCAACGCTGACGGTGAGTTCTGGCTTGGAAATGCGTATTACTATGGCGGAGGCGTCGCCAAGGATATTGCCGAGGCTTTCTGTTGGTATCGCAAGGCGGGCGACCAAGGCTACGCAGCGGCTGAATACAACCTCGGACAGGCTTACAACTTAGGAAATGGTGTAGAAAAAGATACCGCCGAGGCCGCTCGTTGGTGGCAGAAGGCTGCGGAACAGGGCCTTGCAAAGGCTCAATATAATCTCGGGATGGCTTATCGCGCTGGTGCAGGCGTAGAAAAGGACAATATACAAGCTTATTTCTGGATCGCGATTGCTGCGTCATCCCTCGAACAAGGATTTGTGAAGGACTATCGCGACAAAGTCGAAGCAGTGCTCACACCAGCTCAGCTTGCTGAGGTGCAGGGACGCATTCGCGAGTGGGAGATGGCACATCCGGCCACGCAGACAGCTTCATTGAATTCCTTACCAAGCGTCCCGCAGGATCAACATCAAGTCCAGCCACCAGCCCAACCGTCAGAACATCTGGTACCGCTGGGTATCAGGCCCGTATTTATCGCATTTACCAAACGAGCCAGCTGCGACGGAAAACTCGCGTCTGTTTTGTTTTCTTCTTTCAAAGAGGCGATCTCAACCTCCCAGCGACATGAGCTAATTGGAGATCTGAGCGACAATGGCAAAATGGACACGGTACTAATCATCCAAATGGATTGCGAAGAACACAACAATTCCGTGTCAGTCACGAGCACCTACGGGATGGCGAAGTGTTTCGGTCCTAAGAACTGCCATGTAGCGTTAGACGGCCGCACGGGGAATGTTCTTTCGTGCGACCCAAACGGTGAGCCTATATGCGGCAAAGAACTGTTTAAAGAGTTCGAATATGTGTTAGCCACTACCGGGATCAATGTGAAATTGGAGTGAATGAAAGAAGCGCAATGGGGCTGGTCCGTGTCACCGCGCGACCGCGCTCCCGGGGCCAACGAGCGGCTAATGCTGAGAGTCTTCGACGGCCCCGCACCACGAACCCACCTACTTCCACAAATAATAAAACCCAACGTGCTGCTCCATCATTTTTTCTACGTTGGGAAGGTATTGCGAAACATCGCCCGTCATCAGATCGAGCAGCGTCTTGCGATCCTTATCAGGCCGCACCAGCGTAGGCTCGCCCGAAATGCCAACCGACTTCGCCGTATCCTTCACCACGGCTTGAAAATCGCCGACGCTATCGATCAGCTTCATGTCGAGAGCCTGCGCGCCGGTCCAAACCTTGCCGTTGGCGATCGCCTTCACGTCATCGAACTTCATTCCGCGACCATCGGCCACGGCCTGCACGAACTGTCCAAACATGTTATCGATCAGCGACTGCATGTACGCCTGCTCGGCGGGCGTGAGGTCGCGCGTAGGATTCCCCGTATCTTTAAACTCGCCCGTCTTGAGCACGACGCTTTTCAGCTTGGCCCACTTCAGCAGGTCTCCATAGTTCACCCACTCGGCGATCACTCCGATCGAACCCACGATGCTGCCGTTATCGGCATAAATTTTGTTCGACGCCGAAGAAACGTAGTAAGCCCCGCTCGCACCAACGGTCTCAATCGAAACCACAATCCGCTTTTTCTTCTCGTCGTGGATGCGCTTGACCTCGCGGTAAATCTCCTCCGATGCGGCCACGCCGCCGCCCGGCGAGTTCACGTGCAGGATGATGGCCTTGATCGAAGAGTCGTCATCGAACTTTTTCAGTTCTCCGACCACCGGCTCCGGCGAAAGAATCACGCCATCAAGGTCCACCACGCCAATGCGATCGCCAAAGCCGCCGAAAGACGATTCCGTGCCCCCGGCGTGCAGCGTCAGGTAAACCAGCGTGAACACGGCCAGAACAAAGAGGAAGAATGCTCCTCCGCCAATCAGAACCCAGAGCAGGGTGCGGGAACGTGGTTCAGCCATGTGGGCAGTTTAGCACTGCCAGGAACTTCAGTTTCAAGTTTCCGGTTCCTAGTTTCCAGTTTTGCGGAATACTTCGCGCGGTTGCAGAGATTGCATTAAACCATAAAGCAGGCGGCTTACTTCCCCCGAGCAAACCGAGAGGTGATTTGCCGTTGCGCCTGAAATGTATCCGAGATTGGCAGCGATGACGAGTTGAGTCTCCATTTCGAGCAGGGAACCCCGCGCCATGCCGAGGAATTGCCGAAATTCTGCTTTCGATATCCGCCCCTGTCCTTCCGCAATATTGCTGGCCACCGAGACCGCCGACCGCTGTAGCTGACTGGTCAGCCCGTAAGTTTCCTGCCGCGGAAACGACTGAGTTGCGTGATACACCTCAGTGACCATGGTGATTGCTCTTTGCCAGACCACAAGGTCCCTATAAGAATGGCCCATGCCGAAACTAGAAACCAGAAACTAGAACCTGTCTGTGACATCTGAACAATGACCCAAAGGGCTGCGGACTCGGCGGCGTCTCCTCGTAAGAACGCCCAATACCGAAACTAGAAACCAGAAACTAGAAACCCAGAAACTTGAAACCTGTCGCTGACATCTAAACAATTACCCGGAGCGCTCCGGATTTAATCCCGATCTCCGCTGGCGTAGAGCAAACATATTCTCCGTCAGCGTAAATATCGAGCGGCATCTCCGTCTCCACCCGCAAGCACGCTGCCTGAAAATAATCGATCTCCTTGATCCGCAGATGCCGTCCAAAGTACACCGTGGGAAACATGCAGGCGAACTTGAACGGATCAACTCCGCCGATCACGCAAACATCGAGCCGACCATCGTCGATCTGCGCCTGAGGAGCGATCTTCATTCCGCCACCATAAATCGCACTGTTGGCGAAAGCCGCAAGCAGCGTGGGCCGATCGCTCCGCATCTTCCATCCACCCATTTCGTCTTGCATAAAAATCTTCGCGTGAAACGGTGCAAAGCCAAAAATCGTAGGCGCCAGGGTCAGCGCGTATCCGCCATGTCCACGCAGCCATCGCGGCAAAGCCTGGGCCCGGCGCGCCACTTCGCTATCCAGCCCGACCCCAGCCACGCTGCAAAAATAAGTGGACTCATGTGGCGCGGGCGCCCCGCCCGCGTCTTCTGTAGGTGTCGCAATAAGCGGCGTGACCATCCCCAGATCGATTGCACGAACATTTTCTTGTCCCGCACAGAACCGCCGCCACGCGGCCAGTGCATCGCGCACCCGGCGCAGTCCCAAGGCGCGAGCAAAATCGTTCCCACTACCCGCCGGCACAACCAGCACCGGCAGCCCGAGCTTCACCAACTGGCCTAAATGACGATGAATAGTCCCATCGCCCCCGAACATCAGGATGACATCAACTTGATCCGCTGCGGAAGGTATCCCAATCTGCCAGTCAATATTTTTGTCAGTTTGAAAGTGCCGAAGAATTTTCGGAGAACATCCCAGACCAAAGATGACAGCAGCGCGCATGTGCGCGCTTGAGAGTATCAGACTCAGAGACCCAAAGAGCTAAAGCGCGTGGCAAGCCGACAACACCTCAGGGACTTGTCCATGCGGCCAGCGTCCGAGCCCTCCCGAAACACAGCCCTTCTGACTATCGTAACCGTCCAACCTCTCGCCAAGACGGGAAACCGCTGGCATCATGAATAAAGCATCCGGATCGAGATGAAGACGGCGGCTTCCTTGGAGGCGAGGATTGCGAAGGCTCACCCACATAGCAGGTTTTCTTGCTGCAAGCCTGGTTCTGACCGGCTGTGGCTCAAGCGGTTCGCAGCCGGCGCCCACGGTTGTGAGCGCCGCCGCGCCCTCCATTACTGCCCAGCCCGCCAATCAAACCGTTGCCGCGGGCCAGTCGGCAACTTTCTCGGTGACGGCCCTGGGAACAACTCCATTGACTTACCAGTGGCAGAAAGGCACGACCGCGGTCGCCGGCGCCACTGCCGCCAGCTACACCATCGCGGCAACCACAACCGCCGAGAGCGGCTCGCACTACAGCGTGGTCGTAAGCAACGCTATCGGAACCGCCACCAGCAGCGCGGCCTCTCTCACCGTGAGTGCCGCCGCGCCGGCAACTACCGACGTGCTGACCTACCACAATGACGTTGCCCGCACCGGACAGGACCTGACCGAGACCACGCTCACCCTCGCCAACGTCAATTCGTCGACCTTTGGCAAACTCGGCTTCTACTCGGCGGATGGTTTGGTCGACGCCGAACCGCTCTACGCCTCGAACGTTGCCGTTCCAAATAACGGCACGCACAATATTTTGATCGTCGCCTCAGAGCACGATTCCGTCTACGCCTTCGATGCGGATTCCGGCGCGACCCTCTGGCAAGTCACGATGTTGAAGTCGGGCGAGACCACCTCGGATGATCGTGGCTGCGGACAGATCACTCCCGAAATCGGCGCAACTTCCACTCCCGTCATCGACCGCTCCAGCGGCCCGAATGGTGCGGTTTATGTGGTTGCCATGTCGAAAGACGCATCGGGCAACTACTATCAGCGCCTGCACGCGCTCGATCTCGCCCTCGGCACAGAATTATTTGGCGGGCCAGTCAATGTTCAGGCGACCTATCCCGGAACCGGCGACAACAGCACCGGCACAAATGTGGTCTTCGATCCCGGACAATACGCGGAGCGCGCCGCCCTGTTGTTGCTGAATGGAGTCATCTACACCGGCTGGACTTCGCACTGCGATATCCGGCCCTACACCGGATGGATCATCGCCTTCAGCGAATCCACGCTGGCCCAGACGAGCGTGCTCAACCTTACGCCCAACGGCAACGAAGGTTCGGTGTGGATGGCCGGAGCCGGCCTGGCCGCTGACACCTCGGGCAACATTTATTTTCTCGATGCCAACGGCGACTTCGACACCACTTTGAACGCCAGCGGTTTTCCCACCGACGGCGACTACGGCAACTCCTTTATGAAGCTCTCTACCTCAGGCGCCCTCGCCGTCGCCGACTACTTCGAAATGGACAATGGAGTAGCAGAAAGCGACAGCGACACCGATCTTGGTTCCGGCGGCACAATCGTGCTCCCCGATCTGAAAGATGGCTCTGGCAACACCTGGCACCTGGCCGTTGGCGCCGGCAAAGACAGCAACCTTTACCTGGTGAATCGCGACTCCATGGGAAAGTTCAGCACGAACAACGCCAACATCTATCAGGAACTCTCCGGAGCATTGCCGGGAGGCGTTTGGGCGATGCCCGCCTATTTCAACAATACGATCTACTACGGATCGGTGGGCACCCCGATCCAGGCTTTCACCATCACTAACGCGATGCTCTCGACCGCCGCAACCGCGCAAACCGCGAACACCTTTGGCTATCCCGGCGCGACGCCGAGCGTCACCGCGAACGGCACGAGCAACGCAATCGTATGGGCCGTCGAGAACACCAGCCCCGCGGTCCTACACGCCTACAACGCCACGAATCTCACCGAAATCTACAACACCAACCAAGCCAGCAACACCCGCGACCAGTTCGGCAACGGTAACAAATTCATCACCCCAATGATCGTAAACGGCAAAGTATTCGTAGGGACGCCAAACGGCGTGGCCGTCTTCGGCCCGCTACCTTAAGCCGAGTCGCCGAAAACCATCACTGCACATGTGGGGACAGCCGCCCCCGGCTGTCCGGGGCGAAGCCCCGCTGTTCTCGCGGATCATCACAATTTCAAGGCTGGCGCGAACTGGTTCACAAACGGCTTCCTCCACAACCACGGATAATCAGTCAATTCACCAACCAACCCCGCTCGTACAGGATTCTCAATCAAATAAGCGACCTTCGCATCGAGATTCTCCGACGAACGCACCACATGATCAAACGATTCCGCCTGCCAAACGCGTCCCTTGCGGCCAAGCATCTTGTTCACCCTGTGAGCCGAAGTACCCTTGATCGCATCCCTGATCTCCGCCAGCGAATAAATCTCCATCGCCTGTTGATTGATCAGGGGTGTGAAGATCATGTGAACGTGATCCGGCATCACAACCGCCACGCGAAGGTCGAACTTAGTTCCATGGTCGTGAACGCAGCATTGGAGTGCGATGTCGCGACCCAACTCTGGCAGAATCCATCGGTGATCAGTGCAAAAGGTAATAAAGTGAGCCTTGTAATCGCATTGCAAATGAGGAAGCTGGCTCCGATAAAATGCCTGACGCATAAATGTCTATGTGGGGACAGCCGCCCTCGGCTGTCCGCGGAGCGAAGCTCCGCAGGGTTTTGATTGTAGTGCCTATGGTTCTGAAGCGGCGCGGATTTCCGGTAGCTCTTCGCAGAAAGTTGTTTCAACGCGGGAATTGGAAGCCGCTGGCAACCGGCGAGCTATCGCTCGCCCGGACAGCCGAGGGCGGCCGTCCCCCACATGTGCGCGGCAGCCGGCGTCAGAAAACGATCGAGGCGATCTTCTTCTTACGACCAACCTTTACGTACGCTTCCGTCGGCACACTCACAAACGCGAAGAATCTCCCCTTCATCTTTTCTCCCTTGATGGTGACCGCGTCCTCCTTCAGTTTGCGGGTTCCTTCAGTCGCGGACGCTACGAGTCCAAGTTGCAACAGAAGCTTCTCAACCCTGACAATCCTAACGCTCCAGTCATCCCCTACAGTTTTGTCCCAGTTTGCTTTTATCGTCTCTTCATCAGGCAAGTAGAGATGCTTGGCCTGCTCTTCTTCGCCTGCTCCTGGCGGTTTTGTCCTATCCAGCGTGGTCAGCGCCTCGATTGACTCGACGCGAACCCGAACCTTCTCGGCCACTTCCTCTCCCTCCTGAAAATCCCTCGCCCAATCCTCCCCCGCCTTCCTCGCCGCCTCCGCTCCATGAAAATCCGCCACAATCCTCCGCGCCAACTCTTTCTTCGCCTGCATGGGATGCGCTTCCCGTTTGATCTTTTCAATCTCGGCCAATGAAACATCCGTCAGCAGCTCGTAATACCTCCACATCATTTCATCCGAGATGCTCATGACCTTGCCGTACATTTCCAGCGGCGGCTCGTGAATCCCAATCGCATTCCCCAGCGACTTCGACATCTTCTGCACGCCGTCCAGGCCCTCTAAAATCGGCGTAGTCAGCACCACCTGCGACTCCTGCCCGTACGCGCGTTGCAGCTCGCGCCCCACCAGCAGATTAAATTTCTGGTCGGTACCGCCCAATTCCACATCCGCTTCGAGGGCCACCGAGTCGTATCCCTGCACCAGCGGATACAGCAACTCGTGCACGGAGATCGGCTTCTCATCCTGAAATCGTTTGTGGAAGTCCTCGCGCTCCAGCAGTTGCGATACCGTGTATTTCGCCATCAGCCGCACAAAATCGTCGGCGGTGAATGCGCCCATCCAGCGCCGGTTGAAGTCGATCACAGTTTTTTGCGGATCGAGAATCTTGAAAACCTGTGCCTTGTAGGTCTCGGCGTTTTCCTCAATCTGCTCGCGAGTAAGCGGCGGCCGCGTGACCGACCGGCCCGTAGGGTCGCCAATCATCCCGGTGAAGTCGCCGATCAGAAAAATCGCGGTGTGCCCGAGATCCTGAAAATGTTTCAGCTTGCGCAGAACCACCGTGTGTCCAAGATGCAAGTCTGGCGCAGTCGGGTCCATGCCCAACTTCACGCGCAGCGGTTTGCCCGTAGCGCGCGACTTCTCCAACTTGGCGCGCAGGTCGGCCTCGCGAATAATCTCCGCGGAGCCCTTTTTGAGATACGTCAGCTGTTCATCGACAGGTGCGAAGGTTGGCATGGGAAAACACATTATAAAGAAATGCGCCAAAGAAACCCGGAACTCAAGACAGAAGTTAGAATTGGACGCGGAAAACGAACGTGACGACGAACATTCGTATAAGACGGGCGACTCCCGCAGACATTCCCCGCCTGCGGGAGGTGATCGAGGCTTCCGTGCGAAGCCTCCAGGCCGCGGACTATTCACCCGGACAGATCGAAGGTGCGCTGCAATCGGTCTATGGAGTGGATAGCCAGCTCATCGCTGACGGGACCTATCTGGTGGCAGAGATTACGGAACCGCCGCGCGAGCCCGAAATCGTCGCCTGCGGCGGCTGGAGCAAGCGCAAAACTTTATACGGCGGCGATCAATATGCCGCGCGCGAAGACTCTCTACTCGATCCTCAGCATGATGCCGCGAAAATCCGAGCCTTCTTCGTGCACCCCAACTGGGCGCGCCGGGGCATTGGCAGCCTGATTCTCGAAGCCTGTGAGAACGCCGCTACAAAGGCAGGCTTCACACGCCTGGAAATGGGTGCAACCTTGAGCGGCGTTCCCTTTTATCGGGCAAAGGGATATGCGGAGGTCGACAAGCAGGAAGTTCCGCTCGGTAACGGCGAAACTCTGCCGATCATAAGAATGGCGAAAGAGATCAGAAAACAGTAGTCAGAATGAAGAAGTCAGAAGGCAAAAGTCAGAATGAAGAAGTTCCCAACCCGTTTTACTTCCGCACTCTGGCTTCTGCCTTCTGACTTGGTACCAGCCTTCGCCCCACACTCTCAAACTTTCCCCCGAGCACCACGTTGATCGCCTCCGTATAAGCAACATGCTCCTGCTCCAAAATGCGCGCAGCCAGTGACCGCTCGTCATCCGTATCAAGCACTGCCACCGTCTTCTGCACAATGATGGCCCCGTGATCCAGTTCCTCGTCAACGAAATGCACGGTGCATCCCGAAACCTTCACTCCGTAGGCAAAAGCCTGCTCCTGCGCTTCCAGCCCAGGAAACGCCGGCAGGAGCGACGGATGAATATTGAGCATCTTCTGCGGGAACTGCTGCACGAACCACGGCGAAAGTAATCGCATGTATCCCGCGAGGCAAACCAGATCGACATTATGCTGCTTTAGCGCTGCCACAACCTCGCGGTCATGCTCCTCGCGCGCCTTGCCCTTGGAAGGAATGACGACAGCATTCAACCCACGCTGCCGCGCCGTAGCGATGCCCGGCGCATCCTCTCTATTGGAAATCACAACGCCGATCCGCGCTCCGGCAATGCGTCCCGCATCAATGCTGTCGGCAATGGCGATAAAGTTCGAGCCGCGTCCGGAGAGAAGAATGCCGAGGGAGTGCATGGTCGATTGCCGCGTCTAGCTGTAAATCACCTTGCGCTCGCCCTTCACGATGCGGCCGACCGTGAAAGACTTTTCCCCTACGCGATCCAGAACGCTTTGTGCCTTCTTGAATTTCGCCAGAGGCACCACCAGCAGCATGCCCAACCCCATGTTGAAGGTGCGCAACATTTCATCCTGCGGAACATTGCCCAATTGCTGCAGGTGCTCAAACAAAGGCAGCACCGGCCACGAGCCAAGTTCGATCAACGCCGCAGTCCCGCGCGGCAGCACCCGCGGCAGATTTTCCGTGATCCCTCCGCCGGTAACATGCGCCAGCGCGGAGACGCACTGCGCGTCTACCAGCTTCCTCAGCGCCGGCCAGTAACTTTTGTGCGTCCGCATCAGCTCGTTGCCGACCTTATTTTTAATCTCGTTCACATAATCGTCAGACGAGTAGTGGGCCACTTCAAACAAAAGTTTCCGGGCCAGTGCGTATCCGTTGGTATGCAGCCCATTCGAGGGCAGGCCGAGAACAATATCGCCAATCTGTACATCCTTGCCCGTGATAATTTTGTCTCGTTCCACCACGCCGACGATGAACCCCGCCAGGTCATATTCGCCATCGGGATAAAAACCCGGCATCTCGGCGGTCTCGCCGCCGATCAGCGCACATCCGTTGTGCTTGCAGGCGTCGGCAATGCCCTCCACTACCTGCTCGGCCACCGACGGGTCCAGACTGCCCGCCGCCAGGTAATCCATGAAAAACAGGGGCGCCGCTCCCTGCACAGCAATGTCATTCACGCAATGGTTGACCAGGTCTGCTCCAACCGTGGAATGCAAACCCATCTCGAAGGCAATCTTGAGTTTCGTCCCCACGCCATCAACGCTGGAGACCAGAACCGGATCCACATACTTGGTTTTATCCACAGCAAACAGGCCGCCAAAGCCGCCAATCTCGCTCAACACCCCGCGGGTAAAGGTCTTGTGCGCAAGATATTTAATTCGTTGCTTGGTGCGGTTGGCGCGGTCGATGTTTACGCCCGCATCAGCGTAGGTGATCGGCGTTCCGGCGGACGTGGGTTTCTTTGCCACGGACTTCTTGCGGTATCTTCTTTCTCGGTCTCAGTGCTTCGGTGTGGGGAAACGCTGGATTCCTCGGGAAGCGTTAGCTTCCGAGGCGGCTCATTGTAGCACGTTCGAAAGGCTCTTCTCGGCGAGGACGTTCCGGTTCCAGAAAACGGAACTCTGAATACACTACCACCTTATTCCACGGACGCGGACGCCCGCTCGTCACTGCCAGGTACCACGCTAGTGAGCGATAAAGTCCGAAAAGAAATAGGCCAGAACGCCGAAAAGAGCCAATCCGGATATGCCGTAAGCGGTTAGAACCCAGGCGCCGCGGCCTTCATGATGCTTAATGGCCGTGGAGGATGATTGAGTGAGATCCTGTTGCGAAACCGAAGGAGAGACTTCAAGGGCCCGATCTTCCATACCAGAAAAACCTCCGAACGGAAGGATCGTGGCGCAATTACATTATGCGTCACGCCTGCCCGGCTACGGGGCTGGGCAGGACTATCTGCGCGGCATTTTACTACGGTTTTATGGCCGCCGAACAAAGAAATGTGAGGCTTATCCCGGCCATTTATGCAAAGAAATTCACCTTCCAGGGCAACCGCTCGCAAAGAGTCGATTACGAAACTCTGGGTCTTACCGAACGGTGGACAAACGATGCTCCAGCCGCGTCGCGGCGGAAGTGAAAGCCCGGCACGGCAATGCCGGGAAATCGAAAGGCGCTATAAACCTAAGTCCCTTTTAGGGACGGCACGAAGTTTCGTGACAAACTGTAAGTCTTTGCCCCTGTTCTGGCGCACCCTCGTAATCTCGCTCGATGCCCGACCCCCAATACAAACCGCCCAACCTGCCTTACTATTACTGTATGCGTCGTTTCTTGCTCTCGTTATTTGTGGCCGCCATCGTGGCCGTGCCGTTCACCCTCCAAGCGCAGTCGGGCGGAGTTCCTGCCCCCTCAGCCGTTCCCGCCAAGACCAATCCGCAAACCAGCACACCCGCGGCGCAGTCTCCGCCCGCGTCTTCCAAACCATCCGCATCTGCCAAGCCAGACGACCATAAGCACGATTATTCCCAGGAAGCTTTCGTCGTCGAGCAGTATCACTCCCTCTACTACTTCGAAAACGATGGCACCGGCCGCAAAGAAACAACCGCCCGCATCCGCGTGCAGAGCGAGGCTGGAGTTCAGCAGTGGGGTCAGATTCAGATTGGCTACAACTCCGCCAACGAACGCGTCGAAATTCCCTACGTGCGCGTGATCAAAGCAGATGGCACCGTGGTAAAAGCCGGCGACGATGCCGTGCAGGATCTCAGCGCTCCGCTCGAGCAGCAAGCTCCCGTTTACACCGACTTTCGTCAAAAGCACATCACCGTGCCCGGCCTGCGTCCCGGCGAAGTGCTCGAATACCACATCGTGACTGTCATCCACACCGCGTTAGCTCCGGGCCAGTTCTGGGCAGACTACGACTTCGATAAGACGAGCATCGACCTCGATGAAGAAGTGGACATGGACATTCCCGCCGATCGTCCCATTAAGTTGAAAAGTAAACCCGGAATGGATCCGAAAATTTCCGAGGAGCATGGCCGCCGCCTATATCGCTGGACCAACTCCCACCTGGAGCGCGAAGACGATCAAAAAGATAAAGACAAAGACGGCAAAAAGAAAAAAAGACATCCCGAAGATGAGCACCCCGACATTCAGTTGACCACCTTCGTAAGCTGGGAACAGATCGGCCTCTGGTACGCCAGCCTTGAAAAAGACCGCCGCGCTCCCTCGCCCGAAGTGCGAGCCAAAGCAGAAGAACTCACCAAAGGCCTGAACAACGACTTGGACAAAGTGCAGGCGCTCTACGACTTCGTCGCCAAGAATTTTCGTTACGTCAGCCTGTCGCTGGGCGTGGGCCGTTACCAGCCGCACGCCTCCGGAGATGTTCTGCACAACCAGTATGGCGACTGCAAGGATAAGCACACTTTGCTGGCCTCACTGCTCGAAGCCGAAGGCATGCACGCGTCTTCCGTGCTGATCAACTCCGCTCGCAAGCTCGATCCCGACGTACCTTCGCCCTCGCAATTCGATCACGTCATCACCATGCTACCCATGGGCAAGGAAGAAGTCTGGATGGATACCACCAGCGAGGTCGCGCCCTTCCGCCTGCTGGCCTACACTTTGCGTGGCAAACAGGCGCTGGTCATTCCCGCCTCCGGCACGCCGCACCTCGAAGAAACTCCCTCCGACACTCCCATGCCCGATAGCGAAATCGCCGATATCGACGGAAAAGTGAACGCCATCGGTAAATTCGAAGCGCATGTGCATTACACCTTCCGCGGCGACGAAGAACTGCTCCTGCGTTCCATCTTCCGCCGCGTTCCCGAGGCGCAATGGCAGCGTGTGGTTGAGAATGTCAATGCTGGAATGGGCGGCGATGTTACGAATTTGAAGATCAGCGATCCCGCCGCCACGCGCGAAGCCTTCACCATGTCGTACGACGTCGCCAAGCCGAACTTCCTCGATTGGTCGAAGAAGAAATTGGATCTCACCTTGCCGCTCTGCCAGTTCAATCTGCCGGATCTCACCGATGACGATAGCGCCGACGCCGAGCCTCTCAAGCTTGGCCCCAAGGCGGAGTACGTCTATAAAATAAAAATTGAGCTGCCGGCCAAGTACACGGCCCGCGCACCCTTGCCATTTTCCCTAAAGCGCGACTACGCCGAATATCAAGCCACTTACACACTCGAGGGAACAACTTTCTCCGCTGGCCGCACTCTCACCCTGCGGCAAGACGAAATCCCCGCCGCGCGGGCCACGGACTTCGACGCCTTCCGCCGCGCCGTCGGCTCTGACCTGAGCCAGGTTCTTTCTCTCGAGAACACGGTCGCTGGCTCGCCCGCGCCGCCCGCCGATATGAAAGCCGACGATCTGGTGGAAAGCGGCCGGGCGGCCATTGCCAGCAATAATCTTCCCATGGCCGTTCAACTTCTCAAGCGTGCCACCGAAGTGGATCCGAAAAATAAATATGCCTGGAACATGCTCGCCGCCGCCTACATGGGCATGCGCCAAAATGACGACGCCATCGCTGCTCTCAACAAGCAAATTGAAATCAATCCCTACGACGAGTACGCCTACAACGCTCTCGGCCGCGCCTACTGGCAGGAGCGCAAGTACCCCGAGGCGGTGACCGCATTCAACAAGCAGCTCGAAATCAATCCTCTCGACAAGTTCGCCCACGCCGGACTCGGCTCCATGTATTCCGAGTGGCACAAGTACGACCTGGCCGCGGCTGAACTGGAGAAAGCCACTTCTCTCACTCCTGACAATCCCGAACTGCAAGTCAGTCTCGGCGACGCTTATCTGAACCTCGGCCAGGATGACAAAGCCCTGGCCACCTTCGACCACGCCGTCGAGCTTTCCGCCACGCCGCTGGTGTGGAACAACATCGCCTATCAATTGTCGCTGAAGAAGGCTCATCTCGACCGCGCTCAGCAATACGCAGAGTCGGCGGTTTCCGCTACCACCGCCGCTCTCCGCAACTTGTCGCTCGACCGTCTTACGCAGCAGGATTTGCCTCTGGTCCCATCGCTCATCGCCTACTGGGACACACTGGGTTGGGTTTATTTCAGCAAGGGCAATCTCGATAAAGCGGAAAAATATGTCTCCGCCGCCTGGGGGCTGGGCCAGCACGGCGAAGTCGGCGACCATCTCGGCCAGATCTACGAGAAAGAAGGCAAGAAAGACCGCGCCTTGCAAACCTACGAACTCGCTGAAACCGGATTGCGCCCCGACCCGGAAACGAAAGACCGAATTAACGCGTTGGAAAAAAACAACGCCAAACTCGCCGACGCCGCCGCTGCCGCTGCAAAAAGTGCCAGCAAAGAAAATTTGAATAAAGAAAGCCTGCAATCGCTGCGCACGATCGACCTGGGCAAAGCCAAAGAAACCGGCAACGCCGATTTCTTCGTTCTCCTGAGCGGCGCTCCCGGCACTCCCGCCAAAGCCGAAGCCGTGAAATTTGTCGGCGGAGACGAGAAACTGAAAGTCTTCACCGAAGCCCTCCGCACCGCCGAATACCGCCTCACCCTCCCCGACGACACCCCGCTAAAAATCCTCCGCCGCGGAATCCTCTCTTGCTCCACCGCAACCGGCAACTGCATGTTCGTCCTCATGCTGCCCGACGATGTGAGAACGGTGGACTGAAAAGAGGCTTGTCCCGCGATCTCGCTTCCCATCTCCATAAGCTCACCAGCAAAAGAGATTTGGGAAGGGCACGACCTCAGTCGTGCCGCAGTCTGATTTTGGTTGGCGCAGCGCTTCAGCGCTGCGATGGCCACGGAAATCGTGCAACGGATCGCTAGTCCCCGCACCACCGCCCATGCCACTCCGTCGCCCGCTCATAAGCCCGCGCCAGCCGCAGCACCAAATCCTCCCGCCACGGCGCCCCCGCAATCTGTAGTCCAATGGGCAATCCGCCCTTCATAAACCCGCAGGGCACCGAGATCGTCGGCAACCCCCACACATTAAATGGCCGTGTATTGCGCAGCAGAACAAGTTCCGCCGGACGCAGCGCCGCAGAATCTTTCTTCAGATCGGCGATTGCCGACGCCGCAATGGGCGTCGTGGGTGTAACCAGCAAATCAACTTCCGAGAAAATCTCGCGAGCCCGCCGCCGCTCGCGGTCCAACTCCTGGCGGCGCTGAATGTATTCCGTTGCTGAAATGTTCTCTCCGGAACGAATGCGCCGCAGCGTCTCCGCTTGGTAAAGCGCTGGTGTCCGTGCGATATCTTTCGCATGAACCGCATAGGATTCGACAGTTTGCACAACCCGATCCGTGGGTATCTCGATCTTCATCTCGCGAGTTTCCCCCGCAAGCGTTTTGATCACGCCCAAAGCCTGCTCCACCGCCGCGTCTACCTCATCATCGAGCTCATCGTAAAAATAAGTCCGTGGAATGCCGACGCGAAGCGTCTTCGCCCCCGCGCCCAAAACCGAAACGTAATCGGAAACAGGAACGTCAACGCTGGAAATATCGCGCGCGTCGTATCCCGCAATCGCCTGCAACACAATCGCAGCATCTTCAACTGTCGCCGCCAGCGGCCCCACATGATCGAGCGACCACGAAAGCGGAAGCACCCCACGCGCCGAGACGCGCCCATAAGTCGGCTTGATTCCAACGCATCCGCACAGCGCGGCCGGCAGCCGAATCGAGCCGGCCGTGTCGGTTCCAATCGCCGCGTAGCAAAGTCCCGCGGCCACGGCCGCCGCTGACCCTCCCGACGACCCTCCCGCGATACACGCCGCATTCCACGGATTATGTACGTCGCCAAAAAAACTAACCAGCGAACTCGCGCCATAGGCGAACTCATGCAGGTTGTTCTTGCCCAGAATTACCGCGCCCGCCTGCCGCAACCTCCGCACAACTTCCGCGTCTTCTTTCGGCACGCGATCCCGATACAGCTCGCTGGCAGCCGTAGTGCGCGTCCCTGCGGTATCGATCAGGTCTTTTAGCGCAATCGGAATTCCGTGCAGTGGTCCGCGCCACTCCCCGCGCGCGATTTCAATTTCCGCCGCCCGCGCCTCCTCCAGCGCCGATTCAGCCATCACCGTAATAAACGCATTCAGCGCCGGATTCAATTTCTCGATGCGATCCAGGCAAGCGCGAGTCAGCTCCAGCGGAGACATTTCTTTCTTCTGCAGTCGCGGCGCAAGTTCAGCGATGGTTTCCAGGCGAGTCATTCGTGTTGTCGGCCTCATTGTAGTAGACACGCCGCGCCCTCCCGAGCGAGCCTCCGTGCAAGTCCCAGCGCATCAGGGTCGATATTCTCCTTTCCGGAAAAAAGCAACCCGCCGCAATGGCCTATAATCTAGAATCGTTCCTTCGGACCCGGAGGCCAACCATGGTGGAAATGACTGTCATCCCACTGGAAACTCCACTCGCCACTCATGGTTTTTTTATCGATGGCCATTGGGCCGACGATGGCGATGTCCTCGAAGTCCGGTCGCCATTCGATGGCAGCGTCGTGGGGCGAATCACCCAGGCGCGCCGCCAGCATGCCGAAGCCGCCATCGCCGCCTCCGTAAAAGCATTCGGCACAACTCGCCGTCTGCCCGCCTTCGAGCGCCAGCGCGTGCTACGTCGTACGGCTCAGTCCATTGCCGAGCGTCGCGAAGAATTCGCCCGCACCATCGTGCAAGAGGCCGGCAAGCCCATCAAACTCGCACGCACCGAAGTCGACCGCGCCATATTCATCTTCAACGTCGCCGCCGAGGAAGCCACGCGCATTTACGGCGAATATCTTCCCCTCGACTGGCAGGAGTACACCGCCGGCCGCTGGGGAATCGTGAAGCGCTATCCCATCGGACCCATCGCCGGGATCACTCCATTTAATTTTCCCCTGCACCTGGTCGCGCACAAAGTGGCGCCCGCGATCGCCGCCGGCTGCTCCATGGTCTTAAAGCCTGCGCCGCAAACTCCGCTCTCTTCGCTGCTGCTGGCGGAGTGCATTCAGCAGGCCGGTTGGCCCGATGGCGGTCTCAACGTGCTCCCGCTGTCGAATGAAGACGCCGGCCTGCTCGTCACCGACGAGCGCATCAAGCTCATCAGCTTCACCGGCAGCGTGCCCGTTGGCTGGGACATCAAGCGCCGCGCCGGTAAAAAGAAAGTCGCCCTCGAGCTCGGCGGCAACGCCGGCGCCATCGTGCACAGCGACGCCGATATCGCTTACGCCGCCGATCGCTGCGTCACCGGAGGCTTCGGCTATGCCGGCCAAACCTGCATTTCCGTGCAACGCATTCTGGTCGAGCAATCGGTCTACGGCAAGTTCACCGACCTGCTCGTCGATGGCGTCAAGCAATTAAAGACCGGCGACCCCATGCAGGAATCGACCGACGTCGGTCCTCTCATCCGCGAATCCGACGCCATCCGCGTTACCCATTGGATTGATGAAGCCGTCCACTCCGGTGCCCGGCTGCTATGCGGCGGTGGACGCAAAGGTTCGATCGTCAACCCCACAGTCCTCACCGGCACCAAGGCCGAGATGAAAGTGAACTGCCAGGAAATTTTTGGTCCGGTCGTGACCGTGGAGCCCTACCAGAGTTTTGACGAAGCCCTGCGCCGAATCAACAATTCCAATTACGGTTTGCAGGCGGGATTATTCACCCGCGACGTCAAGCTGCTCTTCCAGGCATACGACGAACTGGAAGTCGGAGCGCTGATCGCCGGCGACGTTCCTTCGTTCCGCATCGATCAGATGCCCTACGGCGGCGTGAAAGATTCCGGCCTCGGCCGCGAGGGATTGGTTTACGCAATCGAGGAAATGACCGAACCGAAACTGTTGGTGATGAACCTCCGTTAACCACGGCTCATGTAGGGACAGCCGCCCTCGGCTGTCCAGCGCGCGCGAACTCCGCGCGCGGCGAGCCTCTGGCGCAACCGGCCTGGCGCGTAAGCCAAACCGTCCCACTATCCGCCGTATTTTTTCAAATTGACACACCCTTAATAAATTTCTTGCCGAAGTACGCGACAACTCCCTTCGAAATATTTATAATTCCGGGTACTTCAAGTTGACGCGAAAATTTTCCGCGAATATTTTGTTTCGCTTTGTAACCTTTTGGATTTTTACGGCCTCCATAGTGTTTGAAGGGTCTGCATAAATTAGGGTCCGCACAATTTAACGTTCTGCCAGGTCTCATACGTACTTTCTAGATTTCGCAAGTAAGCATGTCTCAGATCTTTCATCGTAGTGCGAACACTCTGTCCCGGGCCACGATTTTTGGCGCGGTCTTTGTGATTACCGCGCTTGGTTGGGTCGGGTACGAAGTGCAAGGCTCGCCTTATGTCACCTACGCCGGCGTGCGCAAGCCGCAGCCGGTGCCCTTCAGCCACCAGCACCACGTCGCGGGGCTAGGTATCGATTGCCGCTACTGCCACACCTCGGTCGAGACTTCCAGCTTCGCCGGCATTCCACCCACCAAAACCTGCATGAACTGCCACTCGCAGATCTGGACCAACGCCCAGCTCCTTGAGCCCGTCCGCGCCAGCTACCGCTCGGGCCAATCCTTGCAGTGGACGCGGGTGAATCAGCTTCCAGATTTCGTTTTCTTCAATCACAGCATTCACGTGACCAAGGGCGTGGGCTGCAACACCTGCCACGGTCCCGTCGACCAGATGCCGCTCATGTACCAGCAGGAATCCTTGCAGATGGAATGGTGTTTAAGCTGCCATCGCGCGCCGGAAAAAGAACTGCGCCCCCGCGACGAGGTTTTCAATATGCGTTACCAGCAGCCGACCAGCGCCCATCCCGTGGTCTTGGATGGACAGAGTTACACCGATCAGGATGATTTAGGTGCGATGCTGCTGAAAAAGTACAACGTCCGCAGCGTGCGCGACATAACTAGTTGCAACACCTGTCACAGATGAGGATAGCTGTGGATGAGGCCAGCCGCGAAGCGGCGAAAGAATGCAGCCCACGGCGCGAGCCGTGGGTAGAAAGACGAGATTCGGAACAAGCCCCGAAGGGGCGGCATAAGATAGCCCGGCACGGAAGTGCCGGGTAAGGACGAAAAAATTGGAACGAGTCCCGTAGGGACGGCACGACATGACGATGGACGACAACAACTCGCGCGGCAAATCCGAAGATGTTTGCCCCTCCAAAAAAGGCAAACTCGATCTCGACTCCGTTCGCGCGCGCCTGGAAGAAATCACTGGTCCGGCCGCCGACCAAAAGAACGGTCCGGAATACTGGCGCAGCCTGGAAGAGCTCGCCGGCAACCCCGCCTTCCAGGAGGCGTTGCACCGCGAATTTCCTAAAGGCGCCTCGGAGTGGGTCGATTCCGTCTCCCGCCGCGGCTTCCTCAAGGTCATGGGCGCTTCCATGGCTCTCGCAGGAATGACCGGCTGCGTCAAGCTCCCGCTCGAGCCCATCGTTCCCTACGTCCGCCAGCCGGAAGAAGTGATTCCCGGCCGTCCGATGTTCTACGCCACCGCGTGCACGCTTGGCGGCTACGCCAGCCCGCTGTTGGTCGAAAGCCATCTTGGCCGCCCCACAAAAATCGAAGGCAATGACCAGCATCCCGCCAGTCTCGGCGGCACCGACATTTTTGCTCAAGCCTCAATTCTCGGCATGTACGACCCCGACCGTTCGCAGAGCGTGGTTTCCATGGGCGACCAGCGGTCGTGGCAAAGCTTTGTGAGCGCAATCCGCGGCCCGCTCAGCGCGCAGAAAGCGCTTCAAGGCGCCGGCATCCGCATTCTCACGCCCACCATTTCCTCGCCCACGCTCGCCGACCAGCTGCGCAACTTCCTCAAGCTTTATCCCCAGGCCAAGTGGCATGTCTACGAGCCAATCAATCGCGATAACGTCCTCGAAGGCGCGAAGCTGGCCTTCGGCAAGCCGGTTGAGACGCGCTACGACTTCGAAAAAGCCGACGTAATCGTCTCCCTCGACGCCGACTTCCTGTATGCGGGGTTTCCGGGAAATGTCCGCTACATTCGCGACTTCGCCAAGCGCCGCAATCCCGACGGCAACATGAACCGTCTGTACATGATCGAGAGCACGCCAACTACGACGGGCGCGAAAGCGGATCATCGGCTGCCGGCGAAGGCCCGCGACCTGGAGTCATTTGCTGCCATTTTGTCGTTTACGGACCTTCCTCCTGTCGGGCTTAACGAGGTGAATCAGGTTTTTGGTCAGAAGGCGCGTGAGTTCATCACTGCGGCATTCCTAGACTTGAAGAAGAGCCCCGGATCAAGCTTGGTCCTCGCGGGTGAGCATCAACCGCCTGCGATTCATGCCCTGGCTCATCTGATGAACCAGTCCCTGGACAACGTCGGCAAGACGGTTTTTTACACCGAACCCATCGATGCGAATCCGGTGAACCAAGCCGAATCAATTAAGGACCTCGCCGCCGATATTAACGCCGGCAAAGTCGACTTGCTTCTCATCCTTGGCGGAAACCCAGCCTACGATGCGCCTGTTGATCTTGACTTCGCCAATCTCTTAAAGGGCAACAAAGCTCCGTTGCGCGTACATTTCGGCCTTTATCAGAACGAGACCGCGGAACTCTGTCACTGGCACATCAACGCCACCCACGAACTCGAGGCTTGGGGCGATGCTCGCGCCTACGATGGCACGGCCAGCATTATCCAACCATTGATCGCTCCGCTTTACGGCGGCAAAACGGCAAGCGAATTCGTGGCGCTATTGTCCGGCCAGTCGGACGCAACAAGCTACGATTTGGTCCGTGCCTATTGGCAGAAGCAGCACACTGGCGCGGACTTCGAAGCCTTCTGGCGCAAGTCGCTGCACGATGGATGGATTGAAGGCACAGCGTTTGCGTCAAAGTTGCTGCAGGCGAAGTCGGGGAGCTTCGTGCACCCGGCTCTGCCCGACCCCAGCTCCATCGAGCTCAACCTCCGCCGCGATCCCAGCATCTACGACGGACAATTCTCCAACAACGGCTGGCTCCAGGAACTCCCCAAGCCGATGACCAAGCTCACTTGGGATAATGCCATCCTCATCGGCCCCAAAATGGCCGACCGTCTGCAAGTCAAAACCTGCGACATGGTCGAACTTGAACTGAACGGCAAAAAAGTTACCGGCCCGGTCTGGATTCAGGTCGGCCATCCCGACAATTCGGTCACCGCATTCCTCGGCTACGGCCGCAAACGCGCCGGCCGCGTGGGAACCGCGCAGGGCTTCGACGCTTATCCGTTACGCACTAGCGCCGCCCCCTGGTTCGCCACCGGCTTGCAGATCAGAAAGACCGGCGAGAAATACGTCCTCGCCTCCACCCAGGGCTACCAGGCCATGGACACCCCCAATGGCGATCATCGTCCCCTCGTCCGCGAAACCGCTCTCGAGGAATACCGCAAAGATCCCGACTTCGCAAAAGAGCAGGACGAAGATCCCGCGCCCGGCCTCACCCTTTACAAGCCCTATCCCTACAAGGAAGAAGATTACGCCTGGGGCATGGCCATCGATCTGAACTCCTGCGTGGGCTGCAACAACTGCATGATCGCCTGCCAGTCGGAGAACAATATTGCGGTGGTCGGCAAAGAGCAGGTTGCCATTGGCCGCCACATGCACTGGATTCGCATCGACACCTATTACCAATATCCGGATCCGGAAGCGCGCGATCGCGACAATCCCAAAGCTTTCTTCCAGCCCGTGCCCTGCCAGCAGTGCGAGGACGCGCCCTGCGAAGTGGTTTGCCCCGTGGGCGCCACCAATCACTCCAGCGAAGGCCTGAACGACATGGTCTACAACCGCTGCGTCGGCACCCGCTATTGCTCGAACAACTGTCCTTATAAGGTACGCCGCTTCAACTTCTTCCTCTTCCAGGATTGGGAGACGCCGCAATATAAGATGATGCGCAACCCCGATGTCAGCGTGCGCAGCCGCGGCGTCATGGAAAAGTGCTCTTACTGCATTCAGCGCATCGCCGAGCATCGCATCGACACCGAGACCGCCTCCGTCCGCGAAGGCAAGCAAATCAAAATTCAGGATGGCGAGCTGCAAACCGCCTGTCAGCAGTCCTGTCCGGCCAACGCAATCGTATTCGGCAACATCAATGATCCGAACAGCAAAGTTTCAAAACTAAAAGCCCAGTCGCGCAACTACAGTCTGTTAGGCGAACTCAACACTCGCCCCCGAACCACATACTTAGCCGAAGTCAGCAATCCGAATCCGGAGCTGAAATCTTGAGCGGAGTCAGGCCGTGACGGCAGAACAAGCTTCGGATTGTAAGCCGGATTGTAAGAACGTTTTGAAGGGGCGCAGCTTCGGCCGTGCCGATGAAGGCTAATTAGAAAAGGGGCTTTAGCCCCTGAGGCAGCATGGACGAGCAATACAAAATGACGCCACCGGCTCCGGTCATCGAGCCCGGCCACACCTTCGCCTCGGTCACGGAAAAGATCAGCGCCATCGTGCTGACCCGCCCCGCCTCCAACGGCTGGTTTGCCGGCTTCGGCGTCGCTTTTTTGCTGACCATGATGATGCTCTACGCCATCGGCTACCTCTTCCTGAAAGGCATTGGAATCTGGGGTTCCACCATTCCCATCGGCTGGGGCTTCGCTATCGTCAACTTCGTTTGGTGGATCGGAATCGGTCACGCCGGAACCCTGATCTCCGCCATCCTTCTATTGCTGCGCCAATCGTGGCGAAATTCCATCAACCGCTTCGCCGAAGCGATGACGCTTTTTGCCGTGGCCTGCGCCGGCATCTTTCCCGCTATCCACGTCGGCCGCCCGTGGCTGGCCTATTGGCTCTTTCCTTATCCCAACACCATGCGGGTGTGGCCGCAGTTCCGCAGTCCGCTGATGTGGGACGTTTTCGCTGTCTCCACCTACGCCACTGTGTCCGCCATGTTCTGGTTCATAGGCCTGATCCCGGACCTGGCAACCCTCCGTGATCGAGCCACCAATCCCGTGGCCCGGCTGATTTACGGCGGGCTCTCCATGGGCTGGCGCGGATCGGCGCGGCACTGGCATCGCTACGAAACTGCCTATCTTTTATTAGCTGGACTCGCAACCCCCCTGGTGCTCTCGGTTCACACCGTCGTGAGTTTTGATTTTGCCATCGGCATCGTTCCGGGATGGCATACCACGATCTTCCCGCCCTACTTCGTCGCCGGCGCAATCTACTCCGGCTTCGCCATGGTCCTGATGCTCGCCATCCCCATCCGCAAGATCTACGGCCTGGAAGATTTCATCACCGAGCTCCATCTACAGAACGCCGCCAAGGTCATGCTGGCTACCGGATTGATCGTGGCCTACGGCTATGCCATTGAAGCCTTCATGGGTTGGTATAGCGGCGACCGTTATGACGCCTTCACTCTGTGGAACCGTCTGCACGGTCCCTACGCGTTTCTTTACTACCTGCTCCTCGCTTGCAATATCTTCATCCCGCAGGTGCTGTGGATTCGTAGATTGCGCACCAGTCCAGTCGCGCTGTTCCTTATTTCCTTCGTGATTCTGGTCGGCATGTGGCTGGAGCGCTTTGTCATCGTCGTGATCAGCCTCAGCCGTGATTTCCTTACCTCGTCCTGGGGCATGTACTACCCCACGCGTTGGGATTGGATGACCTTCATTGGCACCATGGGCATGTTCCTGGCCGCTATGTTCCTGTTCCTGCGCCTGCTGCCCTCCATTTCGATCTTTGAAATGCGCACCCTCCTGCCGCAAGCGGAGGTCAAAGAATGATCGCGATGTCAAGCGCAAGGCCCCGCACAGAGTCGGAATTTGTTGCGCAGGGGTCGAGCCTCGAAGGGCCGAGGTTCAAGCGGTCCAGGTTCAAGCTGTCGAGGTTCGAGCTGTCGAGGTTCATAAGATGAAGCGCGAACCCATTTACGGCATCATGGCGGAGTTCGATTCGCCGCAGCATCTAGTTGACGCCGCCAAGGCCACGCATGAGGCCGGCTATCAGAAGATCGATGCCTACAGTCCGTTTCCCATCGAAGGTTTAGCGGAAGATATCGGTTTCTATCACGATGAAGTTCCCCTGGTCGTTCTGATCGGCGGCATCATCGGCGGCCTCAGCGGTTACCTGATGCAGTGGTGGATCTCGGCGGTCGACTACCCGATCAACGTCGGCGGCAAGCCCCCTCATTCCTGGCCCGCCTTCATCGTGATTACGTTTGAGATGACGATTCTTTTTGCCGCCATCTCCGCTGTCTTCGGCATGTTGGCCCTGAACGGCCTGCCCATGCCCTATCATCCCGTCTTCAACGTGCCGCGCTTCGCCATGGCCTCAAGAGACCGCTTTTTTCTGATCGTGTTTTCCTCCGATCCCAAGTACGATCCAGCCGTGACGCGCCGCTTCATGGAAGGCCTGTCGCCCCGCTCCATCTCGGAGGTTCCCAGCTAGATGCAAAGCCTCCGCAAAATCTGGCGAGATCCATGTAGGGACAGCCGCCCCCGGCTGTCCAGTCGAGCGAAGCTCGACGGTCTTTCCACTGCGTGCGCCAAGGCCCTTACCATTACTGGGTGCCCCATCCTTGCGCGTTTTGTGCGCAAGGGTGGGATTCCACGAACGTCTCTGTGCTTGCGTGTACCCGCAGCTGCGATCTTACTGATCACCCTAGCCCTGCTCTCCGGCTGCCGCCTCGATATGCATGTTCAACCGCGCCTCAACCCTCTCGCCAAAAGCGACTTCTTCACCGACCAGCGCGGCGCGCGCCCGCTCATCGAAGGCACGGTCGCGCGCGGCGAACTGCGCGCCGACACTTATTTCTACACCGGTAAAGTCGGCAGCAATCCCGGCGACTACATGCCTTTTCCGGTCACCAAAGAAGTCCTCGAACGCGGGCGCGAGCGCTTCAATATTTACTGCTCTCCCTGTCATTCCCCTCTCGGCGATGGCAACGGGTTCATCCCGTCGCGCGGATTCTCGCAGAAGCCGCCCTCCTATCACATCCCGCGCCTCCAGAAAGCGCCCTTGGGTTATTTCTACGACGTGATCACCAACGGCTTCGGAATCATGTCCGATTACTCTGCGCAAATTTCTCCCCGTGACCGCTGGGACATTGTGGCCTATGTCCGCGCCCTACAGTTGAGCCAGAACGCAACCAAAGCCGACGTTCCTCCCGGACAGGAAGTTCCATCGCAGCCGCCACAGTTCAAAAATGCGGACGGCTCCGGCGCAACCCTGCCCATAGTTGTCGCGCCAGCGGCTCCAAAGCCGGAGGCCCAGCCATGAGCGCCGTCAATCAACTTCTCGATTTGATGCCGCCGCCGGTCGTCAAAAAGATCTCCCAGCGCTCGCTCATCATCGGCGTTGTGTTCGCCCTGATCTCCGTCGCTCTGGCCTACGCCCATCCCGACGAGTTTTATCGCGCCTACTTGCTTGGTTTTATGTGCTGGCTGGGAGTCGCGCTCGGCTCCATGGCGATTCTCATGATCCGCCATCTCACCGGCGGCGGCTGGGGCACGGTCATTCGCCGCATCCTGGGCGCGGCCATGCGCACGCTGCCCCTGCTGGCCGTTCTCTTCATTCCCATTATTTTCGGAATCCATCGCATCTACATCTGGGCCCAGCCGCTCAGCAACATTCCGGACAAGCACTTCCGCGAGCATCTCGAGCAGATCACCCAGACTTATCTCACGGTGAATGGCTTCATCGTTCGCGCCATCATTTATTTCGTAATCTGGAACGTGCTCTCGTTCCTGCTGTCGTTCTGGTCGAAGCAAACCGACCACGCCGGCGCGCCGGATAACAGCCAGCGCTTCAAGGCCGTCGCCGGACCCGGCCTCATCCTCTACGCATTCACCATCTCATTTGCCGCCATCGACTGGGTCATGTCGCTCGATCCCAGCTGGATCTCGACCATATTCGGCCTGGTCATTCTGATCGGCCAAATGCTCTCCGCCATGTGCTTCGCCGTAGTCGTAGAGCGAATCCTCTTCAACTACAAGCCGATGTCGGAAATGTTGAAGCCCGATTTCGTCCACGACCACGGCAAGTGGATGCTCACCTTCATCATGGTCTGGGCATACTTCTCGTTCTCCCAGTGGCTCATTATCTGGGCAGGTAATCTGCCCTCGGAAATCACTTTTTATCTCAAACGCCTGAGTGGCGGCTGGGGCTCGGTAGGGCTGGCTCTGGTTTTGTTCCACTTCGCCATCCCGTTTGCCGTCTTGCTGTCGCGACCCTTCAAGCGCAACATCCGCAAGCTGGTCTGGGTCGCAATCTGGCTGATTGTGATGCGCTACGTGGATCTTTTCTGGATCATCGAGCCCAATTTCTCGAAGACCTTTGCGATCACTGCCTCCGACATCGTGGTTCCCATCGCCATCGGTGGAATCTGGCTTTGGTATTTTTTCCATAATCTGGCTTCGCTGCCGCTTCTGCCAGCCTATGACGAGGATGCTCACGAAGTTCTGCAACCGGCACATCACATTCACTCGCAGGGAACTCCATGAGCCACTTAGAGAAATGCAGTGTGAGTACTAGAAATGACTAACGACATCCAACCCGAGAACAGCCACGGCTCCTTCGAGCACCAGGACCTGAAGGCCGGAGGAATTATATATTTTCTGCTGACCCTGATCGTCATAACCGTGATCTGCCTGTTCGGTCTCAAAGGCCTTTATGCATTTCTCGATCACCGCGAAAAAGCCTTGCAGCCCGAGGTGAACCCGCTGGTCACGAATGTTCCGGAAGACACCCGCCACGTCGCTCCCGGATATCCGCAGACCGCATTTCCCAATCCTCGTCTGGAAGAAGATGAGCGCGGCCAACTGAATGGAATCAAGCTGGCGCAAGATAACACGCTTTACACCTACGGTTGGGTCGACGAAAAAGCTGGAACCGTGCGCATCCCGATCGAGCGCGCCATGGATTTGTTAGCCCACCGCGGTTTGCCGGTCCGTCCGCAAGGCACGGCCGCAGCAAGTTCTGGTGCCGAGCCAGACGTCGGCAAGAATGGTTCGGCGAAGAACGGTATTAGAAAGGTGCCCTAGATCCCGGCGCGAATCTGAGCGAGGAGTGGGAACCGCGTTTCGGAGAAGCTGGAGAAAGCGCCGTCGGACTCCAGCCCCGCAGGGGCGGCATATGATAGCCCGGCACGCAAGTGCCGGGACAGAAACGAAAAGTTGGAACCAGTCCCGAAGGGACGGCACCATACTCCCTCTTGGGGAAGAAGGATTAAGAAGTGAGTTTTAAGAAATTCAATTCGAGCTTTGCCGCTTCAATGTCCGCCGTCCTCCTGTCCGCGACGCTGCTCACGGCCTCCGCCTGGGCGCAGATCAACAGCGGCGTCATGTCTCCTCCGGCGAACACGCGCCCTCCGCGTCTCGAAAACGTCGGCATCGACCAGCATCTCGACGCTCAAGTCCCGCCCGATCTCATCTTCCGCGACGAAACCGGTAAGACCGTGAAGCTGGGCGACTATTTCGGTCGCAAGCCCCTCATCCTCAATCTGGTTTATTACAACTGCACCATGCTCTGCGGGGAAGCTCTCGCCGGACTCGCCAGCGCCATGCGCCTGGTGAAATTCGATCTAGGCAACGAATTCGATGTGGTCACGGTCAGCTTCGATCCGCGCGAAACTCCCGAGACGGCGGCAGCTAAAAAAATCGATTACGTGAAGCGCTACGGCCGCCCCAACGCGGCCTCAGGCTGGCATTTCCTCACCGGCCAGCCGGAGTCGATCAACGCGCTCACCAAAACTGTCGGCTTCCAGTATCAATACGATCCCAAGAGCAATCAGTACGCCCACGCTACCGCCATCATAGTGCTCACCCCGCAGGGCCGCATCTCGCGCTACTTCTACGGCATCGATTTCCCGCCCAAGGATTTGCGCATGGGACTGGTGGAGGCTTCCCAGGGCAAGATCGGCAATGTCGTCGATGCCGTGCTGCTCTACTGCTATCACTACAACCCTGAGACCGGAAAATACGGCGCACTGGTCGGTAACATCCTGCGTCTCGCGGGTGCCGCGACCATTCTCCTGATCGGTGGTTTAATTCTTATTTTGTGGCGGCTCGACCGCTCAGCGACCCAGAAGGCGTTAACCAGGAAGGCCGCAACCAAGACACGATATGCTCAATAATTTTCCACTATGGCCGCAGCAGGCCTCCACGTTGGCGGCACGCGTGGACGCCCTCTACATTTTCCTGCTCATCGTGACCGGGATGATGGCCATGCTGGTCTTTGTCTGCATCATCTACTTCGCCGCGCGTTACCGTTATCGCCCCGGTGTTCCCGCCGAACAGATCGAGGGTTCCAACGCGCTGGAAATTACCTGGAGCGTGATTCCGTTCTTCGTCTTCATGGCGATCTTCGCCTGGGGCGCCATTGTCTTCTTCAAGGAGCGCACGCCTCCCGCCGATTCCGCCGAAGTCTACGTCGTCGCCAAGCAATGGATGTGGAAGGTGGAGCACGCCGAAGGTCAGCGCGAGATCAATGAACTGCACGTCCCCGTCGGTCGCGACGTCAAACTGATCATGACCTCGCAGGACGTGATCCACAGCTTCTACATTCCCGCCTTCCGCATCAAGCAGGACGTCCTTCCCGGCCGTTACACCGTGGAATGGTTTCGCGCCACCAAGCCCGGCGTTTACCACTTGTTCTGCGCGGAATATTGCGGCACCCAGCATTCAGGGATGGTCGGCGATATCGTCGTCCAGGAACCCGCCCAATATGAGGCCTGGATGAACGGCGGTTCCACCGGACCTCTCTCAGCCACCGGCGAGAAAGTGTTCGGTGAACTCGGCTGCTC
This sequence comes from Candidatus Sulfotelmatobacter sp., assembly GCA_049583165.1. Classification (GTDB taxonomy): domain Bacteria; phylum Acidobacteriota; class Terriglobia; order Terriglobales; family Acidobacteriaceae; genus Sulfotelmatobacter. The sequence continues at coordinate 1,457 of JBAUVJ010000523.1, read as the reverse complement.
CACCTGTCACCGTTCCGATGCCCAGGGACGCGGCCCCAACCTGCAAGGCGTCTACGGCCAGCCAGTTCAACTCGAAGACGGACGCACGGTCACCGCGGACGAAAATTATCTGCGAGAATGCATCCTCGACCCCGGCGCGAGGCGTGTCAAAGGATTTCAGCCCATCATGCCCACGTTTCAAGGTTTGGTCAGCGAAGAACAGGTCAATGCGTTGGTTGCCTATATTAAATCGATCTCGCCGAACAAGTCCGCGGGCGGCGCGAAAACCAGTGCAAGTTCGAGCGCGCCCCGCAATTCCAGCGAGGTCAGCCCCCAGGTCAATGTGCGAGCCCAGGCTCAACCCAGCGATCAATCGAATGGAAGTCAGGTGCAATGAGTATGGCTACCGCGATCCCTCAACCCCCGATTCCTCCAGTAGCACAACGTGAGAATTATCTCAACAAGGAGTACGGAGTCTGGTCGTGGCTGCTTACCACCGACCACAAACGCATTGCGCTTCTTTATCTTCTCTCCATCACCTTCTTCTTTTTCATCGGCGGTTTTTTCGCCTTGCTCATCCGCCTCGAGTTGCTCACTCCCGCCGGCGATCTCGTGCAGGCCGATACTTACAACAAACTCTTCACCATGCATGGCATGGTGATGGTTTTCTTTTTTCTGATTCCTTCCATTCCGGCAGTCCTTGGAAACTTCCTCGTCCCCTTGATGATCGGGGCGAAAGATCTCGCCTTCCCCCGGATCAACCTGCTCAGCTGGTATCTCTACATCATCGGCGGCGTGATGATGCTGCACTGCATGGTGACCGGCGGCGTCGACACCGGATGGACCTTCTACGCGCCCTTCAGCACCAACTTCACCAACACCAAAATTGTTGAGGCTGGACTGGCCATTTTCGTCGTCGGATTTTCTTCCATCCTCACCGGCCTGAACTTCGTCGTCACCATCCATCGCATGCGTGCCCCGGGAATGACCTGGTCGCGCCTGCCGCTGTTCATCTGGGCTCACTACGCCACCAGCATCATTCAACTTCTGGGCACGCCGGTCGTCGCGGTAACCATCGTTCTGGTCGCCTGCGAACGCGCTCTCCACCTCGGCATCTTCGACCCCAAACTCGGCGGCGATCCGCTGCTCTTCCAGCATCTGTTCTGGTTCTATTCCCATCCCGCCGTCTACATCATGATTCTTCCCTCGATGGGCGTAGTCACTGAGATCATCGCTTGCTTTTCGCGCAAGCGCATCTTCGGCTACCACTTCGTCGCGTTCTCCTCCATCGCCATCGCCGTCTTCGGTTTTCTGGTCTGGGCGCATCACATGTTCGTAGCCGGAATCTCCGTCTACTCCGCTCTTGTGTTTTCTTTCCTGAGCTACGCCGTTGCTCTGCCATCGGCCATTAAAGTTTTCAACTGGACGGCCACTCTGTACAAGGGCTCCATCCACTACGATGCGCCCATGCTCTACGC
>JBAUVJ010000522.1:0-2711 GCA_049583165.1 Candidatus Sulfotelmatobacter sp. | reverse complement strand
GCGCAAGGCCATGCGGCAGTTCGAAGAGCTGCCGACGACGCGTCCATCCAAACGCGACCGGCGAAGAATTATCCAGTTTCGCGGCAGAGGCTGAAGGCTCCTCGCGGGTTGCAAACATTTCGATCCCTGGGCCATCGATCGATTTTGTTCCGACCCATCCTTATCATTTCTCCGGCATCAGATTGTCCGTAGAATCTTCCTAGCCATCACGAAGGTGAAAACAACCATGAGAAATAGATCCTGGAGTGGTACGGGTGTTCATAAACTTTTATTGGCGGCGCTTTTATTTTTGCCCGCGACCTTACTGGCCGAGCCGCTGACGCTCCGGCACGCTGTGGAACTGGCCTTGCGACATGCCAATGGTATCGCTATCTCGGCTGAGGACGAGCAACACGCTTCCGCCAGCTACCGCGAGTTGCGCAACAGTTATATTCCTCAGTTGAACGCTGGAGCCGGAATTGGCTGGTCGGACGGGTTTCCGCTCAGCCTGGAGGGCTCGGCGCCGTCATTGTTCAACGTAAATGCGCAATCGGCGCTGATTAATCCGGCGCTCAAGGATTTCATTCGTGCCGCGCAGTCCGAGATAAAGGCTACCGCCCTGAGCACGAAAGATCAGCGTAACCAGGTGGTGCAGGATACCGTTCTGAGTTACGCCGAGCTGGAAAAATGGGAGCAACGCCTCGACCGACTGCACGAAATTTATCCCGACGTGCAGAAGATGGAAGCTGCGGTTGCCGATCGAGTGAAAGAGGGCATTGACAGCGAAATGGATAGCAGCAAGGCGCGCTTGTCGGTCGCGCGGGTGCGCCTGCGGCTGGCCGAGGCGAGCGGTGCGGCTGACGTTTTGCGAGAGCATCTTTCTAAACTCACTGGAATGCCGGCCGCATCCATTGAGACCGATGCTGACTCAATGCCTGCGCTGCCCGCACCGAAAATGGAGGATGAGTCTTCGGCCAAGGCCGCTGATGCAAACCCAGCTGTAGAGGCAGCGGTAGAACGCGCCCGAGCCCAATATTTGCGGCTGGCGGGAGAGCGCAGGTCGCTTTGGCCGAGCATTGATTTTGCCGCCCAGTATGCCCTGCTTTCCACTTACAACAATTACCAGAAGTATTATCAACCGCATAGTTTTCAGCCCAGCAATGCTACGGTCGGAGTGGCTATTCACCTTCCTTTCTTGAATCTGGCGCAGCACGCACGGGTGCAAGAGGCGGAGTCGGACGCGCGCAAGGCTAAAGAACAAGCGAAAGCCGCACGCAATCAGGTTTCGGAACAAACGTTGCGCTTGCAGCGCTCTGTGACGCAGATGCAGGCTGCCCGCGATGTAGCGGAGCTGGAATACGAAATCGCGAAGAAGAATGTGGAGGCGGTGCAGACTCGCATGAACTCGGGAACGGCGAATCTGCACGATCTGGATAACGTGCAGACGCAATCCAGCGAAAAATTAATTGCTCTGCAGGATGTCACCTTCGAACTGGAGCGCAGCCAGGTGGCGCTGCTGCGCGCGAACGGAGAGCTGGCGAGCTGGGCGCTGGGCGGCAAATGAACGGCAGGTAAACTGATGCCTCTTTACGGCACTTCGCTGCATCAAAGCTTAGGTTCAATACACGAACCTGCGTAAATACTGCTTTGCGACCACATTGGCCGCATGTAGATGGTAAAATAAGTACTTACCCACTATGCCTTTAAAATCACTGTTTTTGAACCCACCCTCTTTTGAGAACTTTGACGGCGGAGCCGGTTCCCGTTGGCCGGCGACTCGCGAGATCGAGTCCTATTGGTATCCGGTTTGGCTGGCTTATCCGGCGGGAATGCTGGAGGGAGCCCGGTTGCTGGACGCGCCGCCCCACTATATTTCGGCGGAGCAGACCATCGAAATTGCCAAGGATTATGAGTTTCTGGTTCTGTTTACCAGCACGCCAGGGTTTCCTGGGGATATTGGACTGGCGGCGGCGATCAAGACGGCAAATCCGAAGATCAAGATTGCGTTTGTGGGGCCGCACGTGAGCGTGCTGCCGGAAAAATCTTTGCGCGATTGTCCGGCGATTGATTTTGTGGCGCGCAAGGAATTCGATTACGCGGTGGTGGATTACGCGAAGGGTAAGCCGCTCGAGGAGATTCCCGGCGTTTCGTTTTTGAAGGATGGCAAGGCGGTGCACAATCCGGATGCACCGCAGATTCAGGATCTGGATGCTCTGCCGCACGTGACCGATATTTATAAGCGCGATCTCGATGTGACGCGGTATAACGTGCCCTTCCTGCTGAATCCTTATGTGTCGCTTTATACGACGCGTGGATGTCCAGCGCAATGCACGTTTTGTTTGTGGCCGCAGACGTTAAGCGGGCATCCATGGCGGAAGCGTTCGACGGATGATGTTGCAGCCGAGATGGCCAAGGTGAAGGCGTACTGGCCGGAGGTAAAGGAATTCTTTTTTGACGATGACACGTTCAACATCCAGAAGGCGCGGACGATCGAGCTGTGCGCGAAGCTGAAGCCGCTAGGATTGACGTGGTCGTGCACTTCGCGGGTGACCACCGATTACGAGACGCTCAAGGCGATGAAGGAAGCTGGTTGCCGGTTGCTGATTGTGGGCTATGAGTCGGGCGATCAGCAGATTCTGAAGAACATCAAGAAGGGCGCGACCATCGAGCGGGCGCGCGACTTCACCCGCGATTGCCACAAGCTGGGCCTGGTGATCCACGGCGACTTCATC
>JBAUVJ010000521.1:0-4727 GCA_049583165.1 Candidatus Sulfotelmatobacter sp. | reverse complement strand
CCTTGCTCAGCGGCGGAGTTGATTCTTCCGTCGTAGTGGCGCTGATGGCGCGGGCGAGCTCCGAGCCGGTGAAAACGTTTTCGATCGGATTTGGTAAAGAAGATTTCAATGAGGCCGAATGCGCTCGGGTGGTGGCAAAGAAATTTGGCACCGAGCATCGGGAATTTTTTGTGGGGCCGGATATTGGTGCAACTCTTGACTGGCTGACTCGAATGCAAGAGGAGCCGTTCGGGGACTCGTCGATGATTCCCACGTTCCACGTTTCACGGCTGGCTCGACAACACGTGACCGTGGCACTTTCCGGCGATGGGGGAGACGAGTTGTTTGCCGGCTACGAGCGCTATGCGGTCAACATGAAGCGCCAGCATTTTGGATTAATTCCAGGATGGGTAGGCCATGTCTACCGGACTCAGTTTTATCCCAGGCTGCCGGCCGACGCAAAGGGAGCAAAGCTGGCGTGGAATGTAACCCTGCCGGCCCGCGACCGTTATTTGGATAGCATTGCGTACCTTCCCGCGCTGGGCCGTGAGCGCAGTCTGTTCAGCGATGAATTTCTGGAACAGGCGCGCCAGTACAACGATCCGCTTGTGCAATATCAGAAGTACTACGACAATGCGCCCGCCAAGGATCATCTCAGCCGGTTGCTCTACCTCGACACCAAGACTTATCTTCCGGCCGACATCATGACCAAGGTCGACCGCATGAGCATGGCAACCTCTCTGGAAATGCGGGCGCCCATCCTTGACCATGTTTTTGTCGAGTGGGTCGCGAGCTTGCCCATCAAATACAAACTGCGCGACGGCAAGCGCAAATTCATTTTCAAGAAATTGGCGGAGCGGCTGGGGATTCCGACGTCACTGGTCAATCGCCCCAAGCAAGGGTTTGCCCTTCCTCTGGTTCACTGGCTCAAAGAAGAATTCAAGACTGGGTTGTTGCAGATTTTGAATGAACCACGGACGCTGCAGCGCGGATATTTCCGTCCAGAGGCAATTCACTCTTTGATTGATGAACACTTGCGAGGAAGACGCATCCATTCCGGACGGCTGTGGATGCTGCTGGTGCTGGAATTGTGGCACCGGAATTTTTTGGAAGCGCAAACCCAGGGAGGTGAGAGATCATCCACGGGATCTTTCGTTCCCAACCCTCAGAGCGACTGCACGTTTACGCCCGCCGAGAGAACCACGTGAATGTCACTGCCCCGGAACTGGAGAATAGAAGAACGGCAGGGACTCCGCGGATTCCCGTTTTTCTGATGATCAATTCGCTGGAGACAGGTGGAACGGAGCGCCAGTTCCTTACTCTGTCGCGAGCGTTCGATAGCAGTGAATTTTCCGTAGAGCAGGGATGCTTGAAGCGCGAAGGCCCACTTCTTGGGGAAGTGAACGGGATTGCCGAATTCACTCCCGGGGGCAACCTGTTTGGCTGGCATTCGCAAAGAGCGCGATTTGCCCTGGGGCGCCATCTTCGCAGGAACTACACCGCGGTTGCCCATGCTTTCGATTTTTATACCAATCTGATGCTGCTCCCTGCGGCGCGGCTGGCGGGCGTTCCCGTGGTGATAGGCAGCCAGCGGCAGATTGGTGATCTGCTGAGTCCGGCGAAGGGGCTGTCGCAGATTGCGGCTTTTCGATTTTGTGATCGAGTGGTGTGCAACTCGCAAGCGGCCGCCGAACAACTGGTGGAACGGGGATTGTCGAAGCGACGGGTAGTGGTGATTAGGAACGGGCTTCGATTGCAGGATTTCGCTGAGGCGCGGCCAAGTTTGCCGCGGGAAGCGGGCACACTTCGCGTGGGGATGATCGCGCGAATGAATACGCAATCGAAGAATCATGCGCTATTTCTGCGGGCGGCCGCGCGGATCGCTGCGCGTTTCCCAAAGGCTCAATTCGTTCTTGCCGGGGACGGGCCGTTGCGGACAGAGCTGGAAAAGTTAGCGCAGAAGCTTGGTCTTGGAGAACAGATTATTTTCCTCGGTGACAGGCGGGATATTCCGGGAGTCCTGGCGTCGCTGGATATTTCCGTGCTGCCTTCTGATTCCGAGAGTTTGTCGAACGCGATTATGGAATCCATGGCGAGCGGCGTTGCAGTAGTTGCGAGCGACGTGGGGGGAAATCCGGAGCTGATTCGCGGAGGAAGAGGGCTGCTGGTGCCGGCGGGCAGCGAGTCCGGTTTTGCCAAAGCCATGGGCGATCTTTTGCAAGAGGAAGGTTTGCGCCTACGGCTCGCGGAGAATGCGAAGAGATTTGCCGAGGAGAACTTCGGCATCGACAACCTGCGAGCCCGGCATACGGATCTCTACTCCGATCTGCTGGCGGAAAAGAATTGGCGTCCGGATGCGAAATCGTACTCGATGCCATCGAGTCTGCCGCCAAAAAAAATGCGTGTGGCGATTGTCGCGGCATCTCTTCGTTACGTAGGCGGGCAGTCGGTACAGGCGGATTTGCTGGTGAGGAATTGGCAGGACGATCCGGCGATCGAAGCTCATTTGATTGCGATTGATCCTCCGCTGCTTCCAAGTCTCAAGTGGGCGGAGCGTATTCCGGGGTTGAGGACGGTGGTTCGGCAGCCTTTTTATGTACGGAATTTGTGGAGGGGAATCGAAGGCGCGGATATTGTGCATATTTTCTCGGCGTCTTATTGGTCGTTTTTGATCGCGCCGGTGCCGGCGTGGCTGGTGGCTCGATTGCGAAGGAAAAAAGTTCTGATTCACTATCACAGCGGAGAAGCCAAGGACCATCTGCAACGGTTCCGAAGCGCCAGGCCGGTTTTGGCCCGGGTCGATAAGTTGATTGTGCCATCGGGCTATCTGGCGTCTGTATTCCGTGAATTCAAGCTCGACGCCGAAGTGGTTCCAAACGTTGTCGATCTTGCACAGTTTCAGTTTCGGGTGCGCAATCCTCTTCGGCCGCATCTGATCTGCACGCGCGGGTTTCATCCTTACTACTCCGTGGATGTAGTAGTGCGCGCCTTTGCGGAGATCCAACAAAAATATCCTGAAGCACGGCTCGACCTTGTGGGGAAAGGTCCGTTGGAGGATCAACTTCGCCAGTTAGTTTCGGAGCTGCGGCTTAGGGACGTGCATTTTACTGGAGTTGCCGCACACGATGCCATTGCCAGTTACTACGATGAGGCAGATATCTTTATCAACGCTTCGTGGCTCGATAACATGCCAGTATCCATACTCGAGGCCTTCGCGGCGGGAACCCCGGTGGTCAGCACCGGACCTGAAGGAATACGTTACGTCGTAGAAGACGGGCGCACTGGATTGCTCTCTGAAACCGGGGATGCGCATAGGTTGGCGCAAAACGTCATTCGGCTGCTGGAAGATCGAGAGCTTGGTTGCCGCCTTGCACTGGCTGCTCACGAGCAAGCGAAATATTACAAGTGGAGCTTGGTGCGGGAACAGTGGTTGCAGGTTTACGGCTCTTTGCACCAGAGCGCCGATGAGACCGTTCCTGTATCCGCCGTCTCTGCTTGAGAGGGGAATTCAATCAAAGGAAGACTAACTCCTTGCCAACGAAAACGGTGTTCACAAAAACCGAGACAACGGGCTCGCGTCTGGGAAATATGAGCGGTGAGCGGATGAGCCGGTCCGGCCTGCGAAGCAAGGCTCCAGTATTTACCCTCGGCTGCGCCCGCTCAGGTACCACTCTGCTTTATCACATGCTGTTGTCGGCTGGTGGTTTTGCGGTTTTGCGGAGTGAGACGCACGTGTTCAATGTTTTGGAGGCGGCGTACGGCGATCTGAACAGTTCGCGGAACCGGGAGAAGTTCGTTGAGGCATGGCTGAAGACCCGCATGTTTAGTCTTTCGGGCCTGGACAAAAATGAGATTCAAGCAAGAATCGTGGCCGAGTGCCAGAATGGTGGCGACTTTCTTCGGCTGTTCATGGAGGAGATCGCACGGAAGCAAGGCATGGAGCGCTGGGCAGAGTGTACTCCCGACCACTTGCTTTACATCGAGCGCATCAAGCAGACGATCCCCGACGCTTTAATCATCCACATCATCCGCGACGGCAGAGACGTTGCGCTGTCGCTGGACAAGCAGAAATGGATTCGTCCTTTGCCCGGAGATAGCAAGAGGCATCTGGAAGCGGCCGCACTGCACTGGGAATGGGTGGTGCAACGAGGGCGCGAGGCAGGGCGCAAGCTAGGGGCCGACTACTGCGAAATTTCGTTTGAGGATTTGGTACTTGATCCGCGTCCGGTCCTGGAGCGGCTGAGCGGGTTCATCGAACATGATCTGAATTACGATCGCATTCAGGAGGCCGCAATCGGTTCGGTCGCGGAGCCCAACACTTCGTTTCAGAACGGCGCCGAGACAGGAGCGTTCAATCCGGTTGCAAGGTGGAAAGAAACCCTGTCGCCGGAGCAGATGCGAACGATGGATACGCTCATCGGCGATACGCTTAGCGAACTCGGCTATCCAACCGGCGATTTAGCGCTCAAGACAGCGGAGCGATCCGAACTCATCCGGCTGCGCCGCCGCTATCGTTCCTACTTCGACCTGAAGCTGTGGGTGAAGAAGAAACCCGGCCTAGGGAAATTCCTAGTCAACAAAGATCTCAGCTGGTTGTAGGAGTTGGCTAACGAGCTCCGGTGGTAGCGGCTTCGATGGCATCGATATCTGCGCCAATCGGTTTCCCGTCTGTACCTGCGCTTAAGTATGGCGAGGGCTTCTTGCAGCCCGCAGCCTGGTTCTTTTCCCGGCAGAGGTGGAAATCCTGA
>JBAUVJ010000520.1:0-3403 GCA_049583165.1 Candidatus Sulfotelmatobacter sp. | reverse complement strand
CTCTTGGGCCGCGAGCTGGACACGCAGTGCCAGTTCGTACTTGAACTCCGCGATCACAGCGAGCGCATTGTCTCATGCATTCGCTGAGCGGTATCGAAATGCCTTTCACCCAGGAGACTGGGTCTGGAGAACGGCCGGACATCATTCATTATTCCACGTTCGGCAACGAGCTCGCGCCCGCATAACGGACAAACCAGAGGTTGCCCACAAGACAGACTCTCGACCACGCTTGCCGGAAGTCGGTTTCGAGGAGATCTGCCCGACACTAACCATCCCGCTGATCTAGGATCTCCGGATTATGAGAACGACCTGGCCCATGCATGTTTGTTGCTTTTCAGTGCGTTAGCGTGTCGCATCGTGTTTCAACGTGCTGCTTCTTGCAGCTCTGTGCGACGATTTGTTCGACAGATGTGCGACAGAAAGAGCTGCTTTGTCACCTCTTTCATTCAGACTGGAGTGTTGTCAATAAGTAGAATTCTGATCGGACAGTCAATATCAGACATGGTCGCGTTGAACTTCGCCGACAGAAAAAGGGGGAAAGCCGGAGGCTGGCCCTGGCACAAAGAAAAGGGCCACCGGAGTGTCCCCTGGGAGGGAAGATTCTGGGCTCGCGTTTAGTATTCTGATGGTAGCAGAATGCAGGTAGAACTCCGGGTTTGCTTCGGTGATGATCCAGAACTTCACGCCAGTGCTGAGCGTGTAAGCGGACAGTAGTCGCCAGCCGTGCTGGAGGCTGACTTCGTTTTCTTGCCGATCGTGCTCGTCCACATCTCAAATCGTGATTGCTACGGAACGATAAACCGCTTTCTTGGAATGGGGAACCGCAGAAACTGGAGCCGCCAGCCGCAGCGCCTCCATAGCGTACCCGCTGTTCTTTATACCCCCGACACCAGCGTCGGGCGGATCTCCCTTTTTTTGAGTGATGCTTATGTTCCCTAAACTCGGGTTTTGCGGGAAGTCGCGATATTGGCTATCGGAGCAACGGATCTTACTTTGGATAAACTGGCGCCCTGCTCTAATGCACGCGCCAGGGTGACGATGCCACGACGGATCTCACGCTCGTCGAATGCGGCGAAGCCAAGCATCAAACCCTCCACGTTCCTGCGTTTCAGAGTGAAGCGATCAAGTCCTAGCGCCTCGATTCCATGGTTTGCCGCTAGCGCTTCCGCTTGCCGAGATGACATGCCATTTCGGAGAAAACCCGCCGTATTCAGGCCCGCCTGTATGGGCGAAACGTCAAGTAATCCCGACAAATACTTCCGCGCCTCGTGTTGCAAAGCAGCCAGCCTTTCGGCATACATGTCGCGCATTCTCCGAATGTGTCGCCCCATATGGCCCTCCGTGATGAAGTCGCAGAGAATCGCTTGATCGAGGGTCGGAGGATGGAGGTCGACGCCCAGCCGCAGCACCAACAGTGGATCAAGCAGCGCTGGTGGCAAAACGAGATAGCCCAACCGCAATGACGGGAAAAATACCTTGTTAAAGCTTCCCAGAAAGATAACGCAGCCAGCCTTGTCCAAACCCTGGAGCGCGGGCATTGGGCGACCGTCGAAGCGATACTCGCTATCGTAGTCATCTTCTATAAGGAAAGCTCCCGTCTCCCGGGCCCACTTCAGAACCGCTATCCGACGTTCAACGGGCATCGCCATGCCCAAAGGAAACTGATGTGCCGGCGTCAAATAGGCCGCTTTTGCCGGCTTGCACAACTTTTCTCCTTGCGATACCGAAAGCCCATCTTCGTCCACCGGCACGGGGATAATCCTCGCACCAGCCTGGTGAAAGGCCGCGATGGCGCCGAAGTAGCCTGGGTCCTCCATCCAGACTGTTTCCCCGGGCTTGATCAACAGACGAGTGATCAGGTCTAGGCCCTGCTGAACCCCGGAAACAATTACCACGGAGTCGGCTGAGCAATTCACCCCACGCGACGAACCTAGGTATCCAGCAATGGCCTCGCGTAATGGCGCATACCCTCGCGGATCCCCGCTGGCTAGGAGCGAGGAAGAGACCCGGCGCAATCGGCGGCCGGCAACGCGCGCCCAAATCTCCACTGGGACCTCGGTCAGCGCAGGCTCGTAAGGTCGAAATGGATGCGCGGGCCGTGAAGTGGGCAACCCTCGAATCGGTGCCGGCAGCTTCCTTATTCGCGGTTGTGGTGTCGGTTTCTTGAACACATCTTGCGACAGGCGCTCATTGATTCTTGTGCCTGCCCCGACCCTTCCAATCAAATACCCTTCAGCCTGCAACTGCTCAAACACGGTCACCACTGTTCCGCGTGAGACCCCGTATTGAAGCGCAAGGTCCCTGGTCGCCGGCAGGCGCGTTCCGGGCGGCAGCCGGCGATCGAGAATGGCGCGTCGCAGTTCTTGGTAGAGCCAGCGTGTCAGCGTAGTGCCGGGTGCCCTTTCATGGAGGGCGAGTTGCAGCGAGCTGACATCTTTAGGCATCGATTTCAGGCCTCGCCGATTGGTATAAAGAATTTGCGCAATATGGACCTATTAATCATACCAACACAGAATCTATTCTGGGTTCATGAAACATCGTCGACAATTTCTTCAGGCTGGTTTGGCGAGCCTGGCTCTGCTTATACTGGATCGTTCTGAAGCGCCCGCCGCATCCGGCATAAAGGCCATATACGAGCGCGACCTTCCGCCAGTTAGTCTCAATGGCTGGCAGGTGACCGTCCTTGAGTTGACCTTCCCACCTGGCACGACTTCCCCCGAACATGCTCATCCAGGTTTCATTCTCGGCTACATCCTTGAAGGGGATTATCGCTTTCAACTGGCAGGTGAACAGGAGAAAGTATTGTCGACTGGTGATGTGTTTTATGAAGCCCCCGGCAGCATCCACCTGCCTTCCGGCAACGCCAGCACAACGAAGCCCGCGAGAATCCTAGCCTTAGCATTCGCTGAAAAGGGAAAGGAAATAACAAAGCTGTTATGAACAATGAGCGTGTTTTGCAAATCGCTAGAGTGTTCTTGCGCCTAGCCCTAGGTATCACCTTTCTCTTTTCGATCGGTGACCGCTTCGGCTGGTTGGGTCCGTACGGCGGCAAGAACGTGTCGTGGGGCGATTGGACCCACTTCGTGCAATACGTCGCCGTGCTTAACTCGTTTGTTCCGAAAAGCCTGATTCCTGCACTCGCTGTCTTGGAAACAATCGTCGAGCTTGGGCTAGCCATCGCGCTCCTGTTGGGAATCTACCAGCGCGTAGTCGCTTGGAGTAGCGCAGCGTTACTGATGTCGTTCGCATTAACCATGAGCATAGCCTTGGGGATCGCCGCGCCTCTAAGCTATTCGGTGTTCTCGGCGGCGGGTGGCGCGATGCTGCTGGGTGCGATTGCCCCGCCGCATGGCGCCCAATCCGAGGCCAGAACGCAATCCACAGCCAATTTAGCCACCTCACT
>JBAUVJ010000519.1:0-10790 GCA_049583165.1 Candidatus Sulfotelmatobacter sp. | reverse complement strand
ACCGGCGAATGGTGATGGCGCGCATTACCCCGCAAGGACTCAAGCTCCTGGCTCGGCTCGACGCGCCGGTCGTCGAGGCCCATCGCCGGCAACTGGGACACTTAGGGAAGGAGCGGCTGCGGGCACTCAGTGAACTACTGAGCGCAGCCCGGGCCAATGTAAGCTGATTTTCACGTAACAATATCTGTTGCAACGAATATCGTGTTAACGCATCTAATCTTCAAGAGGAGGATAAAACACCATGAGCACACTAGCTACCCCGCAAACATCCACCACGACCTGGAATATCGATCCGGCTCACACCGTCGCAGAGTTCAAGGTCAAGCACATGATGATTTCCAATGTGAAAGGACACTTTACCAAGGTCACCGGGGCGTTGACCTTCGACGAATCCGATCTGGCCAAATCGAAGGTCGTCGCGCGGATTGAGGCAGCCTCGATCGAGACCCGCGACGCGCAACGCGATGCGCATCTGAAGAGTGCTGACTTTCTGGATGTGGAGAAGTTCCCCAAACTGTCCTTCAACTCCACGCGCATCAGCCTTGTCCGCGACGGAGAATTGTCGGTCGAGGGCGACTTGACCATTCATGGTGTTACCCGAAAGGCTGTTTTTACCGTGGAAGGGCCAACCCCGCCAACAAAGGATCCGTGGGGCAACGTACGTGTTGGAGTCTCAGCCACCACGAAGATTAACCGCAAGGATTACGGCCTGACGTGGAATGCAGCGCTTGAGGCCGGCGGGATTATGGTCGGCGAGGAAGTGACCATTACGCTGGAAGCCGAGTTCATCAAAGCCTGACAAATTTAGCCGCAATACAGGCAATGCCTTTCTTGCGGCTCAGAAAAGGGGAGGATATATGTCACTCCGCCCAGTGAAACAAATCATTCAACCGAAGCCGACGATCGAAGGCGCGGGCGTAAAGCTGCAACGCGCCTTCGGCTTCGGCAAAACCAAGGAGTTGGATCCATTTCTTCTCTTGGACGATTTCCGCAATGACAATCCAGCCGACTATTTGGCTGGTTTTCCGTGGCATCCGCATCGCGGGATTGACACCATTACATACGTGCTTGCCGGTTCCGTCGAACATGGCGACAGCCTGGGCAACCAGGGAAAAATGACCGCCGGAGACGTGCAATGGATGACTGCGGGCAGCGGCATCCTGCACCAGGAGATGCCGAAAGGCGATACGCATGGGCGCATGCATGGCTTTCAGTTGTGGGCGAACCTGCCCGCATCGCTGAAGATGACCGATCCGCGATATCAGGACATTCCGTCGACTGCGATCCCTGAAGTTACAGATGATGACGGCACTCGCGCGCGCGTGATTTGCGGTGAGTTCTGGGGTAAGAAAGGGCCGGTGGAGGGAGTAGCCGCTGATCCGAATTACTTGGATATATCAGTTCCGCCCGGCCAGCGGAAGCGCATCAAAGTGGAGACTACGCGTAATGCTTTCGCTTACGTTTTTGTGGGATCGGGATCGTTTCGCGACGCTTCTGATCCGCGTGGGGTTTTGACCGAGAGCGGCGTCGATCCCAATGCGGCGGCCAAGTACGACGCGGTCAATCACTCTCTGGTGCTATTCGACCGTGGCGACGAACTAACCGTACAGGCCGGACCCGAAGGGATTCGCTTCCTGCTCGTATCCGGTAAACCGATCGAGGAGCCGGTAGCGTGGTATGGCCCGATCGTCATGAACACGCAAGAGCAACTGCGCCAGGCAATGGCCGAATTGCAAACCGGCGATTTCATCAAACATCGCTAAAACGGCGCAACACTAAGCGACTTCTGCGGCCGGCATCTGCCGGCCGCAACTTGTCTTTTCCAGGACGCGGTACAATGCCGTGTGGTTGGAATTGCAGTCGAAAGCGCTGGTGAAAGCTGAATAGAGAAATGCCCGAGACCATTGAGTGGCGGGAACGTCCGTCACTCCGCCGCCGTTTTTTCCTCATTCTGGTCGTCGTCTTCCTCATCATCTTTGGCAGCGGCACGGCGCTATCGTATTACGTCGATGCCCTTTGGTTTGATTCGCTCGGTTACGGAGATGTCTTCCGCAAGACGTTGAGTTTTCGCTGGACGGTTTTTGCCGTATCTTTCGCTGCCACATTTTTTATCCTGTACGGATGGTTTCTGGCCCTGCGGAGGGCGTACCAGCCCGATTTGCTGAGCGGTGGAATCATTTATATCGGCAGGCAGCCGGTAAAATTGCCGGTCGAGCGCATCCTGCGTCTTATCGGGCTCCTCGTTACGTTACTGATTGCCGGGGTGACCGGCGTCGGCTTGATGGCGGAGTGGCCGACCTTCGCACTCTATTGGTACGCACCACACACGGCCGGCATGGTGGATCCGATCCTCGGCAGGTCGCTGCACTTTTATCTGTTCACGCTTCCCGTTTTGCAGTTCGTTACCGAATGGTTGCTCACGCTGGCAGTAATTGCCTGCGGAATCGCGATCTTCTTCATTCTGGTTACCGGCAGCGCCCGAGTGTTCGCGGGCCGCCGAGGCAGTTCCATTCCAGTGGCCTGGCGCGGCTTTTCCATTGCGTTCGCGTTCTTCTTGCTGAGCCTCGCGATGCGCGTATATATCAGCCGGTTCGAAGCGTTGTTTGAGGAGCACACGATCTTTAGCGGTGTCGCTTACACCGACGCGCACGTCATGCTTACCGGCCTGCTTGTGGTCTGCGTGGCGCTCATTTTCGGAGGCGCCATCGCATTTATAAACGTCGTCTCAGCGCCGCGCGTGCGCTGGCTGGCGGCGTCGGTTGCTCCGGCAATAATCTGTTATTTGGGGCTTCAGATAGTCGGCTGGTACGTTGGCAATTTTATTGTGAAACCGAACGAGTTGGTTCGCGAGCGGCCTTTCATTGCCCACAACATCGAACTGACGCGGCAGGCCTACGGATTGGACCGTGTCTCGCAGCGCGAATTTCCCGCCGATACAACCGTTGAGGCCGCCGATCCGGCGAACAATCAGGCGACGCTACAAAACATCCGGCTCTGGGATTGGCGCGCGCTCCAGGATACCCTGCGCCAGATTCAGGAAATCCGCACCTACTATGATTTTCCCGACATCGACATCGATCGCTATGAAATCGACGGTAATATGCGCCAGGTCATGCTCGGCGCGCGCGAACTGAGCATCGATAAGCTACCCGAGAGCAGCCGTAACTGGATCAATGAAAAACTCATCTACACCCACGGCTACGGCATAACCATGAATCCGGTGAATGGATTTACCTCGGAAGGCCTGCCGACGTTGATCCTCAGTAACATGCCCATCCAGAGTACGGTGAAGATTATCGCCGTAACGCGTCCGGAAATCTATTTCGGCGAGCTGACCGATACTGATGTCTATGTGAAGACGCGGCAACAGGAATTCAATTATCCGCAGGGCCAGACGAATAATCTGACTTCTTATGAAGGCAACGGTGGCATTCTCCTCGGCGGATTTCTGCGCCGCCTCCTCATCGCATTCGATCAAGGCGACATCACCAAGCTGCCTTTCAGCGACGATATCAACTCGCAGAGCCGGCTGCTGATGCGCCGCAACGTGCGTGATCGCGTGACGGCGCTGGCGCCTTTGCTCACTTTCGATTCAGATCCGTACATCGTAGTCGGCGATGATGGCCGGCTGTCATGGATGATGGATGCGTTCACAACTTCAGACACTTTTCCGTATTCCAGCCACTATCCTCTCAATGGCAGTCCCATTAATTACATGCGGAACAGCGTGAAGGTGGTCATCGATGCCTACGATGGGACCACGACGTTCTACGTGTTTGACCCGCAAGATCCGATCATCGCGGCGTATCGCCAGATGTTTCCTTCTCTATTTAAGGATGCTTCAACCATGCCGGCGACGCTGCGTAAACACGTGCGTTATCCCGAGTTGTTGCTCAAGATGCAAGCGTCCGTGTACGGCCTATATCACATGACTGACCCGGAGGTCTTCTACAACCGTGAGGATTTGTGGACCGTCGCTTCGGAAGTCGGGTTGAGCGAATCCGGTGAACAGAGAACGCAGGGCATGGAGCCAAACTTCGTGCTGATGAAATTGCCCGGGGAGAGCGCAGTGGAGTTCGTGGAGATTCTCCCGTTCACGCCGGCCAACCGGAACAATCTGATCGGCTGGATCGCGGGGCGCAGCGATGGCGCGCAATACGGAACGTCCGTTGTCTACGACTTTCCTAAGACGAAGCTGGTCGACGGACCTCTACAGATTGAAGCGCGTATCGATCAAAACGCACAGCTCTCCGGACAATTGACCTTGTGGAATCAGCAGGGCTCTCATGTGCGGCGCGGTACTCTGCTCGTGATCCCGTGCGGTCGCGCGCTGTTGTATGCGGAGCCGATTTACTTGCAGGCTGAACGAAGTCCGATGCCGGAGTTGCGTCTGGTCGTCCTCGCTCTGCAAGATCGGCTCGCCTACGGACCAACTTTCGAGTCGGCGATGAAGTCTTTATTCGGCGGGGAGATCTCTTCGTTAACCACCGCCGCGACTGCGCCGACGCAGTCGGCCCAAAGTACAGCTTCACCCGCGGCATCTGCCGCGACCAGTCCTTCTACAGATTTGAATGCTCTCATTGCGGGAGCGGCCAGAGATCTGGCCGACTATCAGCGTCTCACAGCCGAAGGCAAGCTCGGCGAAGCCGGACAGAAGCTTGAACAGCTTAAGCAAAAGCTCGATCAGCTGAATGCCCGCCCAAAATGATCATGAGCTGGCTGGGAACGCACCAGTCCATCCGAGACTTCCTCCCCCGAAAACGACATCGCGTCCGCGCCTGAATAAAAGTCCCCAAAAAACACTTGCATCTTTTGTAGTGTTGTAGTTAACTACATCACTAGATGGCGGTGCGGCCGTCCACAGGAGATCGCAAACCATGAAATGCAAACACATTTTCACTCTAGGGCTGGTGCTAGCCCTGTCGTTGTCAGCGGCAGCCCAGTCTGACGCGGAAAAATCCTTCGCCAAAATGAAAACTCTGGCCGGTTCCTGGGAAGGCCACGTAACCACGACTCCTCAGCGAGGCGAGATCGAAGGGAAATCCGTGCAGGTCACGCTGCGCGTGACTTCCATGGGCAATGCGCTCATGCATGAGATGACGGGCGCTGGAAGACCTGACGATCCGATCACTATGGTCTATCTCGACGGAGATCGCCTGATGCTCACCCACTATTGTGACGCGGGAAATCGGCCTCGCATGACCGGCAAGACTTATCCGGACGGCAAGACCGTGGAATTCGCTTTTCTCGACGTTGCCGGCAGCACCCAGTACGGACACATGGACCACGCGGCGTTCACCATGATCGACGCGAACCATCATAGCGAGGACTGGATCTTCATGGACCCGGAAGGCAAGTCGGCGGTCCACGCCCACATGGATCTACAGCGGACAAAGTGACACTCGCAATTCCGGCTGGGTATCTGGAAAACATCATGGACCGTGAGTGGAACGACAATCAGCCGATTTACCGCCAGCTTCGCGACCGGGTGGTCGCGATGATACTCGACGGGGTGCTGAAAGAAGGCGACCCGCTGCCGTCAGTCCGCACGGTCGCGGCCGAATATCGGGTCAATCCGCTCACGGTTCTGAAGGGCTATCAACAACTGGTGGACGAGGAGCTTGTTGAAACCAGACGAGGGCTGGGCATGTTCATCAATGTCGGAGCGCGCAAAAAACTACTGCAAGGCGAGCGGCAGAAATTCTTGGCGGAACAGTGGCCCAGAGTTTACGAAACCATTCAGCGCCTCGGCCTTACGCCGGAAGAACTGCTGAAGGCCGCAAAGGAGAAACTGAAGCCATGACAGTCATAGAAGCCCGCGGCCTGCGCAAGGCATTCGGTTCAACCATCGCGTTGGATGGAATTAATTTGCGAGTGGACGAGGGTCGCATCCTCGGCCTCATCGGTCCCAACGGTGCAGGGAAGAGCACTGCGCTCAACGCGATTCTCGGCCTCACTTCATTCCAGGGAGATCTGAAAGTGCTCGGGCGCGACCCCTGGACCGAGCGAGACGAACTCATGCGCGATGTCTGCTTCATCGCCGATGTCGCGGTGCTGCCGCGCTGGATACGGGTTTCGCAGGCGCTCGACTACGTTGCCGGACTGCATCCGCGATTCGATCGCGCCAAGGCAGAAGGTTTTCTTGTCAAGACCGCTATCAAGCGCACCAGCGGGATTAGGGAGTTGTCGAAGGGCATGGTGGCGCAGTTGCACCTGGCTCTGGTCATGGCGATCGATGCGAAGTTACTGGTGCTGGACGAGCCCACGCTTGGCCTCGACATCCTTTACCGCAAGCAGTTTTACGATTCGCTGCTGAACGACTACTTCGATCGCAGCCGCACCATCGTGGTGACGACGCATCAGGTGGAAGATATCCAGCACGTCCTCACCGATCTCATGTTCATCAACCGCGGCCGGATCGTGCTTGATTGCAGCATGGAAGAATTCGAGTCTCGCTATGTGGAAGTGACAGCGCATCCCGAACAGGTCGCAGCCGCGCGGGCGCTCAAACCAATTTACGAGCGGCAGGTGATCGGCCGCAGCATCCTGCTTTTCGATGGTGCAAATCGTGATCAACTCGCGGCCTTTGGCGATGTGCGCACACCCAGCATCGCTGACTTATTCGTCGCCGTCATGGGCAATCAGGCTGGCCAGCCACAAGGAGCAGCGAAATGAATACTCAATCGAACGGCGTGTCCCAGTCGTTTGAGGCACACGGAAAGCCTCCCGCGGCCATGTCGGCGCCCCGGCCCATCTATTGGTCGATACGGCGCGAATTCTGGGAGAATCGATACCTTTACGTCGCTCCATTGGCTGTGGCCGCCGTATTTTTGTTCGGCTACCTGATCAGCGTAATTCATTCGCCTGGCCAACTGCATGCCCTAATCGCGCCCGGCCCTGCGCACAACCACGAAGAGATCTTCGGGCCGTTCGACATCTCGGCAGCTCTCATGATGGGCACCGCCATTCTCATGAGCGTGTTCTATTGCGCCGAGGCACTACATAGCGAGCGCCGCGACCGCAGTATTTTGTTCTGGAAGTCGCTGCCGGTTTCAGATCTAACGACGGTTCTCGCGAAGGCAAGCATTCCGCTTCTGATTCTTCCAGTGCTCGTTTCGGCAATCACGGCCGTCATGCAGTTGCTCATGCTCCTGCTGAGCAGCGCAGTGCTGCTGGCAACTGGCGGAAATGTCGCGGTACTATGGGCACATGTGCCGATTTTGCAAATGTCGCTGCTCACCCTCTATCACCTTCTGACCGCGCATGCTCTCTGGCCTGCACCCGTGTATTGCTGGCTGCTGCTGGTTTCGGGCTGGGCGCGCCGCGCGACCTTTCTATGGGCGGCATTACCGATCGTCGCCATCGGCGGTCTCGAGAAGCTCGCCTTCAATACAACGCATTTCGCCGCCATGGTGGGTGAACGGTTTATTGGCGCCACCGCGCCCGCTGCCTCGACTGCGCCAAATGTTTTCCCTAGCAATCCCATGACGCACATTACTCCGGGCGCATTTCTGGCTGCGCCGGGTCTGTGGACGGGGCTGCTTGTGGCCGCGATATTTCTCGCCGCGGCGGTACGGTTGCGCCGCTATCAGGGACCGATCTAATTCGCAAGTCGAATCAACTTCTGTTTTTCAGTAGGAGGAACTATGAATCGAGAACGAGTGCAAAAGGTTGTCTTGGTCGTGGTCGGACTGCTTTTCATCGCCACTGTGTACCCGTTGGTGCAAATGGTTACGGAAGAGACTCTGCAGATGATGCTGAGCATCTACGTCACGCTGGGAATCTTCCTGCTGCTTGCATCGCGGAATCCGGCTGCCAACCGCAGTCTCATCGCCTTTGCGGCATGGTCTAGCCTCGCTCACGCCGCCGTCATGACGGTGCAGTCCCGTTCGGATATCGGCGAACGCGTGCACCTGCTCGTTGGTTCGACGGCGTTTGCTGTCATCGGCATTGCGTTGATTCTGCTTCGCCCGATGTCCGCTGTCGATCGCACGCAGCGTGCCGCGCTGGGGGAGGCAGGGCCGGCTCCATTAGCCGGGGGAATGTAGCCAGATTTAATTGTCCGCATAGGAGTAACGACATGAGCGCTCAACTGCAGATGACAATTCCCGCCGCTGAAATGTTTCAAAAGCGGCATTTGCGGCAAGACTATGCGAACACAACCTTGAAAGCGGCGGTTGGCTTTTGGTTCACAGTGATGGTCATCGGCCAGTTGGTGTTTGCGTTTGCGGTAGCGTCCTTTTATGGGATGGCGGCGCTGCGGGGAACTTCGCAGCAGGCATGGAGTAAGCACTTCACGCATGGCTATGTCGCTGGCGATACCATGGGCAACCTCGCCATTGCCGTGCATCTGATCTCTGCCGTCATTGTCATCCTCGCTGGGATGCTTCAGCTTATTCCACAGATCCGGAATCGCTTCCCCGTTTTTCATCGCTGGAATGGGCGTCTCTATATCGTGACCGCTTTCACCATCAGCCTTGCGGGGCTTTATATGATGTGGGTCCGTGGAAGCGTTGGCGACCTCCCTCAGCACTTGGGAAGCAGTCTTATGGCTGTCCTCATTATGTTCTGCGCCGTCATGGCGCTTCGTTATGCGATGGCCCGCGATTTCAAAACTCATCGCCGCTGGGCTCTTCGCTTATACCTTGTGGTGAGCGCATCTTTGTTCATCCGGGCGGGGATATTCCTCTCGCTCTTCCTCAATCACGGCCCTTTTGGTTTCGATCCGGCTACGTTTACGGGACCATTCCTCACCTTCATTTCCTTCGCTCAATATCTGGTGCCCTTGGCCGTTCTTGAAATCTATTTGTGGACACAGGACCGAGGCAACGCACCGGGCCGCTTCGCCATGGCCGGCGGTCTTTTCATATTGACTGTTGCGCTAGGCGTTGGAGTTTTTGCGGTCACTATGGCCGGATGGTTGCCTGCGGTCAAAGCTGCATTCGACAGCCGAAAATCGATTACTGAAACCCTTTCTGCAACTATTGCATCCAGCGGTATCGACGAGGCCGTTAAGCAATACCGGGACTTCAAGGTCGCCGAGCCCACGACTTACAACTTCGATGAAGACCAACTCAACACCCTGGGCTACGAGCTGCTTCAAGCCAAGAAGTTGAAGGAGGCTATCCGTATTTTCCAGCTCAACGTCGAAGCCTACCCGGAATCGAGCAACGTCTACGACAGTCTGGCCGAGGGGTATATGGACGACGGCAACAAACCGCAGGCCATCGCCAACTATCAGGAATCCCTCCGGCTAAACCCAAGTAACCGCGGGGCAGTGAGGATGCTTCGAAAACTCAGCGTCCCGTGATTAGTTCGATGACCTGTTCATCTTCGGCTCTCAGGCAATATTTCAAGGTGTGATGGCGATGACCCGCAGAGGACTGCCCGAGCCGCCGACGATCTTCAGCGGTGCGGCGATGACAACTGCGCCGGACGGCGGAAGCTGATCAAGATTGGACAGGCTGGCCAGCCCAAACTTGCCGCTGCCGTGCATGAGGTAGTGGTTTGGAAAAGGCGGGTCAAAAGTAGCGGCCTGGCCGGCATCCGTTCCTACGGTCTCCACGCCAAGGCCCAAAACATCTCGCTCCTGCGCAAGGAAAGCGGAGCTTTCTTTGGCCAATCCCGGAGTGTGAGGTCCACCCTCCTTAAGATTAATATAGTCCTTCGGATCGGTCCGCTTCGACCAGTCCGTGCGCAAGAGAACCCATGCACCCACCGGAATGCGGTCGTGCTTTTCTTCCCATTGTCGAATGCGCTCTACCGTCAACAGATAGTTTGGGTTTTTTGCCACCTCCGCGCTGATGTCAATCACGCACGCGGGACCGATAAATTTCTTCGGAGGAATGCTGTCCACAGTGTTATCCGGAAGATCTTTTCCAGAAACCCAATGAACCGGCGCGTCAAAATGAGTCCCGGTATGTTCGCCAGTTTCGAAGCCGTTCCAGTACCAGGCGGGACCACGCTCATCGTACCGCGACAGCTCCCAGATCTTAAACGCGGGCGTGTTATTCCACTGCGAGGGCAGCGGCAACAGAGGCGTCTGCGGAGTCAAAGGCTGAGTCAAGTCCACGATCCGCAGCCGGCCAGTGGTGAGTTCTTCGACGAGCTGCGTCAGAACTAGAGACATACATGCTCCTGATGGTTGTGCTCGACATTTTCCTTCCGCTCGATCAGCGCGCGAACGATGGTGTCCTGGTCATCAAGCCTTCTTGAGCGATTGAATATGCCTGCGGAATTGAAACCGATTCTCAAGCAAAGCAAGGTCGGTGACGTAGGCGGAAGGGCCCTTGGCTTCAACCTTGGAAATGATGGTTGTCAGTTCTGCGCCTTGCATGGCCTCAGTCACAGCAGCTTTAAAACTCTCCACATCACGTACTGTGACGACTTGCGGAATTCCGGCGGCCCGGGCAATTCCCTCAAGATCTGTACCTGTACTCGTCGCGGTTGGGAAACCGCCGACTGAGAGCAAACTTTCGTTGTCGAAAACAATGTGGATCAGTTTCTTGGGTCGATAACGTGCCATGGTGCTGAGACCGCCAAGATTCATCAACAAGGAACCGTCGCCATCGAAGACGATCACACGTTGCTGCGGCAGGCACAGAGCCAGACCCAACCCCGTGGAAGAGGCCAGCCCCATCGCGTGTTGCAGATAGAAAAAATTTGGACGATGACCAAGAGAATGCAGTTCAGCCGCGACCGCTCCCATGATCGTGACAACGAGACAGTTTTCCAGCTCCGAATAAATCGACCGAAGACAATCGAGGCGCAGCATCACTCCTCCCACATCA
>JBAUVJ010000518.1:0-12092 GCA_049583165.1 Candidatus Sulfotelmatobacter sp. | reverse complement strand
TCAGGATTTCCACCTCTGCCGGGAAAAGAACCAGGCTGCGGGCTGCAAGAAGCCCTCGCCATACTTAAGCGCAGGTACAGACGGGAAACCGATTGGCGCAGATATCGATGCCATCGAAGCCGCTACCGCCGGAGCTCGTTAGCCAAACTCCCCCGGCGTCTCCAAATCCGATGTCGATCTGCATTGGAATGCGCGCTCGGTCCAAATTGGCCTGAAGTTTGATACGCGAAAAGCATGGGATTCTGAGCTGTTAAAACACATGCGAAGACCGTGTCTTTAGGACTCATCCAACTTCGCAGTAGCATTGAGCTGCGGAATCGGATCCACTCCCTTGAACGCCGAAGGGAAGGCATTCGAGAGGCACTAAATCGTTCGGGATTGTCGTTTTGGATCTCTGATGTTGGCTATTCGGAAATCGAAACAAGTAGCCTGCCAGTGGAGATATATCTGTTGACAGGGAGTTGGCCAAGAACTGGCCTTTTGGCCATTCATTATCCTTGAGGTTGTCTGTCGTACACAAACTGTCGCGGCAATCTTCGCTTTCCGCAGCTGGCTGCTCAGAGTTCTGATCGACGAAGCTTTGGTTCTTGTTCGCGAAGCGCAAAGGTAACCCCGAGGCCTTTCGAGGAACTTGCCCGCGAATCCTCTGAGCCCACGAGCGTGAGCGCCGTACTGACCAAATGTGCCCCCTATCATTTTCAGGTGGAGCGGGAAGCGGGACGGAAACGCTCAGTTCCCTACCATTTCCGATCTGACTCAGCTAGCTGCTTGGCCGCATTTTCGGCTATAGGCAAAGCGTCACCTCCCAACGAGGAATTTGCGACGCGATTGCGTTAGAATTCCGGTTCGAAAGTTTAAAACCAGAAAGAAAAGGAGCAGACCCATGGCAGTGGATATGGACAAACTGAACGCCTTTGTCGGGCGCTTCGTCGGGGATCTGGGTGCGACAGTGCACGCCGGGATGGTAGTTATCGGGGAAAAGCTTGGACTGTACAAAGCGCTTGCAGTGCGGCCGATGACATCGACCGAACTCGCGGCTCAAACTGCGACGGACGAACGTTACGTACGGGAATGGCTCGCTTCACAAGCGGCGGGGGGTTACGTCGCTTACGACGAAAGAACAAATCAATTCAGCCTTACCGAGGAGCAGGCTTTTACGCTCGCCGACGAGAACAGCCCGGCCTATCTTCCGGGAGCGTTTCAGCTGGCTCTGGGCTCACTTGCCGCGGTTCCGCGCATCGCCGCGTCCTTTCGCTCGGGAGCAGGAATGGGGTGGGGGGAACACGATGAGAATGTATTTCATGGTTGCGAGAAATTTTTCCGTCCCGGCTACGCGGCCAATCTGGTGAGCACTTGGATTCCGGCACTCCAAGGCGTGAAGCAGAAACTCGACGAAGGCGCGCGAGTTGCCGACGTAGGCTGCGGGAAAGGAGCATCGACCATATTGATGGCGAAAGCGTTTCCGAAGTCGCACTTCATCGGATTTGACTATCATGACGCTTCCATCGCGGGGGCACGAGACTCCGCGAAGCGCGAAGGATTATCCAAGCGCGTCAATTTTGAAGTGGCCAAGGCCAAGGAGTACCCCGGAAAAGACTACGACTTCGTTACCGTTTTCGATTGTCTGCACGATATGGGGGACCCCACCGGAGCCTCCGCCCACGTGCTCCAGTCGCTCGCCAAAGATGGCACATGGATGATTGTGGAGCCGTTTGCGAATGACGGGTTGAAGGACAATTTGAACCCAGTGGGTCGCGTTTACTATTCCTTTTCGACGTTGCTATGCACGCCCTGCTCTCGGTCGCAGGAGGTCGGACTGTGCTTAGGTGCTCAATCCGGGGAAGCGCGCATTCGAGAGGTGGTAACTTCCGCTGGGTTCCGTCGCTTCCGACGAGCGACAGAAACGGCTTTTAATATCGTTTACGAAGCCAGGCCATGAGGTCAGCAACTGCCTATTGAGCGCTTAGGCGGCCGATCTTATCAATTCATAAAGGAATGGCAGGACCAACCAATTCGGATGGTCGCGGGCCCCCGCAACCATCGGAATTGGCAGAGGGGCCATGAGACGGCCCCATTTCCTTTCGAAGCAGACTCCAAGCCCCTTTCACCAATTACTTGCAGTGCCCGTCTGTGCTCTTCCATGTCGTTGAAAGTTCCTGTGACCCGCTAACTGTCAAGGCATGGGCGGGCGAGTGCAGTTTCTGCTTCGTGGCACCTGGCAATCGCTATCACTGGACGGCCCGCGTGAATCGACGGCTCTTCTTGCGTAATGCGACAATAGCTTCCGTCTCTCTGTCTCGCGTGGAGGAAGTGCCTTGGTATCTATCGTGGCATCGCCGCGATGTATTCATCGCAGTTCGTAAACTGAGGTCATCAGCCGAGAATCTCACTTAAGACTAATCCCGGAAGAGGAGGGTATCCGCCGAGAAGCGTTGCGGTTAGGCCCACGATCCGGTCGGTACAGGATGACAAAGTGCCGAGAGCATTCCCCTGGGCCGTTTCGCCGGCCAGTTGGTGAATTTCGCCGCAAATCGCGTAGTCGAACCATCCCTGCATGTAGCTCCCGATAAACTCAATCGGGCCGTTCTCCCCGGAGATTGGCGTGAGCGCGCATGTAGTCATAGATTGTGGAAAGTTCGGGCATAAAAAACCTCATCGACCGGCTGAGGAGGGAGAAAGCAAGAAGCAAGCACGAGAAAGGGAGTGCTGATCAGCTTGTAGCCCACCCGGACACAAGTTCAGACAAAACGTGGTTTTACCCGGACTTTACGTCCTTTTTACCCCACCCTCCAGAGTTCCCGGCTCTAATCACCTGAGAGCGATCAAGACTAGATACGCTCAAGAAATTCAGGAAGACGAGGAGATGGAAAATGAAAAGTATTTCACGGTGGGTGATGGTGCTGGTGCTAGTAGCGGTCCTAGTGTTGGTCGTGGCGGCCGGTGGAAGCGCGCTTTTTAAAGCACGGAACAATACGGCTGCGAGCGTGACGAATACGCAGGAGGCCCTGAGTTCGGCCTTTTGTGACGGAGCCTACTTAGGGAAGTTGGCGGCCGAACGCGGGGATGCTCCGCATGTTTCGATCGGCCGTTGGTGGACCGACGCAGACCGGAAACTTTTTTCGGCGGGCTATGAAAAGGGATATTCGGAGGAAATAGCTCGGATACATCCCGCGCGGGAAGATCAAGCGGACACTGAAAGTGTTCTGGCAAACTAGACAGCAATCAGCCGCGTTAGCTCGCTAAGTTCAGCCATGGCGGGGGCATCTGATCGCATTACGAACTTCGTTATGGGCGTTTTATTCGCAGAAGTTTTTGACCTGGGAGAAAGGAATGGAGCGGTGATTCATGAAAGCTTTACGTTTCGCGTTTGGCGTAGTTATGGCGCTGGGGATGGCCACGGTGGCACCGGCGCAGGCTGAACCGGCACCGGTCGCCGGGCAATCGCCGGGGAGATCGGACCCTAGCCTCGGGCACCCGCAAGATGTTGAGCGGGAAGTAAATTGCTCACGAAGAAATTGAAACTGAGCGCCGAGCAGCAGACGCAGATTCGTAGTTTTCTCGAAGCGCGCGTAAGTCAGATGCGAATTTTGCAGAAAGATTACTCGCGCAGCCATGAGGAGCGGAAAGGCGAGCGCAGATCAAATCACGGAAGATGCCACCACGAAGATGAAAGGGGTGATGACTGAGAGGCAGAAAATAAGTTCGAAAGGAAACGGCATGCGATGTTGGCTCGAAGGCAGCGCGCAGAGGATTCAGCGTTGCCAGATGGACCGCCTCCAGGAGAGTCACCAGAGTTTTGAAGCTCAGAACGGCCAGCGAGCAGGCGTATCCTGCGGACAAAAGCATTCGGTCTTTGTCGTGTTCCGAACAGAACTATACTGCGCTTAATCCCATATAGCCCACACGAGGGCCCGTCGGGCTGCTGGCCGACATTGATCCGCCCCGTTATCTTCAAGGTTTTCAGCGTCCAGAGTGCTTCATTCGGCGTGTTCTCACGTAGAGTAAAGTACGGCCATAACACTGAGCAAGAGTAAACATCGGACGGCGGTTGTTGCCTTCGCGAATTAGATCACCCTGGGATGCAAGTGTAATTGCTTGGGGTTACATGGGCTGTTACTTTACGCAGAATTTACACGGCCTCGGAGCCGCGTACTATAAAGTAGCGACGGTCTGCTTCGGGCTTTGTATCTGAGGCTCTCCCCGCTGGTCAGCTGTTGTGCGTTTGGCATCCCCCTGCATTCGCAAAAGTTGCGATGATTCTTGCCAGCCTATAATGCTGTCGCGAGCGCATGCTTCGGTCGCAAAGGATCGCGCTCTCTTGGAAAATGACGTCACCTTTTTTTGAAAATGTACGGCAGTACGCTCTGGTGTTGGGACTGGCTGGCGTGTTGGCCTTGCTGGCAGTGCTGCAGTACCGCTCCACCAAAGAGGTCAGTGAAGCAACAACTGGACAAATGCGAGCCAGCCTTCAAGGATCTCTGATGGATGTTCGGCAAGGACTGGAGCGCGAACTGACACCACTCTGCCGTGAATTGCAGTCCGGCTCCGACGTTCCAGGCAAGAATAACTTACAGGAATATCTCGCACGCTATGAACGCTGGCGTCGCGCAGCTTCTCATCCTGATCTCGTGGAAGATGTATTTGTCTGGCGACAGATCGACAGCCCGCATCCCCAGTTCCTAAAACTCAACTCGAACCGTACAGCTTTTGAAAATGTGGACTGGCCTTCGAATTTGGTTCCGCTTCGCCAGTGGCTGGACAAAACGCTGCCAGCATTCGGAGCTCAGGCAAATGGGCCCGGCCGTCCCGCTCAACCACCAGACTCGCCTGGCGCCTTCGAACGACAACCCGCTTCGTTTCACTATCCCGCTCCACCTCCTGGCGGTCCTGGGCAAGATAGACCCCCGGATGATTGGCGTTCTGGATCGATGCCGCGTCGTCCGCCTCCGCGGTTCAATGGCCGAGTTCATTCGCCTTTTCCTGGTACACCTTCACTCCCCTGGATGATTGATCAGAACATCCCCGCTCTGGTGCATCCTGTACTGGAGGGAGACGACGGTTCGGCCTCCAATCCACCCAGACCCCCAGTGCTAACGTGGATCGTGATCGTGCTGAATCTCGATGTGTTAGGCCACCACATTCTCCCTGAGTTGGTCCAGCGCTACTTCGGAAGCAACGAGCAGGCAGCCTATGACCTTGCGGTGATCGGTGAGGACGCGCAAGCGCGGGAAATCTATTCGTCGCATGCCGGATTCAGCCGTCAGCAAGGGTTTCTACCAGACGCCGCGCTCAATCTGTTTGGACGTCCGCTGCCGGTTGTTGGAGGGCCACAATCTTCGTCACCGCAGATGTTCGGACCTTTCGCTCCACCTCCTCAGCAAACGACGCTGAATCGGACGGCTTCGGGTGCACCAACTGCGGGAGTTCATGAAGAAAGGATCTTCGAAATAGAACCGATTCACTACACGCCGGATGAACAAGAGTGGAAGATCATTGCGAAGCATCGCCAGGGCTCGGTGGAAGCGGCAGTTGCGCGTTTATATCGCCGCAATCTGATTTTCAACTTTGCCGTACTCCTCGTGCTGGCCGCGACCATGGGGATGATCATTGCCACCAGTCAGCGCGCACGTCGATTAGGGCAGCTGCAGATGGATTTTGTGACGAGCATCTCGCACGAACTCCGAACCCCGCTCACGGGAATTGTTTCCGCCGCCCAGAATATTGCCGACGGCCTGATCGATGACAAGGAGAGGATGGCGCGCTACGGCGTGGCCATCGTCGGCCAGGCGCAGCAACTCGCAGATCTCGTGGAGCAGATCCTTCTGTTTTCAGCGACCCAAAAGGCTCGCCATCGATATCATCTTCAGCCCGTCGATATCGCAAGCGTAATTGACACCAGCCTGCACAGCATGGCCGGACTCATTCACTCGGCCGAAATTGCGGTGCAGCAAGAGATTCAATCTGGATTGCCCCCGGTTCAGGCCGACTTTAATGCGTTGACTCAGTGCCTGCAGAACCTGATCGCGAATGCTGTTAAATACGGCGGTCAGTGCCGGTGGATCGGTATCCGTGCCACGGCCGTAGATCTCTCGACCGTCGGACAAGAAATCAAGATTTCAGTTGAGGACAAGGGCATCGGGATCACTCCCGAAGAGCTTAGTCGCATATTCGAACCGTTTTACAGAAGTCCTACCGTCACCGCGGCCCAGATCCATGGCAGCGGATTGGGACTTGCGATCGTAAAAAGTATTGTTGAAGCCATGGGCGGAAGACTCACGGTGGAGAGTGAGTGCCGCAGCGGAAGCACGTTCACCATACACTTGCCCGTCTAGTCTTCTGCTTAACTCTTCCCCCAGGACACGGGGCATAGGGCCAAGTACTTTACACACTCTTTACAAGCTTTTTACTGAGAACTTACCCAGGTTCTTGTTGCTTGCGAGTAGATTCAATCGGCGGGGTGGTATGGACCGTTTTTCCATTCTCACGCGAGGGGAATCCGGATGGAATCTCAAGGTCCAAAGCGGCTCACGTTGTGCTCCATTTCGGCAGGGCCTCCACGCGAGCCTTCCCCCAAAGGTCCTGCCGAAACATTGGTGCAGTGTACCGTAACGAACCGGCCTCAGACACCACGGGATCAACAGGAACTCACCCTAAGCATGCTCGACACACGCGCATTCGCAATGGACCTGCCGCTTGGTACAAGCTCTACCCCGCCTGATGGCACTAACACACTGTTTGCACCGAGCTTTCGAACACTTTACTCCCCCCTGGAGTATTTCGGTTAAGGTTGCGAAAGAGCCTCAAAAAGAAGAAAAGGAGGATGTGTTATGAGAGCCGTCATCGAGCAGGTTGAACCATGTGAGAGTTTCTCAGGCAACGCCGAAGCACACAGACTGCGTGTAGTCGTGGCTGATGGGTCGCCTCAATATATGGACACGGTGCTTGCCTTGCTCGAGTTTCACGAAATTATTGATCTGATTGGCCGGGCTGCGAATTTCGAAGAAGTCATTGAATTAGCCGTAAATCATCAACCCGACATGGTTCTGATCGATCTCGAGATGCCCCTGGCGAGCATGGCGATTCCAGCCATCACTTTGGCCACACGCGCTCGGGTAAAGATCGTCGGCATGGCAAATACCGAATTCATCGCATCACGCGCCCTAGACGTCATCGTGTCGGTTCAAGCTATCGTCCACAAGGCGCATCCACAGCAAGAACTCTTGCCGGTTGCAATCGCACCGTTTGGGTCACAGATGTGCGCCCGATTCTCGCACCGCCAGCACTTGACCAGAAACCCCGAGCCATAGTGCTCCGAAACGCAGTTCCACGACGATGCCAATTAACCATTCCTAAGGAGGAAAGATGAAATACGTGCTCGCACTTACTCTGGGCGCCGCGATCGCAATTCCCGCGTTGGCTCAGGCACCACCCACACCACCCAGCCCCGCGGAAATCGCCAAGCACCAGGTCAAGAAATTAACGATCTTGTTGAGCCTGACTTCCGCGCAACAACGGCAAGCTGCAACCATCTACACCAACGCTGCCACGGCGGAACAAACCGCACTCGCAGGCGAGAAAGAAGAACGCGCTAGCCTGCGTAACGCCATTAAGAGCAATGATACTGCAAGCATCGATCAGGTCGCGAGCACCATGGCGCAGTCCATGGCGCAGTCGACCGCAATCAAAGCCAAGGCAGATGCGGCTTTTTACCAGATTCTTAACGCTGAGCAGCAGACCAAGCTATCAGATTTAGAAAGCGAGCACATGGGGCCCTTGGACGGACCCGGAGGACCGGGCAGACCTCCTGCCATGGGATTCCGGTGAAAGGAGAAGGGCCGTCATCTCCCCCGCCTGCTCTCTTCGACTTCCTCTCTCCAAACCTTTCCTCAGTTGGCGTTGTCGGCAGGCCGCTACGGCACAAACTTGTAACCGAGGCCAGGCACGGTAACGATCAAAGATGGATGCTTGGAGTCTTCTTCCAGTTTCTGCCGCAAACTCGCCACGTGCACGTCAACCGTTCGCGTGAACGCGTCAGCGCTATAGAACCATACTTCCTTGAGAAGAACGTCGCGAGACAGAGTTGTGCCGGGGTGTTCCACGAAATACCGCAGAAGTTGAAACTCCCGGGCCGAGAGCGGGACGATCTTGCCATCGCGCGACACAGTCGTTCCGCGCAGATCGACTTGCACAGATCCGAACTGGTGAACTCCCGCAGGGGCTGGTGTCTTGGCCCGCCTCAAAAGAGCTTCGATTCGCGCTAATAGTTCCGCGGAGTCAAATGGCTTGGTCAGATAATCATCGGCTCCGATCTTCAGGGCCAGAACCTTGTCGATGACTTGCCCTCGGGCGGTCAACATGAGGACGGGCACAACCACCCCAGCCATGCGAATATCGCGGCAAACATCGAAGCCGTTCTTGCGCGGCAACATGATGTCCAGCAGTACGAGGTCGCACCCGCCTTGGGTGCTTTTTCGAAAGCCCTCATCTCCGTCCGATGCGAAGTCTACAACGTAGCCCTCACTCTTCAGACGGTCCCCCAGCGTCATGCGAATGACTTCGTCATCTTCGATTACGAGGATTCGTTCTTCCATCAGACAAGCATTCGTGGAGCCAGATTTTGGCTCCTGTAAAGCAAGCGCGTCAGGGACTTTGTTTTGAACCGAAGAACTAATTCTATCGTAGGCGCCGATAGGCGATCGCTCCGAAGCGGCGAGGGATCTTCGGAAAAATCCGTTTCGAACCACCATCGAATGTTTTCGATCCCTCGGCGCTTCCAACTTCCGATCCCGCTTGGTAGGAAGTCGCCAGCTCGGCCGATTCGGTGCCTCTTCTTAGCCTCCCTCCGCGAATTCAAGAAAGTCGCCGTGCCCGAACCGTGCACTTATGAGCGAGAGTGAGGCCATTCGGGTTAACTTTGAACGAAAAGCAGATTCCCCAAATGATTGGAAACAATAGAAACCAAAACAGGGAATAGATCCGTTGGAAGAAATTATCCTGCGCCCAAGGCAGGTGCGCTACCAGGCTGCGCTACGCCCCGACAAGATTAACAAGATTGATTCTAAGCACTTTCCAACTTTGTTTCCACTTCGATTCATGATTTCAGGCTTTAATCGTGCCAATACAGTTCAGGATAAGCCATTTCCCTGACAGCATTGTCCGAAGTGTAGGAGGGTGCACGCGAACGCTAGACTTCAGGCACGTCGCCGCTCAGAAGTCGAGCCGTAGTGCCAATTGCCCCGTGCGATTGCCAGCGTTTTCGGCAGTTTGCGGGGCGCTAAGAACGCCGAAGGTCGCAGTGTTGTCGATCTGGGTTGCAGGCGGAGCGAAATTGGTATGGTTTAGTACGTTCGTGAAGGTAGATTCAAATCGCACCTTCACTCCCTCCGTGACTTTGAAGACCTTGGCCAGGCCGAGGCTGACCGCTGCGGTACCAGGTCCTTGCAGAATCCCGACGCCAGCGTTGCCAAATCGGCCTGCACCAACCGGTGTTGGGGAAAATGCCGAGAGATTGAAGTAATTTGCTCGGGACTGACCCGCGTAGAAATTCGTAGAGACAACGTCGGGGCGAAGATAAGCGCCACGGTTCACCACGTCGGTATTGGATTGATCATAAGAATCGCTGATGCTTGGCGTTAGCCATGGCCCAGTCTCCATCAAGGTTACCGTGTTGAGTTCCCATCCGCCCAGCAGCGTGTTTCTCCAACCGCCGGTATTTACGAACTGGCGGCCTTCTCCAACGGGCAATTGATATATTCCCGTCAGCAGGAAGCGCTGCCGCCGCGTACCCTCAACGTTGCCGTAGTCGCTGGCGATGTGGAAACGGTCTGCGATGGGGACGCCATAGTTCACTTCTCCGGCAAATGCCGTCGGGTTATCGCCCTGGTTGTCGGCGAGATTCTTGGCAAACGTATAGTTCGCGTCGAGATATAGTCCGTGCGACATCTTGTGAGTCGCCTCAAACTCAAGCGCGTCATAGTTCGCTTCCCCGGCGTTGAAGGTGCTATAGAGGGTGAACCAGTTATGATATGGCGCGCGAGGATCGACATAAGGGCTCGCCGCCGTGGTCTGATACGGTGTCGTGCTGGCCGGGATTTGGTTCAGATCTTCGGTGATGCTGAGCCGGTAGCTGTGCATGCCGACGTAGCTGACACGGATGCCATCGTTGTTGCCCAATTGACGCTCCACGGTAAAGTTCCACTGGTTGGCCTGCGGATCGCGGTAGTTCGGGTCCACGCCCTGATCGAGACCACCGCCACCGTACTGCACGCCAGTGGTCGGTGGCGCGGTGTTGGGGAACTGGATCAGCGGAGCGCCGCCAGTTGCCACGGCGTTGGTATAAGTGTGCAACGCCGAAGTTGGGTTACCGCTGTTGTTGAATGACAACGGCCCCAGATTGGTCATGGTGAAAATACCAAAACCCGCGCGAATGACGGTCTTGGTATCGTTGAACGGACGCCAGGCAAGAGACACGCGCGGCTGGAAGTTGCCCTTGTAGGTGTTGCGCAGAGACTGCGGTAGATGGTCCTGGCTGGCAGTAACGTAGTTGCTGCAGGGGAATGCCGTGTATCCCAGGTTGCAGGCATTGAATGATTGTTGAAACCCCAGATTTGAGACTTGAATGTTTTGCTGTGCGAGATACGACGACAGTTCGTCGGGCACGACGACGGAGTTATTTCTCTGATCGAAGTTCGCCAGATTGCCACCGTCTTCGTGGAAACCGGGCAAGATCTGCCAGCGCAGGCCGTAGTTTAGCGTGAGACGGCTGTTGATCTGATACTCGTCCTGCCCGTACACACCGTATTGCCAAGCCGTTCCCCCCACGTCCGGGCTCGATACTGCAAAGAACAGTGTGGTCGGAGCGCCCTCAAGCAAATCGCCGAAGGCGTTCCCGGTGAATGTGGGCTCGAAGGTGAAATCCCCGAAATCGTCGGAATTGAACACCGGAGCAAAACTCTCCAGATCGAAGTACCTTACCCGGCGCGCGTCGAGGCCGGTCTTGAAGGTGTGCTTCTTCCAGTTGTAACTGAGGTTGTCGGTGAACTGCGTCGTTTTCGACTGGGTTACTCCAGTTTTGTCTCTCCCAATCGGTGTAAAGCCGGTTCCGGCGCTGAAGTTGAAGGTCGGAAAAGCATGCGTAGTGGGATGCTGGCTAATGTTGACGCCGGTCAGATCAAGCTGAGAGAGTGCATTCGCTCCTTCGATCGGGAAACCCACGCTGGTAGTTACGTTGGTAAAACCAAAGCGAAATTCATTTACCAGATGAGTGGTGATTGCATAGTTGTGAGAAACCAATAGACTGCGATTGTGGATGCTGTCCGAATCATCCGGCAGCAGGGGGTTCGCATAGTCCGCCGTAATGTTTTTGCGGCTGAAGCGCGCGTACGCCGATTGCTTTGCGGAAATGGTTTGGTCGATGCGAAGATCTACTCCGTCGGTTCGTCCCGGTGTGGATTGGAAATTTTCGTAATTGTAGTTCGACTGTCCGGTCACATTGGGCAGCGGATAGTACGTCAGCAGCGCCGTCGCAGTTGGATTGATGCTGCTCTGAGGAATCACAGGACCACCGAGAGCAGTCAGATCGCCGTTGCGCTCCGCCTGGGTCGGAACCAGGAACTGCTCGGCGAGAGCGGTAGAACGTCGGTTGCCTTCGTAGTCGAAGAAAAAAAATGTCTTGTCCGGGCTATTAAGAAGGTGCGGGACGACCACAGGCCCGCCCAGCGAACCACCAAACGTGTTGAAGTGCTTTGGGGCTTTCCCCGCGAATCCAAAAGGGTCGGCATCGAGCGCATCGTTCTGCAGATACTCAAAAAGGCTGCCGTGAAGCCGATTGGTGCCGCTCTTGGTTGTGAATGTGACATCGCCCACCTGGGAAAACTCCGCGCTGTTGTTGAACGAAGTCACCCTTACTTCCGCTATGCCTTCCTGTGACGGGTAAGCATCCTGCAGTGCGCCGTTCTGCCGCACGTTAGCGGTAGAGATTCCGTCCACCGAAAAGTTCACCATCGAGGAACTTGCCCCGCCGAGAGCCAGGTTGCCGGAACTGTCCTGTTGCACATTGGGTGAAAGCGCAACCGAGGCGAGCGGGCTGGTCG
>JBAUVJ010000517.1:0-2212 GCA_049583165.1 Candidatus Sulfotelmatobacter sp. | reverse complement strand
TGCAGACAGTTTCATAGGGATAGTCTAAAAGAGATTGGACAAGCAAGATTGTAACGGAGTCTGAACCTTGAACGACGAGCGGGGTGACCATTTACCACGAGTCGTAACTAGCAATAAAGACCAAATTTTTCGTGTTATTGCACAGTTAATACGAAGCTTCCTTGCTGAGAAAGGGCCCCCGCCGTGGCAGTCACCGTCACGGTCGAGGTGCCCGCCGGTGTCCCGGGATCTTGCCGCTGCTGACCTCCGCCGCCACTTCCTCCTCCTCCGCCGCAGCCGGGAACCATGATCAGCAGTGCAAGCAGCATCAAACCTGCCAATGTGCTCCAGCGGCGCCGACGTGACCCGGGCAGAAGCAACACGGCAATCAACGGTAGCGCTCCACCTACGAGTGAGGCGTAGTAATAGCGTCGTTGGGCCGGCCGCAACAACGTCGTATGTGGAGCCGTGGTAGTTACGGTGATTGTGGTGGTCACGACCGTGGTCGGACCCTGCCCGGTCGCGGATGAAGAAGAGCAAGCGGCTTCGGCGGGAAGGCCGCTACAGGCGAACGTGATCGCCGTGGTGAAGCCCGTCGAGGCGATGATGCCTACAGTTGTAGTGCCCGTTGCGCCTGGGGCCGAGATGCTTACCGGTGCGAGACCGGAAACCGCGGTGAAGCCGGGCTGAATTGTGAAGGTGACTGGGCTGTTGCTGCTGCTGGCAGCGAAACTGGGATCGCCTGAGTAGCTCGCCGAAATACTGTGCTTGCCGGCGTCGAAGCTGACGATCCCATCGCCGATGGAAGTGTTGCCCTGGCTGTTGAGTGG
Source organism: Candidatus Sulfotelmatobacter sp. (assembly GCA_049583165.1). GTDB lineage: Bacteria > Acidobacteriota > Terriglobia > Terriglobales > Acidobacteriaceae > Sulfotelmatobacter. The sequence continues at coordinate 1,403 of JBAUVJ010000517.1, read as the reverse complement.
CGGACTGCTAACCACTTGAACCGGAGGATTTACTTGGGGATTGGTCGTGGGCAGGGAGCCGAAAGTGTCCGTGAAAGTGACCGGACCCGTCGGGCAGCCGGCAAAAGAAGGGCTCTGGCACACTGTCGTGCTGTGGGTGGCACTGGCCACATCAGCCCCCACAAACACAAGACTGCCGAAAGGAAACGGGCTGGTGAGCGGATTTCCGTTCACGTTGGATCCTTGCAAGCTCAAAGCGGTGGTGCTCGACTCCGGTGCCACGGTAACCATTGAAGTATTGGAATTGCTGGGACCGTACGTTGCATCCCCAGCATAGTGAGCCCAGACGCAGTAGGGGCCTCCCCCCGGCAACATAATGGTAGAAAACGATACCGATCCGCCCAGCAGCGTCCGACTGTCCGTGGCCTCCGTCACACCAAAACACTCCGGGTTTTCCGCCAACAAGGAAACGTTCCCGGAGGGCGTGCCGCCTCCGCTGCTCGGGGCGACAGTGATGGTCACGCTAACGGGAGTTCCGTGTGTGATGTTCGTGGTCGAACCCAGCGTAAGGTCGTTGTGGTCGCGTTGAATGTGGTGCTGTTCCAATAGGTGATCAGGTTTGCGACATTGACTGAGCCCAGCCCGGTGGTCAGATCGTATCCCGCTCCAGCCTGAAAATCCGAGCCAACTTCACCGGGAACGATGTTGTTCCCAACAGTCACATCATTGAAAATGCACGTGCTGGCAGGAGGGCTGGATTCGTTCGAGCCATTGCATTGCGAAGGATAGATGCTTTGTGCCGCTTGCGCCGCGGCCAGAGGGTAGAGCACATAGTTTACTTGCCCTGGCCGGCCACCTGCGCTTTGGTTGGCCAGCGCAATAATGCCGGCGAATGAGGGCGCTGCGGCTGATGTGCCGCTAACGCCCGCCAGAGAGATATATCCCTGGCTATCGGGGATGCAAGAACCTTCCAGGCAGAGCAGATAAAAGTCATGCCCGGCAGCGGTTAAGGAAACGTCTGGCAGGTCACGCACTCCATCCGCGGGTATGTTTAGCCCAGAGCCGCTTTGCCAGGAAGGTTTTGGCACGCCATTGGTTGTGCCCGCTGGAGAGATCTGGTTATCCCCGAAATTTCCCGCGCTTGCCCCGCCGCTGCCAGACCAAAGTCCATTCGTTAGGCTGCTCTCGTTCCACGTGTCTTCCGGGATATAGGAGAGCGCTGTCTCGGAAAGCGGCGCGGTGGAGGCCCAATATTTGCTTGGGTCACCGTTTTCATTGAACATCGTCCCACCGACGGCGATATTGAAAGGCGTCGAGGCCAGCGCGTTCACGGAGACCGGCCCCGTAGCGGGTGGGCTGCTTGGATCATCGCAGCCCTCGGCTCCCGAGTCGCCTGTGGAAACAAAATAGGTGATCCCCTGGGC
>JBAUVJ010000516.1:0-20982 GCA_049583165.1 Candidatus Sulfotelmatobacter sp. | reverse complement strand
CCTATCAAGGTTGTGTATCTCGGACACAGATACGGCAGTGCGGTCGTGGTTCGAAAAGACGGACCCGTAAAAACGTTTGCGGATTTGCGGGGGCGCACGGTTGCAATCCCAAGCCGTTTTTCTGACGAACGCCTGCTGCTTTCTCGCGCGATGAAGGTTTGGGGAATGAAACCGGGCGATATCAAAATGGTGGAAATGGCTCCTCCCGATGTGTCGGGAGCGCTCGCGGCCAAGGCGATCGACGGATTTTCCATGGGCGAACCGTTCCCGTCGCAAGCGGAAATAGCCGGCTACGGAAAGATTCTTTTTCAGGCGCGGGAGTACTGGCCCGACTACATGTCATGCATTCTTGTGGTGCGGCAGGATTTGATCGACTCGCGCCCGGATGTTGTGCAAACTTTGGTGGATGGCATCGCCCGCTCCGGTTTGTGGCTTGACAAGGGCAAGCCTTACCGGGAGGACGCAGCCGATTTTGTCGGACGCCTTTACTACAACCAGAAACCTGCACTGTTGCGTTGGGCGCTTACTAAGCCGATGGATCGGGTGATCTATAGTCCGCTGGCCCCGCGCAAGGCGGACTTTGATATGGTTCGCGATCTGATGATTGAAACAGGCGTGCTCAACAAGAAGATCGAGTTTAGTGAATATACGGATACACGTTTTTCCGACGGCGCATCGAGCGAAAGCGCCTGGAGATATGAGGCGGGGATCGCGTCCGCTAAATAAACGATTTCGATTTTAAGAACGAAGGAGGACTGAAATGTTTCGCAGGCAATTTGTGAAAGTTTTGGCGGCCGTTGGGACGGGAAGTCTGGCATCGATTATGGCGGCGCAGGCGGAGGGAAACGAGACAGTCACCTATCGCGTAAAAGGGTTCAGCTGCGTCACGTGCGCGGTCGGACTCGATGCGATGTTGAAACAGGAAAAGGGTGTCACGTGGTCCAAATCCAGTTACCCCGATGCGATCGTGATCATCAAGTTCGATCCTAAAGTGGTCAACGAGAAATCACTCAAGGCGTACATTGCTGAGATGGGCTTTACGGTGGAAGAAGAGCGCGCGAGTTAGGGAGAAAATGATGACGGAAACTGTGGGGAAGAAAGATTATTCGAAAGTTGCGAAAGTGCTCGGGGATTGTCTGAAGCTTCGTCAAACGCCAGTCGCCATCAGTTTCACGGATTCAGTACCAGCCGGTGTAAACGAGTTCGCCGGGCGTGTGCCTGCTGGATGCAAGTTCTGGGAAGATGCCGCCGGGAGCGCATTTGCAACCTCCGCGAAAGACCACAGCCTGTGTGCGGTGGGCGTCTACACCCACAATTTGCAATCGTCTCCACTCCAACAGGCGGATTTGCAAGATGCCTTGAAAGTATTTGGCGATCTTGGCTATGTGACAGACCGCGATTTGGCATTGATTCCCGTCCTGCAGTCACGGCAGAAGTATGTCGTCTATTCTCCCCTCGCCGAAACACCGCTCTCGCCAGATGTCGTCCTCATGTTCGTGAATGCCAATCAAACTCTTATTCTTTCCGAGGCGACGCAGCAAGTCGAAAATCAAAATCCACCGGCCCTGGGCAGGCCAGCCTGCGCCGTGGTTGCTCAGGTCATGAATACCGGACGCGCGGCACTGAGCTCGGGATGTTGCGGAGCCCGGGCCTATCTGGATAACCTCACCGACGATATTGCTGTCTTCGCGATTCCCGGCGCGAAGCTGGAAGCCTATGCTGCTCGTATTGAAGCGCTGGCAAAAGCAAATGCGGTGCTCGCAAAGTTTCACCGAATTCGACGGCGCGATATTGCGGCGGGGCAAATGCCAACCATTAAAGATTCACTGGCGGCACTCCAAGCTGCGAACTAGAGATCGACTCCGTGAGTCAGCTCAACTAGATTTCATCAGGATTCCGAAAGCACACGAGTAATTTTCGACCGTGGCTTATATCGCGTTGCTTATGGAACCCGGTGTCGCGGTGACGGGCCCGAGGCGATTGCAGAATTGATATAGCAGCCACGCACTTGCCCGAAAGATTCCAAGCAGTGAATTGAAGAGGAATGTCGAGAGCATCCCGCTCGGTTTCAGGCGTGCGTAGACCACGTTCATACTCCAGGCTGGGCTGGTATAGACAGTTCCGGAGCCTCCCAGTCCAATCCGATTTCTGACAGCCGGTTCGTAAACAATCTTTTCGATTCCGCCGTTTAAAAATTTGGCGAATTGCAAGATTCGGCTGCTGTAGCAAATCCTTGCGCGGAGTGGCAGTTCGCCCCGCCCGCGAAATTTTAGAATGAGCGAGGACGCTTCCGTCGCATGGCGAAGCGCGGCAGTGACTCCATTAGCGGTGATGGGGTCAACCATGGATGCGGCTTCGCCGGCAATCAGCCAGTTCGGCCCGGCAACTCCAAGATGGACGCGGCACCGAAACGAGGTCACGTTGGTGTCACTGAGAGCGCCCGAGCGGAGCAACCGCTCGAACCGCTGAAACTTCATCAGTTGTCGGCGAAGAATATCGTCGACGTTGAGTGCTTGATCACGTTGGGCCTTCATCGACGAGCCAGTTGTGACGTATCCGACGTTGACCGTGTTAGGGCCGACGGGTATTTCCCAAGTCCAGTCCAGGTACTCCGATGGTTTGGGGTCCATGTACAGAGTTGTGCCTTCGATCGCTTCGGAAACCTGAAAATAAGTCCACAGCGCGACTTTTGCCGGACCGTACTGGATCGCCGGCAGATTGAACTCTCGAGTTAGCACCGAGTCTCCAAACCCCGAAGCATCGATCAGCCACGGCGATGAGATCCGCGAACCACCGGCGGTGTGCACTGAAGAAATCTTCCTGCCATCCTTTTCCACGCCGACAACTTTGTCGCGGACGAACGTGATGCCCTCATTGATCGCCATCTTCAGGAGTTCCTGGTCGAGGCGAAGCCGGTCCACATGCAGAGTCCGTAGCTCGATATGGAATGGTGGGCCTGCAAGCCAGGCAGAAGGGGCGTAGTGCTCGGAGCAGCCGTCGTGCATCTTTATGGTCACGTGGCGCTTCCAGGTGGCCATCTGGGCGCTTACCAGCTTTTCCATGGGTAGCCCCAGGGCATTCAATAGATCGGGAGCGGACCAATCCAACGACTCGCCGACCGGCTGGCGAGTCGCTTTCGCTGGTTCAATGCAGATCACGCGAAGACCGGCTCTGGCGAGATGCAGAGCGCCCGCCTTTCCGGCCAGACCGCCGCCGATAACCGTTACATCGAAAACGGTGGGCGCAGAGTCGGACATTCGTTCAGTTTCCCACGACTGGAAAGGGAAGGCATGTGCGTTTTCGCTGAACGCCTAATCGAGCTTGTTAAGACTCCGCCTGCCGTCGAGGGCCTTGAATATTTGTTGAACCTGCCAGAGATGGCGGCATTGGTGAGCCGTAAGAATGCGAAAAGCACCATAAACGTTGTAGTGAATTCGGGCGTACACAGGAGACTTGATTTTCACCCGGTCAATGGCAAGTCCTGCGGCGGAGCGTACGGTTTCAGAGAGCTCAAACTGCGACTCTACGAAGCTGTCCCATGCAGCCCCGAAGTTCTGCTGCCGCGGTGCGAGCGGCGCCAGGACTTTGTAGCGAAGACGGTAGGGCGGCTCAAGGTTCCGGATGAACAGCCATGCGAAGGTGCCCGCCCGGAGTGGCCGGCTCGTCGTGAGATTGGGAGCAGTAGCAACTGCGTCGGATATCGCTGGAAGAAATGCGCGCGTGGTTTGCGCGAGATGGCCGAAGCATTCGGCAACAGACCACGAATTTGGCTCCAGCCGCGTGTTCAAATGGGCGTAACTGCGGCCAAGGGCCAGCTCTTGCGCCTCGCGAGTCGTGCGCTGAATTCGATCGACGAGAGCGGTCAACTGTTCAGTTGAACTTTTCCCGACTGCGGGAATCCGGACTGCCAGCAGGAACTCGCGCCGCCCAGAAGCGGCTCCGTTTGGTTCGACCAGGCGCATGATTTTAGGACTGGCAGGAGACGTTAGCCGAGGATCGCCGCAGGGAGCAATAGTGTAAAAACACTAGGGACTGCGGCTGGTGAACCATTTAGTTTGGAACATATAGGAAGAAGCGTTATCTCGCTTCACGTAAGTTACTATTGAAGGCTCCGTCCGGTCGCTCTGGCTCATCGCGGCCCACGACAGTATGCAAACCAGACGATTCATCGGCTTTCGGAATACGATTCAGGTTTTGGTTTTGGGAGCATTCCTCGCGGCTTCGGCGGGGTGCCATTCGGGACCTAAACTACCGGAGAAAAATTCCAAGGCTTACGCCGACGTTGTCTCCGCATTTTACGTAGGTCTGGCAGCATTGCAGGTGGGCGACGATGTGCACGCGGAAAGCAAACTTTCCGAGTTAACGCAGCTTGTGCCGGCGGAGCCCACTGGATGGGCAAACTGGGGGATTCTTGCATTGCGCCAGAGAAACTATGATGTGGCGGCGCAGAGACTCCAGCGGGCCCGCGATCTTGCGCCGCAAGATGACCAAGTCTACAGCCTGCTTGGCGTCCTCGAGAGCCAAGAAGGAAATTCCGCCCAGGCGCTGGCCGACTTTGGCAAAGCGGTAGAACTGAATCCGAAAAATCTCCGCGCAATTTATCAGCTCGCGGAGGAAAGCGAGCGCGAGGGGGCTGCCAACAGCGAATCTAATTTTCAGGAGTTGATGCAGAAGATTCTTTCGGCGCAACCGGACAATCTGGCCGCATTGCTGGAGTTGGCTCGCATCGCCGCCAAACGCGGCGACGCTGCCACGGCAAAGTCGGCGGTCGCAAAGATCGGGGCCCGATCGTCGGCGTGGCCGCCGGAAGTGCAGCGGCAGCTTGCCGCGGTGCAGACTGCGGTTTCTAGTTCAAACCTTTCCAGTTCAGATCTGCGAAATGTTGCTACGCAGACTACCTTTCTGCGCAATGTGCTCATGCGGGTGCCTGACTATCGCCTGAGTCTGCGGGAGATCAAGGCGGCGCCGGGGGAAGAAGCCGAACCCTTTACTCATTTTCTGCGGCTGGAGACTCCGGTCTTCAAGCCAGCGCCGCCGGACATGTCGCTTACGTTTAATTCTCAACCGCTGGCGAATTCAGGCGGCAGCCACTGGAACTGGATTGGAGCTATTTCGTTGGGCAGCGCGGGCGCGCCAGTCGTCGCCGTGGCCAGTGGCCGTGAAGTGCGCTTGTCCACCGGAGCAAAATTTCCGTTTCCGGGAGGGCCGTCTGCCGTGCCGCCGCTCGCTGATGGCGTTGCGCCCATCGATTTCAACTACGACTTCAAGACCGATCTTGTACTTGCCGGCGCGGGCGGAGTACGCCTGATGCGGCAGGATAGTCCGAGCGCTTTCACCGATGTAACCACGAAAATCAAATTGCCGAAGTCCGTGATCGATGCGCCTTATAGCGGTGCTTGGGCGGTGGACATTGAAGCCGATGGTGATCTCGATATAGTCCTCGGTGCGAAGGATGGCGTTCCGACAGTTCTAAGAAACAATGGCGACGAGACGTTTCTGGCGATTCATCCTTTTGCTGGAGTCTCTGGTCTGAAAGCTTTTGCCTGGGCCGATTTTGACGGCGACGGCAATCCCGATGCAGCGATTGTCGATGCGGCGGGACGCCTTCATATTTTTATGAATGAGCGGCAAGGGCAATTCCGCGAGCGTCCGCTGCCGTCGAATCTACCGTCCGTTAAAGCCATCGCTGTTGCTGATGCGAACAACGATGGAGTTCTCGACCTACTTGCAGTGCAATCGGACGGCGCTATTATCCGGATTTCCGATAAGAACGAAGGCCAAAGCTGGGATATCGGTGAGATCGCGAAAATCCCTGACGCGGCTCACTATCTTGCAGGTGGGGTACGCCTTCAGGTCGCCGATCTCGATAACAACGGCGCACTCGATCTGCTGCTCTCTCCCACGGTGCAACCTCCAGGGACCACCGAAAGCGGAGCGATGGTCTGGCTTGGCGCCGCAGACGGCAGTTTCGTCCCGTTAAATCTTCCGAACAGCCCGACATTAGTCTTCGCTGCTGCGGACCTTGGAAATAACGGCCATCTCGATCTGCTGGGTCTTTCCGGGGATGGACGACCAGTGCAGGGAATTAATCGTGGTTCGAAGAATTATCACTGGCAAGTGGTTCGGCCCCATGCGGTGCAGGCCGTCGGTGACCAGCGCATCAATCCATTCGGTGTCGGCGGTGAAATAGAAATCCGTTCCGGATTGCTCGTGCAGAAGCAGCCAATCACCGGACCTCAGCTTCATTTCGGCTTGGGCGAGCAGACACAAGCCGAAGTAGTCCGTGTCGTCTGGCCCAACGGCACGGTGCGCGCCGAATTTGGAGTCAAGGCCGACACGGACGTCATCACCGAGCAACGCCTGAAAGCATCTTGTCCATTCCTGTTTGCTTACAACGGAAAGCAGATGGAGTTTGTGAAGGACGCGGTTCCATGGGGCTCGGCCATTGGCCTGCGGATTAACACAATCGGCTCCGCCCAAATTGCAACCACGGGCGAGTGGTACAAGATCGGGCGCGACCAACTTGCTCCCCACGATGGCTACTACGACATCCGCATCACTGCGGAATTGTGGGAAGTTTATTACTACGACTACATCGTGCTCTCCGCCATTGACCATCCCGTTGGAACGGAAATTTTCGTCGACGAGCGCTTCGCAATTCCGCCGGCGAAACTTGGCATCACTACGGTGGCCACGCCACACGAAATCGCGCGTGCCGTCGATGACACTGGCCAGGACGTTACCGATCTCGTCCGCACGCTCGATGGAAAAGCCGTAGCCAGCTTCGGGCGTGGCCAATTCCAGGGAATAACCCGCGACCATTATCTTGAACTTGATCTCGGCGACGATGCGCCGAAGAGCGGTCCACTTTATCTGATCGCGCAAGGTTCAATCCACGACACGGAGTCGTCGGTGAATGTTGCCATCACGCAGGGAAGCCGCTGGCGCGCCCACGGCTTGAGCCTCGAAGTGCCGGACGGACGCGGCGGCTGGATCACCGCACAGGACAATCTGGGTTTCCCGGCGGGTCGCAAAAAAACAATTCTGTTCAATCTGACCAATGTGTTTCGCCCCGGCACGCCGCGCCGGGTCCGGCTGCGCACGAATCTTGAAATCTACTGGGACGCGATCCACTGGGCAAAAGGCGCACCCGATACGCTGCTCAAGGAAGTAACTCTGGACCCCACGGTTGCCGATTTGCATTATCGCGGTTATTCCGTGATGCACATGCCGACCACAGCGGCCCGAGCGCCCGAGGTGCCGGACTACAACCAGATTGAAGGAACCAAGCAGCGCTGGCGTGACCTGATCGGCTACTACACGCGCTACGGCGATGTGCGCGAACTTTTGAAAAGCATCGACGATCGCTACGTGATTGTGAATTCGGGAGATGAGATGTCGCTGCGTTTCGCCGAGCAACCGCCTCCGCCTCCAGGCTGGGTGCGTGACTTCGTCATCAAAGGCGATGGCTGGATAAAAGATGGAGATTACAACTCGACCTTCTCGAAGACTGTGCAGCCTCTGCCTTATCACGCCAAGAATGAATACACGACGCGGCCCGGCGCGCTGGAAGACGAGTGGGCTTATCGCCAGCATCCAGAGGACTGGAAAAATTACCACACTCGCTACGTGACTCCGGAAGTTTTTAAGAATGCATTGCGCAGCGAAACGTCCCGCAACGGACCTCTGGGGAGTGAAGCGTCGAAATGACCGGTGGCCGTATCGCGAAGATATTACTCGGTATTTTTTTCCTGGGACTGCTGGCTACTCCACTGTTCATCAAGCGGATCTCCTCGCGGCAGGAAGCGGACCGCTCGACATCCGATGCCGCGACAGCACTGGCCCGCCATGGGTTCTATCTTCAGGAAGTTTCTCACGCAGCAGGAATTAATTTTGTTCATCAGGCCCCGGCGCTTGACCCAAAGCTGGCTCCCATCATGCCGGAAGTTGCTTCGATGGGTGCGTCGGTCTCGATCGTGGACTTTGACCGCGACGGCTGGCCGGACATTTACGTCACCAATAGCGCAATCGGCAGCAAGAATTGCCTCTACCGCAATATGGGCGACGGCACTTTCAAAGATGTCGCCGGAGAACTCGGCATTGCTGACGTCAATCAAGCCGGCACCGGCGTCTCGACCGGCGCGGTGTGGGGAGACTATGACAACGATGGCTACGAAGATTTATTCCTGATCAAGTGGGGGCGCCCGGAGCTTTATCACAACGATCACGGCCACGGTTTCACGCGGGTCACTGAGCAAGCCGGACTGCCGGCATGGATCAACGCCAACGCCGCATTGTGGTTCGACTACGACGGCGATGGACTTTTAGATCTCTTCGTCGGCGGATACTATGCGGAGAATATCGACCTTTGGCATCTCAACACGACGCGAATCATGCCAGACAGTTTCGAGTACGCTAAAAATGGCGGCCGAAAGTATCTGTTTCACAATCTCGGCAACGGAAAATTTGAGGAGGTCAGCGAAAAGCTAGGGATTAACAGCCGTCGCTGGGCATTGGCCGCCTCGGCGGCGGATCTGCGAGGCACCGGGCATCCTGATCTGTTTGTGGCTAACGACTATGGAGTGTCTGAGCTGTACTTTAACGATGGCAAACGGTTTCGTGAAGTCGGCCAGCAGACAGGCGTGGGCTTTGCGCCTAAGAGCGGGATGAATGCGGCCTTTGGCGATATTCTCAATCAAGGCAAGTATGCCGTCTACGTTTCGAATATTTCGGAGGATGGTGTTCTGATCCAGGGAAACAACTTGTGGATGCCCAAGCAGGGTACAACGGGCGATGCCATTCAGTATGAGAACCTGGCGCGCGATTTCGGCGTGGAGCTCGGTGGATGGAGTTTTGGCGCGCAATTCGGCGATCTGAATAATGATGGAAACCTCGACCTGTACCTTGTAAATGGTTATATCTCACTGGACCGGAATCGCAGTTATTGGTATGACTTTTCCAAAGTGGCCGGTGGCAACACCACAATCATTGGCGACGCAAAGAACTGGCCTGCGTTTGATGGGCGCAGTTTGTCGGGCTATCAAAACAAGAAGGTTTGGCTGAATGACGGAGCCGGTAAATTTATCGATGTTGCCCAAGCCGTAGGTGTTACCGACACGTATGACGGGCGTTCGGTAGCGCTGGTCGATTTGTGGAACCGCGGCGTGCTCGACGTGGTGGTTGCAAATCAGAATGGACCATTGCTGGTTTACAAAAACGCCGTGGCACCCGGAAACGAATGGATCGAGTTTCAACTCGAAGGAACCAAGAGTAACCGCAGCGCGATCGGCGCACAGGTTACGCTTTTCTGGAATGGAGAGGAGCAAGTGCAGGAGGTTTCCGGAGGCAGCGGGTTTTCCGCGCAGAACGACCGGCGGCTTCATTTCGGCCTGGGTAAGAATCCGCGGATTGAAAAAGCCGTGATTCGATGGCCATCGGGAAAAGTTCAATCTATTGAACGACCTGCTGTCCACCAACTGCATACGGTCAAGGAGCCTGCATGAATCAGCAGTTAAGTGCGCCGCTGATGCCGCCACAAGCGCCAAACCAGCGGAAGCCCTTGTTCCGCATCGATAACCGCTACATCGCTCCTGCGTTCATCACCTGCATTCTGCTGGCCGGGCATTTATCGTTTGGCATCCTCGAGAGTTACCAGAAAACACTACTGGCGATTGTCACAAGCATTTCGATGGAGCTGGTGCTCGGCCGCATTTTCTTTCGCAAATGGTTGCATCCCGCAAGCGCGTACATCACCGGCATTAGCGTCGGCATTCTGGTTCGCTCGCCGGCTTTCTGGCCTTATGCCCTGTGTAGCGCAATTTCCATCACTTCAAAATACGTGTTGCGAGTGAACGACCGTCACATCTGGAACCCATCCAACTTCGGGATCTCGGTGATGTTGTTCCTGGCAGCTGAGACTGTAGCCACCTTGAGCATTCAGTGGGGCAATTATTTGTGGCCTATGGTGGTTATCTGGCTGTTGGGTTCAGCAATTATCTGGAGGCTCCATCGCTTCCACATTACCGGCGTCTACGTTGCGTCGTTTGTTGTCTTCGCTTTCCTTCGAAGCTGGATCACCGGAAGCCCATGGCAGTCGGAGCTTGCGCCCATCACCGGACCGATGTATCAACTGTTCATCTTCTTTATGATTACCGATCCAAAAACCACGGTGCGATCTAGGCGCGGACAGTGCATCGTTGTCTTTCTGGTAGCTCTCCTGGAAATGGTGCTGCGCCTGCGCCAGGTCGTTTATGCTCCTTTCTATGCGCTCTTTATTGTGGGACCAGCGGCCATGCTGATTGAGATTTGGCTGGATACGCGGCGTATGAACTCCGCACGGGTGGTGGCGGCGCGGTGACTGTTTCTCTGAGTAAACAACAACATCTGATGCCGCGAAGCCGGACCGCTCGCTTTTTGCTGCTTGCCCCGATCTTGGCGCTGACTGCTTGTAACCCGAAAACCAAGAACCCGCCACAAATGATTTCGCCTGTCGATGTTTCTGCGGTTAACGTTTCATCAGTCGACATTTCGTCAGCCCATGTTTCAGCAGTCAATGTCGCGCCGGTCGGTGCTGCTCACTCCGCGCCACCAGCATCAGCCTCGGCTCCAACATCACCGGTGGCATCAGTGCCGTCTCCGCCAAGTTCGCCAGAAAACTCTCCGCGTCCCTCTGGCCCCATCGAGTTCACCGATGTGACCGCGCAAGCCGGTATCCACTTCAAACACAATAGCGGTGCTTTCGGAAAGAAGTATCTCCCGGAAACCATGGGCAGCGGCGTTTGCGTTCTCGATTATGACAACGACGGCTGGCAGGACATTCTGCTGGTGACTTCCATGGACTGGCCAGGCCACAAGTCCGGCGACTCCTTCCCCGCGCTCTATCACAATAATAAGGACGGCACATTTACGGACGTGACCAAGCAAGCTGGACTGGCAGTGGAAATGTACGGCCTCGGATGCGCCGTTGGCGATTACGATAACGATGGATACGACGATATCTACATCACGACAGTTGGGTCCAATCATCTCTTCCACAATTTAGGCAATGGTAAGTTTGCCGATGTCACTGCGAAGGCCGGTGTTGCCGACCCAGGATTTTCCGCCAGCGCCGTGTGGTTCGACTTCGACAATGACGGTAAGTTGGATCTCTTTGTCACACACTACATTGATTGGTCGATTGCTACTGATCAATATTGCTCGCTCGATAACAAGAACAAGTCTTACTGCACTCCGCAAAGGTACAAAGGTCAGAGCTCAACGCTTTTCCATAACAAAGGAAATGGAACGTTCGAAAATGTGACCCGCCACGCGGGACTCTACGATCCCACCAGCAAGGCGCTCGGTGTCGCGCTCCTTGATTATGACAACGACGGATGGCTCGATCTTTTCGTCAGCAACGATACCGAGCCCAACAAGCTCTACCACAACAATCACAATGGTACCTTCACCGATGTGGGCGTTGCGGCTGGCTTGGCCTATGGCGAGGCTGGTACCGCCCGCGCCGGCATGGGCACCGATGCGGCCGACTACGACAACTCCGGCTGGCAGAGCCTTGTGCTCGGTAATTTCACGAATGAAGGCATGGCCCTCTATCACAACGATGGTTCGGGTTTATTTACGGATGAAGCTCCGGCGACAGGCATTGCAAGACTGTCGGCGAAGTCGCTCACCTTCGGAACATTTTTCTTCGACTATGACCTCGACGGACTGCCGGATATTCTTGCCGTCAACGGCCACGTTTCCGATGACGTCAGCGTTGTGCAACCGAATGTTAAGTACGCGCAGCCGCCTCATCTCTTTCGCAACCTCGGCAAAAATAAGTTCGAAGAGATGACAGCGAAACTCGGCGGCGCGCTGCCACGGCCGATTGTGGGCCGGGGAGCAGCTTATCTAGACTTCGACAACGATGGCGATCTCGATCTACTGATTACCGCTAACAACGGTCCCGCGCGATTGTTGCGCAACGATAACGGAAACCAGAACGACATGCTGCGTGTGAAGACGGTCGGCACGCGATCGAACCGGGACGGAATCGGCGCGAAAGTAACAGTGAAAACCAGCCAGGGCCTTCGGCTCTTTGGCATGGTCAAAACCGGGTCGAGCTATTTGTCGCAAAGCGAACTGCCGTTGACCTTTGGCCTGGGCAAGCCCGGAACTATAAAAACGGTAAGCTTGGATATCGCGTGGCCCAGCGGCCAAAAGGATTCCATCGCAAACGTGAAGACCAACCAATTCATCACGGTTCAGGAAGGCAAAGGAATTATTTCTGCGACGCCAATCGCATTCGTTCCCCATGTGCAATCCCCAGTGAAGTCGAAATAATGTTTCCCCGTCGTCCATTGTCTTTAGGGCGCTCATAGTAGAAAACGACTATTGCCGCTCATTTGAGAATTCGAAATACTTCAGCGCACGTAATTTTTCCTGAGCGGGTCCGCAGGTTCCACTTTGCTCGGGGAGAAACAAATTCGCTCGCGATTGGGACAATTTGGATGAGACTTAGAGTTGCACTCTGCCTGACAGCGATTTCTCTCGTAAGTGGCACATCGGTTTTCGCACAACAGCAGGCGCCTCCCCCAACCACTCCAGACTCGGCACCGGTCGCTGCACCGACTCCAGCGCCGGACAATCACAAACTGGGTCCGCTGGATTTTGCCGTGAACTGGCGTGCGCGCGTGGAAGGTTGGGATTGGTTTAAGGGCACAACCGGACATGGGAACTACACTTTCGGGGATTCGTTGCTACGCGTTGCGATCGGACAACACACCGAGCACGTCGACTGGTTTCTCGAAGGCGCTCAAGTCGGGCTCGTGGATCTGCCGGATAAGGCAGTCGTCGCCGCTCCCCAGGGCCAGTTCGGATTGGGCGGCAATTATTATGCGGCGAACAGCAACAATACGAATAATGTAGACGGATTCCTGAAGCAGGGCTTCGTTAAGCTCAAGAATGCCGGAAGCAGTGTCGAGCTCGGACGATTTGAATATTTTGATGGCCTGGAAGTAAAACCGAAAGATCCCACGCTCGCGACGCTTATACAGACTCGGGTTTCGCAGCGGTTGATTTCGAATTTTGGTTTCGCCACGGTGGAGCGAAGTTTTGACGGGGTTCAAGTTTCCTCGAATGTTGGACGCGACAACTTCACCTTCCTCGCCGCGCGGCCGACAGAGGGTGTATTTCAGGTCGAGGGAATGGGAGAGCTCGACGTAGACACCTATTACGGCGCATTCACTATGCCCGTGGAAACAGCCCATAGCGCGGGAGAACTACGAGTGTTCGGTCTTGGTTACGTTGATCACCGCACCCTTACGCTCAAGACCGACAATCGGCCCGCGTCTGTTCGCGCGACCGATCTGGACAAGATCGAGATTGCGACCTATGGCGCCGACTATGTTCACGTATTCAACACTTCAACCGCCGGCAAGTTTAATGTGTTGGGTTGGGTTGCTCTGCAAGGTGGGTCGTGGGGAGAACTTACTCAACGGGCGAGTGCATTCGTTGGCGAAGTTGGCTGGCAGCCTCCGGCGGAGACACTGAAGCCATGGCTGAGCGCAGGATATTCTTACGGAAGCGGCGACGGAAACAACAGCGATACGCGCCACGGCACCTTTTTCCAGGTTCTGCCAACGCCCCGCCAGTACGCGAGATTTCCTTTTTACAACATGATGGACAACGAGGATTTGTATGCCACGCTCAACCTGCGTCCCGTCTCTAAGCTTGCGCTCCGCAGCGAAGTACACACGCTTCGGCTGGCGAACGCGAAAGATCTCTGGTATTCGGGTGGAGGCGCATTTCAGGAAAACACTTTTGGCTACACAGGACGCCCCAACCCCGGCAACGGCAACCGAGGCTTGGCGAACGTCTGGGATCTGAGCGCAGACTACCAGTTCACCCACAGTTTTTCCGCCAACGTTTACTACGGTCATGCATGGGGTAAAACCGTCGTCGACAATATCTATCCCAAAGATCCCAACGGGCAGCTTTTATACCTGGAGACAAACTTCCGCTATTAGGTGGGCCGAGCTTCAGTGAAATCCGATCGAGGTTCTTTCGAACGTCAGCAATAAGCGAGCGCTCTAATTTTCATTTGACCCGGGCTACACCCGGCTGAGCGCAGGTCGAACAGAGGTTGTAGTTCGCAGCAAATAGCTGCAACAGAACTCCGCCCGATCCGCCATTGAGTGTCAATACATTCGTGACTTGCAATGTTGTCACTGGTGCGAACGTCAGTTGGTCAGTCCCATCGAGCGCGCAGGCCCCATTCGTGCAAATCTCAAAGACCGAGAGATTCCCGGGGTTGGTCTCTTGCGTCACAGTTACGCCGCCACTGAGGCCGAGGATTTGTATTTGGCCGAGATCGAGCGTAATCGTACCGGGTGAGGTAGTAGAAACCGGCGGCCGGGGCGTAACCGTGTACGCAATGACCGTATCCGAGAGTTCGCCTGCTCCTGCGGCCCAGTTCGCCGAGAAATTTAGCCCAAGGAAAAATCCGACAATAATTGGCCCCGGAACCGGAGTCACGGTAATCTGCTCCGGAGAAACGCTTGCCGCGGGCGCAGGAGGCAGCTCGTAGGCAAAGTTGGAAAAGACCGAGTCTTCGAAAGTGCATCCGGTAGATCCCAGAGCGATGTAGTTTGCCAGGGTACCTTTGACGCATAGGCCCGGGGCAGCGAACAAAGAAACCGGTGTCAAGAGAAAGAAAGCAGCGATAATTATTCTCTTCGCTTTCACGTTAGGCCTCCAAAATTGATTTTTAATTCGCGCCAAACTTGGCCCTTCCTGAATCCAGCCCATATCCTTTTGATCACGCCACCGTGGAACGCCGAGAGCGCCGGCCCGGAGTGCCTATGTCCTTTGTCTTATACCTCGGTATCGTTGGTATATTTTCTAACAGCGCTCGCGCGTGGGCTATGACGGAATCGCTATTGACTCCGCGCGGTTGTGGTGTCGGCCGGCCCTGCGAGAAAGCCTCCACCTGTCGTTCCAGGCTCAGAGCGGCACATTTGGGGCACCTGGGTTTTTCGCGGTCCAGACTCAGCCACTCAAACCGAGGTGTTCAGATCCTCGAAAACATCGCCAACATACGCGTGCCGGTGATCGCGGCGGTAGAGGGACGTGCCCATGTGCATTCGGAGTATGCACTGCTCGCAGATGTGATTGTGGCGGCCGAGGGTGCAACTTTCCATGATGCCCCGCACTTCGCAGCAGGTATTGTGCCGGGCGACGGAATCTTCACCACATGGAGTTATCGCGCCGGACCAGGACGAGCGGAGGCATTTCTGCTCAACCCTCAGCCGATCACGGCGCGAACTGCGCACGAATGGGGAGTGGTTGCGGAGGTTGTGCCCGACGGTAAAGCGCTGAGTCGTGCACAGGAGTTGGCTGAGTTGTACCTGAAGGCTCCTGAAGTGACCCGGCGTAACACACGCGTACACTTCATTCATCCCCTGAAGGAGCGCATTGTTCGAGAAGTCGGCTATGGACTGTCACTTGAAGGCGCGTCGGCGGCCGATCTCGTCAAAGAGATGCAAGCCAGGAGTGAATCCATAGCTCCAAAAGGAAAAGTCCCGTAAACGGGGGAGAAAAACCTGATCCGACGCCGCCGTTTTTCTCAGTGAGTTTCTGTCTGATTGAGCTATTCGTTTCAGACGATTAAGAAGCGCCATTGTTCGTAGCGTCCATTCTTGAAGGTTGGACGCCAAATCCCTGAAGTGGAGGAGATGAGAAATGAAAACCTGGATGAAAATTGGGATTCCTGTTGGCGTGCTCGCGATTTTGGCCGTATGGTATGCGTTTCGACCGGAGCGCCTGTTAGTCAATCGCCGTGTTGACGAAGAAATGCCGAACTCGCCTGGTGTCTCGTCGGCGCAGCCTCTGGAATCGGGACAGTTCTACAGCATTTTGCACCCGACGCAAGGTGTCGCAACTGTCTACCACATGGGAGATGGGACGCGTGTTCTTCGCCTGACGAGCTTCAGCACGTCCAACGGTCCTGATGTGCACGTCTACATGGTCGCGGCGGACGATGCGAAGGACGCGGCGACAGTGGAACGCGCCGGTTTCGTCGATCTGGGAGTGATCAAGGGAAACATCGGCGACCAAAACTACACCCTTGGCAGCGACTTGGATCTCGCGAAATACCGCGCCGTGTCCATATGGTGCAAACGATTCAGCGTGAATTTCGGAGCTGCGGCGCTACGACCGGCACAGACGTCACAATGAGAGGTCCACACCGCGCCGTCCAGAATTGTCCCATCAGATTCCCAGCAAGTTGATTTGCAGTTTCTTGTACCCGTGCTCGCGCGCCCATAGATCCAACGGTATTGTCGCCAGTTCATCCACAATCGGAATGGCCAATCCCATCTTCGTCAAATCGATGCTTTTGAGGTAGGTATGGCAGGAGTCGCAGACATCCACGCGGACGTGCGCGATTTCCGGCGCTGAATAGAATCCCATTTGGGGCTCTCTCTCTTCCCCGCATGCGGGGCAGTAAAGTCGTCTAAAACCCCATTCATGCGCGCAGAGCATGCAAATCAGCGACTTTTTCGCCCCGTCGCCCTCGCTTCGCAATACGCCTGCTATAGGTTTCTCACCGCAAAGCGGACAAGTCGATGGAGTTCCATCGACAATGGCAATTTCGCGGTGATTGGCAAGATATTCAGCGTACGGTTGAAGAAAAATCCACGCCAGCGAACGATCAGCAGAAACTACATTATATAAATCATCAGCTTCGACTGGTTCCGAATCAGCCAGGCCCGTGGCCAATTCGGCGTCCCCGTGCCAGAAATCTTCGATCACGTGCTGCCATGTAGCTGGCCCCTTCTGCGCCAAAGCAGCGGCGGCTTTCGCCAGCGGCTCTGGCGCGATTTGTTGGACCAGCGTTAGAAATCCGGAGAAGTGAGGCAGCAGCAGGAAGAAATCTAATTCATCGCGGAGGGGATGGCGCGAGGAGATTGTCCTTGAATCGGCCAGAGCCTTTTTGATTTCCGCGTGAAGGCTCTTCTGAAAGATTGCGACGCGCGAGTAAAATCTCAGACCTTCTGCGGCGAATGGATAAACCGAAGCCAGTTCAGTTGCGCGATGGATGCGAGCGTCCCACTTCGCATCCATCATCGCTCGGTTCGGGAATTGCCAGTCACTTCGTAGTACCACGTACGATGAAACGTCCACGCCCAGGCACGCGTGACGTAACCGTGAATCATCGACCCAAAACTGCCTTCTTCAAGGATGGCGCTCATGTACACGTGAATCAGGAACAGTCCAATGGTGATCAGCGCTACGCTGGCGTGAACCAGAATTGCGCCGTAACGCACAAAGCGCAGGCTCCACGGCAGGGTCTCGGTGTACCACAAGACCGCGCCCGAAAGCAGCAGAAGGATCACACCATAGAAAATTCCCCAGAAAAAAAGCTTTTGTCCAAAGTTGAAGCGACCGACAGGAGGCAGTTTGTCGTCTTCGTTCTTAATGTAATCCGGGATTGCTTTCCCCCAGGCGCGATCGGCGTCAGTAATCTCCATATCGCGGTGCCACTCCTTAAACGTCCAAAAGAGTGACACCGTAAAAATCAATCCGAACCAGGGATGCCAGAATCTCGCAGTAGGCCCGCCTCCAACAACCGCGGCCAGCCAGTACAGATACGGTGACCAGAATGCCAAGCCAGTCACCAAAAGATAGGTGTAGGAGAGAGCGCCGATCCAGTGATTCACGCGCTCGCCAAACGTGTAGCGGACGATCTTCTCCTCGTTTTGGTTGGCGGCGCTGGAGCGCGAAACCGCACCGGTAGTCATACGCGCCTTTCCTTAGCTGTTGCTTCACCCGGCGGAATTGGTTCTTCCTTCTTAGGCCCAAAGCGCATGTAATGTAACGCCATGCCAACGATGCCGCCGACCATGGCTAAATTTCCCAGCCATTTGAGCGGGCCTTTCCACAGCTGCACCGACCAGGGGATGTGTGGATCCCTCGGCAATCCACCGTACAACTCCGGATTCTTTGCGTCGTGCAGCACGTAGATCACATGCGTTCCGCCCACGCCGGGCGGATCGTAAACGCCGGCGTCAGCAAATCCGGAAACCTCGCGAAGTTGGGTTGCGCGCGTTTCCGCTAGTTCTTTCATTTCCGATTTCGTCCCAAAATGCAGGCAGCCCGTCGGGCACGCCTTGATGCAAGCCGGTTCCAGGCCCACCGAGACTCGGTCATTGCATAATGTGCACTTGAAAACCTTGCGCGAAGGAGGGCTGAATTTCGGAATGTTGAACGGGCACCCAGTCATGCAATAGCCGCAGCCGATGCAATTCGCTTCCTGGAAATCGACGATGCCATTGGCATACTGAACGATCGCCGCCTCCGCTGGGCAGGCCGCCAGACAGCCGGGATCTGCGCAGTGCATGCACTGGTCTTTACGCATCAGCAGCATCATGGTGCCGTCGGCGCGCTCATGCTCGTTGAACTTGATCAGGTTCCAGTAATTCCATGCCGTCTCCGGCATCGTCTGGTAGGTGTTGTCGAAGGTCGTTTCCGTGAAGGTGTAGCCATTCCATTCGAGGCAAGCCACTTCGCAAGCTTTGCAGCCGATGCACGTGCTCGTATCCACCAGCTTGCAAACCGTGAATTCACGGTTCAAGCCCGCGCCTGGAACTGCCCCGGCGTGACCTGAAATTCGAACGATTTCTGTTGAGGCCTGGCTCATCGTCTTTTTCCTACGCCTTCTCGACTTTCACTAGAAAGCCCTTGGATTCAGGGGTGTGCGCATTCGGATCAGTGACTGCGGGCGTGAGTAGATTTGCCGGCGTACGCGCATCTCGTTCTGCATCTTCTTGAATGCCCCTGAAGCCTTGGTGGATGGGCAATCCAATCTGATAAACCTTCTTGCCGTCGATCATCATCGGTTTCAGACGACGCGTGACAAAGGCCTTCGCGATGTAGGTTCCGCGCGCACTAATTACCTTGATCTTGTCCGTCCCACGAATGCCTTTTTCGTCCGCCAGTTCCACCGGAATCTCCACGAACGGCTCCGGGATCAACTGCACGTTCATCGGATTATTTTTCGTCCAGTAGTGATACTGCTCGGTCAGCCGGTAGGTGGTACAAACGATGCTGTATTCTTCCGGCGATCCGAACTTGTCGAACGGCGTCTTGAATTTCTTCACGAGCGGATTATTCGATTGATCGGGATGCAACGGGTTCTTGATCGGGCTTTCAATCGGCTCATAGTGTTCGGGGAACGGCCCGTCTGCGAGCACACCGATCGGCGCAAACAAGCGTCCAATGCCCTCTGGATTCATGATGAACGGCCCCATATGATCTTTCGGATGGGAGTCCGGCTTGAAGTCCGGCACATCGTTGCCAACCCACTTGCCCGCCGCTTCATTCCACCAAACCTGCTTGCGCTCAGGATCCCACGGCTTCCCCTCCGCATTGCAGGAGGCGCGATTGTAAAGTACGCGCCGATTCGCCGGCCACGACCAGGAGTAGTTAGGAAACACGCCCATGCCGGAGGGATCTTCCGTACCTCGCCGCTGAACCTGCGATCCCGCTTCGGTCCACATGCCGGAATAAATCCAGTTGCCGCACATCGTAGTGCCGTCGTCTTTCAACCATGCAAAGCCCGGCAACTGCTGGCCGGCCTTGATTACTTGCCCCGTTGCTTCGTCTTTCAGGTCGGCCAGTGCCCGACCGTTCAGTTCCATCGCCACTTGCGCAAGTGGAGGGTGAGCCGCGTCCGCGTATGCCCAACTCGCATTCAGAATAGGATCGGGGAACTTTCCGCCCTCTTTCTTGTAGAGAGCGCGAACCCGCAAGAAAATCTGGGCGATGATGTCCTGATCGAGCCGCGCCTGCCCCGGAGGCGGGACGGCGGCGTATTTCCACGTGACCCAGCGCGCGGAATTTGTCATGCTGCCATCTTTTTCGGCAAAGCCCGCGCACGGCAAACGGTAAACGGTTGTATTGATTTTCTTTTGCTCTTCTGTCGTGATTCCCGGCGCGCGCCAGAAGTCGCTGGTCTCATCCTCGTAGATTTCGCCGACCACGAGCCAATCGGCCTTTTTCAGCGCATTGATGTTCTTGTTCGTGTCCGGGCCAATCATTACTCCGTTCATTCCGAAAGCCAGCATGCCCTTGATTTTCTCGTTGTACATGTCGTCCCAAATGTGCGTCCACGAGCAATCTTGGCCGGGTTTGGGGAAGTAATCGAAGGCGAAGTCGTTTTCCTTCTTGGCAGCATCGCCATAGAACGCCTTAAGCAACGAAACCATGAATTTCGGCGTGTTCGCGTAGTAGTTCATCGAATCCCACGGAGTCGGTTTCGACGACGTCGGCGTGGTGCGCTTTAGATAGGTAGCCAAATCTTTATCGTCGGGAACCGGACCCTTCAGGTATCCCGGCATCGAGTCGTAAAGCCCCGCCATATCCGTTGCACCTTGGATATTCGAATGGCCACGGAGAGCGTTCACGCCGCCGCCCGCTCTCCCGACGTTGCCGAGCAGAAGTTGAATCATGGCGGCGGTCCGGATGATCTGCGTTCCAAACGTATGTTGCGTCCATCCCACGGCATAGATAATCGTCGCGACTTTCTTCATGTCGCCATCTTTGCGGATGGACGTAAACATGTCCACGGCTTTCAGGTACTGGTCCTTCGGTATTCCCGTGATCCGTTCAACGGTTTCGGGGGTATAGCGGGAATACTGCTGCTTCATCAACTGGAAGACGCATCGCGGATGCTGAAGCGTCAAATCGTAGGCGACATTAGGCGGCAATGCCGGCGGAGGCGTTGCCGCTGATGGTGTCGCAGAATGTGCCGCAGCAGGGGATGGCGACGGAACGGCAGCGTGCACAAAGCCAGCCGGGACGTCGGTCTTGCCGCTGAAATCTCCACCCTCCTCATAATTCCATGTGGTTTTATCGTAGCTGCTCGACCCCGCGTTGAATCCAGAATACAACCCGTCCTCAGGGAGTTTGAATCCTTCCTTCACGATGAAAGCAGCATTGGTG
>JBAUVJ010000515.1:0-2077 GCA_049583165.1 Candidatus Sulfotelmatobacter sp. | reverse complement strand
TTTCGTTTCGGAACTGGTTGAGAGCCGAAAGATTGGGGAAAAGACCGGAAACGAGAAAACCAACGGCAAGCCGGAAAAGGGCGAGAAAAAAATTAAATGCGTGGTGTGGGATCTCGACAACACTCTGTGGGATGGCGTGCTGGTCGAGGACGGTCCGGAGAAGCTGGTATTGAAACCGGGGATCGCAGCCATCATTCAGGACCTCGATCAGCGCGGCATTCTGCACTCCATTGCCAGCAAAAATAATCTGGAAGACGCGTTGCAGGTGCTGAAGAAATTCAAGCTGGAGGAGTACTTCCTTTGTCCGCAAGTTTCCTGGAGCCCGAAAAGCCAGGGTATCGCGGCCATTGCCCAGCAGCTGAATATCGGCATCGATGCCCTGCTGTTTGTCGACGACTCGAAATTCGAGTTGGGAGAAGTGAAAGCCGCCTGCCCCGAACTGAAAATTTTGGACGCGCTCGACTACCGCACTCTGCCGGAGCGCAGCGATTGCCAGGTTCCGGTGACCGCCGAAAGCCGGGAGCGGCGCAAGCTCTATCAGGTAGAGGCCAACCGGCAGACGGTGGCGCAGAGTTTCAGCCACGACTACATGGCGTTCCTGCGGGACTGCGAGATTCAACTGACAGTTCGTCCGATGACCGAGGACAACCTGGAGCGGGTTCACGAGCTGACCCAACGGACCAACCAGATGAACTTCTCGGGGAACCGATATGATCGCGAAGTCCTGCGGAATCTGCTCTCTGTCCCTTACATCGATACCTTTGTACTTAGTTGCGAGGACCGCTTTGGCACTTACGGAGTGATCGGTTTTTCCATTGTGGATCGCCGCGAGCCTCGAATGACCGACCTGATGTTCAGTTGCCGCATTCAATCCAAGCGGGTGGAGCACGCATTTCTGGCCAGCGTGATTCGCCGCTACATCGCGGAGACGGGCAAGGATTTCTTCGCGAATTACCGCAAGACTCCGCGCAATGCTCCGTCGGGGCAGGTGTTTGGCGATCTTGGCATGGAGGAGATCGGATCGAGCGAAGGAGTTCTCTCCCTCAGATTTCCTAAGGATCGGGAAATACCCGACGATGGCGTCATCGATGTGGTGGTGGATGACAAGATCGCTGGGGAGAAGACGACTGACGACAAGATGGTGGTGACGCCCGCGTGAGCTTGCGATCCAGCCTTGGTGCGGTGCGCCGCGAGCTGCTGTGTTCGCTCTACCGGCGTTCTGTGCAGCTCGGCAGCAGTGGTTCAATCGTATCCTTTACCTTCGATGATTTTCCCCGCACCGCTCTCTCGGTAGGTGGGCCTATTTTGGAACGCTTCGGAGCTCGGGGAACTTACTACACGGCCGCTGGGTTGATGAATGTCGCAAACGAGCAGGGAGAGCATTTTCGTTCCGAAGATATCGATTCTCTGCTCGAACGCGGCCACGAACTGGGCAGCCACACTTTCAGCCATGTTTCCTGCCGCTCCGTTTCCTACGCCGAGTTCCGAGAAGATGTGAACAAGGGCGCCGTTGCCATCGAGAAGGCGTCCGGGCTGAGCTCCCCGAATTTCGCATATCCGTTTGGAGCGGTCACGCTCCAGGCCAAGCGGAAGCTGGGGCGAGAATTGACCAGCGCACGCGGCATCGTTCCCGGATTCAACGGGCCGCAGATCGACCTTAACCTTTTGCGGGCCAATGGTTTGTACGGCGATGTCGACCGCGCCCCGCTGGCTGAAGATCTGATTGCGAAGAACGCAAAACGCAGCACTTGGCTCATTTTTTACACCCACGATGTGCGGCCCAATCCCTCGCCATTTGGCTGCACCCCGGCACTGCTGGAGGCGGCAGTATCCTGCGCCGCACGAAGCGGCTGCCGGATCCTAACTGTGCGGGAAGCGCTGGTTGAAGCCGGAGTCCGAATCGGGAATCCAGAAGGACAGGCCCGGCAGTGCATCCCTGTGTGACTAGGGCCAATGCCCTTATGTGTCCTTGGCGAGAATTTTGACCCGGTATAACCTGTCTTCAGTTCTTGCAAACCAGCAGGAAAAGCTTAACAGGAGATCCCCCCAGTCATGAATCGTTTGATTCGCCTCGCAC
>JBAUVJ010000514.1:0-2359 GCA_049583165.1 Candidatus Sulfotelmatobacter sp. | reverse complement strand
CGTAAAGGCTGGGGTGACCGTCCGCGCTGTAGTCGCCCCAGGCGCAGGCAAAACTGTAACGATCGTTCTCCGCATTGAGTCCCGCCGCTTGCGTGCGATCCTGAAACGTTCCGTTGCCCTCGTTGTGGAACAGAAAGTTTGGAGGGCCGTTGCGCGCATCGAAATATGGCGCGGGATAGTGATACTGATCCAGCCCGAGATAGTAGGAGTACAGGCAGAAGTAAATATCGAGCCGTCCGTCGCCGTCGTAGTCGGCGATCGCCGCATGAGTAAAAGTTCCCTGCGGAGGTTGAATGAATTTAAAAGCATCAGCCTTGCGTTTGAATTTCCCTTTGCCCTGATTCAGAAATAATTGTGGCCCGGCGGCGCATACCACAAGCAGATCCTGCAATCCTTTGTTTTCGAAATCGGCAAACAAAGCGCAGGCCGTGCCATCCAGCAGGCCGAGCCCCGACTCGTCCGTTATGTCTTCAAAGCTGCCATCGCCGCGGTTGCGATAGAGGCGGTTGGGAAGCCCCGGCGGTTGGCAGACGTAAAGGTCATCGGAGCTATCGTTGTCGATGTCTCCAACGGCCACGCCGTTGTTCCCGTAAACGTCAATTCCGCAGGCGCCATCGAGAACGGTACGCCAGTAGTCCGCGCCGCGCCGCATCTGTCGCTTGTAGGATTCTGTTTGGCCAAGTGCCTGTGCGGTGACATCGACGAACCATGGTTCGCGCACCCGGCTGACAGTTTCTTCGGTCGCTTCCCAGCGTACCGCGTGCCATCCGTTCGAACTGTCGTGCGACCATTGGGTGCGCCAGAGCCCGATCCGTTCCTCACGGCTGGCGTTCTCGCGCGCGCCCACCAAGTCATAGCGAATGTCCACGCGGACCGGGCTATCGGCATTTTGCGCCGCTTCGATTCCAACAATCTGGAATTCTGCTGTTTCTATTTTTCCCAGCTCGGAGACGTACCGTTTAACCTCTCGAAGAAAATGCTCGCGGCCCAGGCCCACATTGGCGGAGAAGCGCCTGCGTGAAACTTCAATCCCTGGCCCCGAACGCAAACTGATTTCTTCGGTCGGCAGTAACGAGGCAGCCTGAATCGAGGGCGCGAGAAACTTGGGAACCTGCGAAGTAACTGCCGCGGCTCGTAGATCCTTACTCCACGCGCTCAGGACTTCCATGACCTCGAAGGCGTACTTCTCGGTGATGTACTCATCCAGGCCGGGAGTGACTAAACGCAAAACCTCATCCAGCGGAGCCTTGCTCGGGTAGTGGGGGATGAGGCGCGAATCCGCAAACGGAAAAGAAGAAGGTCGCTGGCCTAGGATTCCAGTCGGGCGCAGGATCGGTAATCCTTGAAAAGGCGCTGCAATGTATAACGCCGGAGCCCAACCTATGGACCTCAAAAAAGCCCGGCGAGAGAGCCGAGGATGTTGATTTCCGCGAAACTCCATCCTTAAACGTTCGCGCTCCTCATGATCCACGACGCCGATGTTAGCACCACTCTCCAGCCGCCGACTCGAGCCCAGACTCCTCAAAATTGGCGGCCGGATTGGGCAAGCGCGATCGACCTCAATCCCGGCCCACTCTTGCGCCAAAATCGGGCTGGATTTTTGGCCTTGGTTCCAGCTAGTACAAAACGACTATTTTTTGGTTGACAACGAATTTGCTCCTGATCTATGGTAGCACTCGCCTTAAAAGACAACGTTTACATGCGTGTAAATGTCGATGTATACGATTACATTTTTCGCCGTTCTTGCGGGCAGCACAAATTGATTCAGTGGGAGGCTTGCTTCGAGGCAAGCCCGGAAGCTCAAAGGAGAGCTCATGAAACGACGGATCTCTTCCTGCACGTTGCAGGGATTCCTGACGTTGGCAGTTTGCGTTATCCTCGGCGTCAGCACCCTCCATGCTCAAGTTGATACCGGTTCCATCACCGGTACCGTCACAGACGCCTCCGGCGCGGTGGTAAGCGGGGCCAAAGTCACGCTTATCAACGAAGGCACCGGCACCACCCTGACCACGAACAGCGGAGCCGATGGAGTCTATGACTTCAGCCCCGTTAGAATCGGCTCCTACAAGCTGGAAACTTCCGCGCAAGGGTTCAAGACTGAATCCCATCTCCACATCACCGTCGACGTGAGCGCCAGAGTGCTGCTGAACTTCCAGCTCCAACCCGGCTCTGTCAGCGAAACCGTCGAGGTGAACACGACCCCTCCGGCGCTCCAGGCTGAAGATGCTTCTGTGGGCCAGGTGGTCGGCGAGCGCGAGGTCAATAATCTTCCTCTGAACGGCCGCAACTTCACTTTCCTTGCGCAGCTCGCAGCCGGCGTGAACACGCCTCAGGCGGACACGCGGGGCAATGCCGGCAG
>JBAUVJ010000513.1:0-23121 GCA_049583165.1 Candidatus Sulfotelmatobacter sp. | reverse complement strand
AACTAGAAGAATTTATTAGAACGTTCCTGACGGAAGATTCCGGCAGAGGCGTCTATTCCATCGTTCCGCTTGAAAAGCTGTGAAAGATCCGCCAATGACCAATCTTCGGTAATGGTCTGGCTAAAATCTATGTTCGATATCGGACATATCAGTGCTAGAGTTGGATAGTTCGAGCACGCACTCCTTATCGGGAAATCAGGCGTATGTGACCGACAAGTTGGATCCCCGCTCTGGTGGATCGTCCATCACATTGCCCCACCCATCACCCGCCAAGCTGATCGACCTTTTCCAAGGGATTTTCAGAATGTTGGGAAACAAGAAGAAGGATTTTGTGCGCTGCGTCCTCTGTGGAACCCCCATCGCCTTGGAGGATGCAGTCATTGATGAGTGGGGCAATGGCGTGCATTCAGCGTGCTATGTAACGCGCCTTCAGGCGATGAGTTTCCAATTACAGGCACGCTCGACTGACAGGTAAGAGGATTTCCCATGATTCACCCTCGAATATGAAGGTCGCGGGCCGCTACTCTATTTCCCTGCCACAATTTAGGCAACGGGTTGGCTTTTTGTTGCTTGGCAGGTTGTTTAGCGAAAGTAGCTGGCCTGTATTTTTCAAATTCATCTTTTACACAGCTTCCCCACGCGGGCCGGCGGTGAGTTGTACGTTCGGAAGTGATTTTTTGAATTGCTTCGGAGCCACTACAAAGCTGCTCGAAGACGATCAACGCCAAGGCCCCGTCCCAGTCGCGGCGAATATCAGCTTTCTGCCCAGGCGATGTCTATTGACCCTTAGCGTTCAAGACGTGGCAGTCCCCGCACAATCGGTAGTTGCCAGTTCCTTGGAGCCGATCATGCACCGGAATAGCACGTCCTAGACGACATGCACTGTTATTGTGGTGGACGCGATTCTCGGCGGTTTTTTTCTCTTCATCGATGGAGTAAAACGAATCTACTCGTGGCATTGGTCTTGGTCTCCCGTGAAAGATTTAGGAACACCCAAGATTCGGCCCGTCTTAAATTGAGGGAAGGCGATCGCTGTATGACGACTTCGGAGTTCATAACAAATTCCCTGCGGTGTGCAGAAACCGCCTCTGTCACCAATTGTATTTGGTGATTTAAGCACTGCCAAGGTTGGCGGAGGCTGGGTTGAGACGAACACTGCTTTTAGCGCCAACCGCGGTTTATAAGACCCTGCTGGTACCGGCCAATCAGCCTCCCGTCACCTTCGGTGCTAGAGATGAAGACTCGGTTGACGCCTTGGTTAAATGACGGAAGCGTGAAGTCTTGCTCTGCAAAAAACTCGCTTCCGAAATTTCGATAGAGCGAGACGTGGCGGGACTCCCACAGCTCGGTCGAAGTCAGCCTCGCGGCTAGACTGGACATTTGCTTTGATACCGGTTTACGGTCGGACGCGCCTTATACACAGAGGCAGTGAGGGGCAGGATGGCAAAGGCTGCCCGAATCGGCGGTGCATTTTTTCGGTCGAAGGATTCCAAGGCTCTCTACGCCTGGTATGAGAAGCATCTGGGCATCGAGAGGCGCGTTGGATGCTTCGGGTTTGACGCCTCGCATCGCCGCGCGCGTGCGGTCGTGGCGTTCTCTCCCGCGGATTCCGATTACTTTCCCCTGCGGCAGCCGGCGATGCTGAATTTTCGGGTCGACGATCTGGATGCGCTGCTCGACGTCAGACCGCAACTGGAGTCGAAGTGCACGCGAAGCGCGATCGCTACGATTATGGCCACTTCGGGCGGTTTACCGACCCAGAAAGAAATCGAGTCGTGTGGTGATCGGTAACTTCCGGCTTGCCGTAATGAGTCCGGCGTAGAGGTGGCGGGTTTCGAGAGTAATTCAGAGGTGCAATTGGAGCGGACTAACTTGTCTCTGCATTCCTTGTATGTCCAGTATCCTGACATTTGTCGTGAATCATTCACGCATTGTGAACGCTAATAGTAGCCACGCGCTTGGAAATGCCATATTCAACAGGAACGTATACCCTCTAGAAACAGTCCACAATAGAATTCGCAAGCGTAACTTCAGGGAACTTTAAACTACGAGGTTTCTGGCCTTTTCTGACCATCCCCTACTGCGCCGCTGGATTGGTTGAAGTTGATTGATTTAACTCCTGTTGCAAGTGGAGCAATTGCCGCAACTGGTCAACATTGGACGACTGGTTGATCGGAGCGTCCCGTGGGCTGGCTGGGGCGACAGCTTGATCGGACTTAGGCGTCTGTTCAAGAACAACGTAGATGGGTGCCCCGGCAGAAACCGTCACTACAATGTTCTGCGCCACTGCCAATCGAGAGACCTCCTCATCCCCTGTCTCACCAATGTTGGTGCTGACACGTTCTCGCATAAGATCGGACTCGCTCAGCGGTTGGTTCAAACTACCTTGCCCTAACAACATGGATCCGGCTTGACCGATTCCGGAGAGCGACCTGACGAGGACATTCTTCCCCGTGTTCTTGCCTTCGACTTTTCCTTTCAGTGGTCGCAAGTCCAAGTCTGTCGCAACAGCCTCGATGGGAACGGACGCACCGTCCGGCATAAGTAACGAATCAAACCGAAGGTCAAGATACCCCGAACGGTTGGCATCCCTGACATGGCCGACCGCTTTGGCTCCCGCAGGAACGATGATTTGGCCACTTTGTTCATAGTTGTATTCAATAACCGCGAGTACAGGCGCCCGTACCGCCGTGCTAGCAGTCGATTCTAGACGCGCTCGCAGCCGCGTGCCCGTAGCCAAACCCAATTCCAAATCGGGTGGTGCGCCGTTGTGAAGCTGGGAACCAGCTTGAGTGGCAGAAACGTTTCGCACATAGATTAACGAAGACTTCTCCATCGCCTCACGCTCCACCTTACCCACGTCGGAAGTCTCAGCACTCGATCCCGACTGGAAGGGCGGCGCTTGCCATGGTTGGTCTCCGAAGGGTGGTATCGAGCCCAAGGTCCCCACCGCGTTCGTCCGACTTGTCTGCGTAGCGTTTGATGGCGAACGGATTACAGTTCTCTGCAGGTCACGTTCGTTCAGAAAGCCTTGATGAGTTTCTTTTGCATCGGGCCGCCCGGAATCGGTGATCGGGAATAGGCTCCTGTCGTTGCTGCTGGTGTCCAATGCCGATTCTTGGGTGGCCACTCCATTAAGGCCTTTCGCCTTCTGTGGTCCGCCCCGATGAGGCATTGAGATCGCAACGAAGATCAACAACGCCGTTACGATCGCTCCCGCTCCGATGATTACGAATCGGTTTTGTTGGATCTGTTGGCTGCCTCTCTGCTTGGCTCTTGTCGGTAGCTCCGGCAATGCAGTGGTTGCGAGCGGTGGGATCGGGACGTTGTTGAAGACTTCATTTCCGTCTGCCTCCTCCACCACTCCAGCGTTGCCATTGTCACTGTGTCCGTTGGAGCGAGTCACTTTGCACCTCCTGCCAGCGGAGCCACAAATGCAATGGGCTCCAAAACTGGACGGTCGACCTCTTCGGCTTGGGCAATCGCCAACAACAGCCGTTCCCTTGATTCCTTGAAGCTCGGCCGATCAAACACAAGCACTCCCTCGGCCCTGTCGCCAGGTGCCAGTCTGCGTGTGGTCATCCAATAATCTTTAATCGCCACCGGTTCGGCCTTGATCGCCTTCCGGTGCTTGTCTCTCGATGTCCCGCTCAGCTGTACCTGCGGCGGCAGCACTTCAATGGTTCGCGCAGAAGAGTTAAGAACCGCGAAAGGCACGGCCATCTGTTCCTCTTGCTCTGTCGTCTGTCCCACCGCGATGCGCAAGAGTTTGCCCTCCCAATGCGGATTTTCCAGCCGCTCTGCCCTGAACAATACTTGCTCTTTGCTTCTCTCTTGGGGGGTGCTTGCCGCCGGGTCTGGCTCAATGTTCTTGGTTTCACCAACAATAAAGCTCGGATGAGCTGACGCAATCAGGAAACCGTGCGGACGTTCACAATTGAGAACATAATCGACCACGTCACTGTGGTCTGATTGTCCTTGGCTCACGAGGCTGAGTGATATCTCATGGCCTCCTCGGGTCGTAATCAGAGCGTTGGTCTGGGCGGGTTTTGCGCTAGTTGCCTTGAAGAACACCAGTTGCGGTTCTGCTTCAGAATGTTCGGCCTTAAAGGCTCCCGGATCACCCAAGACTACTGAACTCACTTCCTCCAGCACCCGCACCGAGCTGACGTATCCCGGTCGCACGTGCAAGATTACGACCTGCTCTGGTTCGACATTCAAGGTCACGATTCGGGCTTGCGGCAACTCGGTTTGGGCTGAGGCTATCCGGAGAAGCAAGAGACTGATCGTTGTCAGATGCACCAAACTCAAACAAATTTTCATCTCACATCTCTTTTCATAATGTTGTTCGCAATTCTTGGCCCAGTTCCGGATTCTCGGAGATAAGTCGCTCTGATTGTTACGACGTAGGCGAAGACGTCGGAATTTCGGTAAGCAAGCCCTCGTCTGTCGATTACGCCATGGCCCGCGTAATAGGCAGCAGCCACCAGTCTGAGATCGCTACGAAATCGTTTCATCAACCACGCTAGGTAACGCACGCCACCCGCAACGTTCTGATCGATATTGCAACGGTTGATCAGGCCCAACCCGTCGGCAGTTCCGCGCATCAACTGCATTACCCCTAGCGCGCCTTTAGGGGACAGCGCGCATGGTCGCCAGTTCGACTCGCGTGCAATGATGGCGCGCACGAATGTGACCGGCACTCCATAGTGTTGGGCGTAGGCGGTGACGTAGTACTCGGCTTCAATCCGTGCCGGTGCTCTGCTTGATTGCGCCCAGCAAAACGAGAACGTGCAAAATATCTCTGTGACAATAAATGCTAATTTCATGCTCCACTCCCTTTCAGAGCCTCGGCACAGTACTGCTGCGCGTCATATATCAGGCTGGCAAAGCCGTCGCGCATTAGTAATTTGCGCCGGTCAGCGTCGGTCTTGGCTAGCAACGGCAGCAGGATGTCTCGCATGTCCCCTGTGATTTGTTCTGTTCCGAGAACTTTGAGTGCCTGCGCGAGATCGAGGATCTCGGAAACAGAAGGCGGCTTTTCCAGGCTCCAGCCGCGCAAGGCTTTGGCCAGTCCAGACATACCGGCATGAAACTCGCAACTGGAATCCGGCGTTCTCAATGCAACAATCTGTGCTTCTCGCTCTGCTGTGGGGTGTTCAATGCGAAGATAAAAACTGCGCCGGCGTAACGGATCCCCGATGCGACGTTCCTCGTTGGAGGTGAGCACGACGAAGGGAATGCTCTTCGCCTGAATCGTGCCGAGCTTCGGAATACTGAGCGTCCAAACACTGAGGAGTTCCAACAACATTGCTTCAAACGCGAGGTCGACTTTATCTAATTCATCGATCAGCAGAACGCAGGGCTTTTCGTATTGCAAAGCGCGCAGCAGGGGGCCGGCGCTGAAGAATTTCTGGCTATGCAATTCGGTTTGCAAGGATTCCCAATCGACGCTGCTAGACTTCGCCTTCAGCTCGACGCAAAGCCTCTGCAGCGGCTCATCAAATTTCCCAATGGCTTTCTCGTCATTGATGCCCTCGTAGCACTGCAGCCGCTCGACACTTGTATTTGCAGCCTCGGCAACCGCATATGCGAGTTGCGTTTTGCCGCTGCCGGCCGGCCCTTCGAGTAGAACTGGCTTATGCAGTTGGGCTGCCAGAAAAACCGTCGTTATTGCTATCGAATCGGCAATGTAGCCAGTAGCGCGAAGACCTTCACGAACGTCGTCGAGCGATGCAAGCACGGTGGGCTCCTGTCTCCCAAGGCGTGGTATCCCGTCACGAGCACCAGAAACCTACCTCCGAATGAAATTTCGGTCAAATCGCCTGATTCAACCGGAATTCAGACAGTCTTTAGAGGTGTGGGAACTTTGACCGAATACAAAGCTGGATGTAAAAGCTGTTGGCAATCGTGACCTTCACGGTCCGGTCTGCAGCACAAGCTGTAAGGAGTATGCGATGGGAACCAGCCAACATTCCCACCTGTCAGTCGTGCTTGAGCGGCGGGGACCGCCGGACGACGCTCTCGATCGTCCGCTGAATGTGAAGGAGGCAGCAAAATTCCTTGGAGTGAGTCCGCAGACTGTGTATCTTTGGGTTGAACGAAAGCAGATTCCCCATCTCCGCGTAATGGGTCGGAACATCCGGTTCCTCAAATCGGATCTCGAGTCATTCCGCGCTTCATTCAGACAGGAGATGGTGAATGTCTAAACCACAGAAACACGACGGGGTTGTCTATCGACGCAAGGATGGCAAGATTTTGTGGATTCGATACAGGGATCGCAACGGGAAGCCCTGCAGAGAGTCCACCCATACCAAGGACTGGCAAGAAGCCAACAGGAAACTTCGAGAGCGGCTACAAGCCAGGGACGGCAACCTGCTAGAGGTGATTCGCAAAGGAGAGGCCCTAGGTTTTGGAGAATGGGTGGATTCGTTTCTCGAGAACTATTCGAAACCGCCTATACGAGCCCCCAAGACCCACCAAGCGAACATGCGCTGCGCAACCCATCTGAAAACTGCGTTCCCGGGCAGAAAACTGGTGGATATCACAGCCGACGCAATCGAAGACTATCTTCGTAGTCGTCTTCGGCGGCGAGTTCGGGTAAGAGTCGCGCGTGGTTACCGAGAAAAGGGAATCATCAAACCGACCACTGTGCACCAGGAATTTCGGGTCCTCCGGCGTATGTTGAATGTGGCGGTCCGCAAGAAGATACTCGCAGCCAATCCCTGTTCGGGGGTGGAATTCCCAGTCGCCGTGAAAGGATTGTTTCGGCCGCATTACGTTGTCTGGTCGGAGCAGGAACGGATCGAGTTTCACGGTTCCGAGTATCTGAGAAATGTCGTGCGGATCATCACGGAGACGGGGTTGCGAGTCTACAAAGAACTGGCTCCGATGAGGAAGGATCAGGTGGACCTTCGAAATGCGGTCGTCTGGATCCCAGACTCGAAAACTCCGAACGGTATCGCCGAAGTGCCCCTCACTCCACTGGCTGTTGAAGCCTTTCGGCGGCAGATGGCCATTTCGCTGGACAGTCCGTTTCTATTCCCGAGCGATCGGAATCGGAGCGGACACCAAACCACGTTCAAGACGGTTTGGCACAAGACTCTTCGGCGGGCCAACGTCCCCTACTTCCGAATCTACGACCTTCGATCCACTTATGCCACGCGGCTGAGTGCTGGAGGCGTAGCCGATGAGTGGGTGACACAAATGCTTCGCCAGGGAGACGCGCAAGTCTTCAAGAAGTACTCGCAGATGAAACTGCAGATGAAGCGCGAAGCTCTGGAAAAGCTCAACCGCCGGGCCAGCGAGATGACTCCGGCGCTAGGGGAAGAAACGCGCACAGTCATGGTGCAATGAGCGAATAAATGCACGGTTTGTGCACGGTCGAGGCGGGAAATCAAGAACTGGGAGTGTAATAAAGTTGGAAAGTACTTTAGAATCAATCTTGCTAGTCTTGTCGGGGCGTAGCGCAGCCTGGTAGCGCACCTGCCTTGGGCGCAGGGGGTCCGCGGTTCAAATCCGCGCGCCCCGACCAATTTTTCTGTTTTATCTATCCTTAATTTTGTAGCCCTATCGCGAGTCGATCGTTTTCGACGGCTCAGGGCAAGATGACAGCCGCTCCGTCGATTTCGTCACTTTTGATCGCGGCGAGGGCTTGATTGGCCTGTTCCAGAGGAAAGACGGTCACCTTGGGCTCCAGCCGGATTTCCGCAGCGATTTTGAGAAAATCGCGCGCGTCGGATCGAGTCATGTTGGCGACACTTCGGATTTGGCGTTCTCCCCATAAAAGGCGGTCATAATCGAATTCGGGAATGCGATCGAGATGGATGGCGTTGATCGCTACCACGCCTCCTTTTCGCAAGCAGGCAAGCGCCGCGATCACAACGTCTCCACTGGGCGCAAAAGTTACTGCCCGGTCAAGTTCGACTGGTGGCTTGTCGGTTTCAGCTCCCACCCACTTCGCCCCTAACGACGCAGCAAGCTTGCGATGTGATTCTCCGCGCGTCGAGACATATACTTCGCAGTTCCATGCATGCAGGACCGCGATTGCCAGATGCGCGGAGGCGCCGAAACCAAACAGTCCGACCCGGTCGCCGGGCTGAACGCCCGCCACTCGAAGGCTGCGGAAGCCAATGATGCCGGCACAAAGCAGAGGCGCTGCGTGCAGGTCATCCAGTTCCGGGGGAAGCTCATACACAAAATCCCAGCGCGCTACAGCATACTGCGCATAGCCACCATCAATTGTGTATCCGGTGAAGACCGGCGCATCGCATAAGTTCTCGAGTCCGCGACGGCAGTATGGGCAGTCTCCGTCTACGCCGCCCATCCAGGAAACACCCACCCGCGTGCCGATGGGCAATTCGGCAGTGGCGCCGTCGACGATATCCCCCACGATTTGGTGGCCGGGGATCAGTGCGGCCTTTTGAGGCGGCAACTCGCCTTCGACGATGTGCAGATCTGTTCGGCAGACTCCGCAAGCACGAACCCGAAGCAGTACCTGTCCTGCACCGAGGCGAGGTTTGGGCGCATCTTCAATTTGTAGAGGCTGTTTGGCGGTTCTGAGGATTGCGGCTTTCAATGGCTCTCCCCGGCTCACTTGCAGGATACTAATCCCATTTTGGCACGGTGGCCCTTTAGTAATCACCAGACTGCACAATTTTGGTTGCACTTTAACATTCGTGAAATATCTTTTTAGTAACCTAATGTTCCTAGGAGATCGCCGCCATGGGATCAGCGCGGGGTTCGAAATCTCTGCCGTTGCAAGTAGCTGCAGTCTGCTTTCGCAGGCGGGGCACGGCAGTTGAGTTTCTGTTGGTAAATACCAACGGCGGAAACAAGTGGACCTTTCCCAAAGGCTCGACTGATGCGCGGCTATCACACAGTCAGGCAGCAGAGCGCGAAGCGGCGGAAGAAGCGGGCGCTCTGGGCACCATCGAGCCACGCCACTTTCATCTCTACATTCATTCCAAGGGCGTGTTCTGGCAGCCGGGCGGCGTGCAGGAATTTGTGGTGAAGGCTTTTCTGATGGAAGTCCATGAATTGCGGCCAGCGGAAGAGCCGATGCGTCATCCCACATGGTTCAGCCCGGAGGAGGCCAAACGGCGCTTGGCCAAGGGACGCGAAGTAAAGTATGCGCACGAAATGGAAGCCGTGATCGATCGCGCACTCGAGCGCATTCAGTTCCACAGCGCGCTCTGGGCTAAGTATCCGGAAAGCCGCCACTCCCGCGCAGTCGCGCATTCCTGATCATCCTAAGCACTTTCTCCCTCGGAACTTCTTCCGACTCGGCGCTCGCCACTCGGTGCTCGTCCCCCGGTACTCAGCACAGTTTTGTGAGACCATAAATCCAGCCCATGATTCAGCTTTCTGGCGCCGGAAAACGCTTCGGCCACAAACTTCTTTTTGAAAACACCGACTGGCTCATTACGCCGCGTGACCGCGTCGGCCTGGTGGGCGCGAATGGCACCGGCAAATCCACGCTGATGAAGGTTCTCGCCGGGTTGGACACGCTCGATTACGGCTCGCTCATCGTCGCCAAGGGAACCACGGCTGGATATCTGCCGCAGGATGGGCTTTCACTTTCTGGCCGTACTGTTTTTGCGGAATGCATGACGGTGTTCTCTGATTTGCGGGCCATGGAATTGGAAATGGAGACTCTTCTACACAAGTTCTCCGAGCTCGACCACACCAGCCCGGAGTATGCCGAAGTGGCTGATCGCTATCACAGCCTGGAGCACGAATTTCGCACCCGCGATGGCTACTCGATTGAAGCCGAGGTCGGACGGGTCCTGATGGGGCTGGGTTTTCGCAAAGAAGACTGGGAGCGGCAAACCGAAGAGTTTTCCGGCGGCTGGCAGATGCGGCTGGCGCTGGCCAAACTCTTGCTCCAAAAACCAAACTTGCTGTTGCTTGATGAACCCACCAACCACCTCGACCTGGAAGCGCGCAACTGGCTGGAAGAATATTTGCATGACTACCCGTACGCTTTGGTGCTGATTTCGCACGACCGTTATTTTCTCGACGTGGTGGTAAACAAGATCGCCGAGATTTGGAACAAGCGATTCTGGTTTTATACCGGGAACTACGACAAATTTCTCTCGCAGAAGACTCAACGCAACGAGCAGTTGCAGGCGGCTTACAAGAATCAGCGTGACCGCATCGAACAACTCGAAGTCTTTATTAACCGCTTCCGCTACCAGGCCACCAAAGCCAAGCAGGTGCAAAGCCGGATCAAGGAACTGGAAAAGATCGAGCGCATCGAAGTCCCGCCGGAGGAAAAGACAATTCACTTTTCCTTTCCGCAGCCCAAGCCCAGCGGCCGCATCGTGGCCGAGTTCGAAGATGTGGCTAAAAGTTACCCTGCAAAAAACGATGGCCGAAGCTTCAGCGAGAAAACCAGCGGTGAGAAGGAAGTTTTTCGCGATGTCAATTTTTTGATCGAAAAAGGCGATCGCATCGCCTTGGTGGGAGTGAACGGAGCCGGCAAGTCAACCCTGATCAAGCTGCTCGCGGCTGAGGAACGCCCGACCCAAGGTGAATTCCGACTCGGCCACAACGTTCAGGCGGACTATTTTGCGCAGGACCAGTATAAGGAGCTCGATCCGGGGGCGCGCATGATCGACGATCTCGGCGCGGCGTCTTCGCGCTCCACCCAGACTGAACTGCGAAGCCTGCTGGGCTGCTTCCTGTTTTCTGAGGACGACGTGTTCAAGAGAATCGGAGTACTCTCCGGCGGTGAGCGCGGACGCTATGCCTTGCTGCGCCTGTTGCTGCACCCGGCAAATTTTCTGTTGCTCGATGAACCCACCAACCACCTTGACCTGCGCGCTAAGGATGTCCTGCTGGAAGCGCTGATGGAATACACCGGCACGGTTGTGTTCGTTTCGCACGATCGTTATTTCATCGACAAGCTGGCCACGCGGGTCTTCGAGATTGGAGACGGGAAAGTTGAGGTCTATCCCGGCAATTACGAGGACTATCTCTGGCGTAAACAGGGTGGGAACATAAAGCAGAATGAGGCTATCCGCCAGCAGTTGCACGAGGATCACGCTCCCCGGCAAGGCCCCGCAAATGGCAATCAGGCGTCGATTGAAGCTGCGCCAACCATCGCCAAGGGCAAGCGCCTGAATCCCATCAAGCGTAAGAAGATGGAAGACCGCATCCGTGAACTGGAAGCAGAAATCAGCCGCGCAGAGACCGTGATCGCCCAATGTGAAACGGCCCTTCAGAACTTCGTCAGCGCGGAAGAAAGTCAGAGCCAGTCGGAGGAGCTCGACCGGCGCAAAGCCGCACACGCCGCCTTTCTTGCGGAGTGGGAACAACTCAGCCAATCGCTACAAGAAGCCGAGTAACACGGCTTTTGTCGCGGTCGTACACTCTCTTCCGTAATCTCGGAGGACTCCTTACCGGTGTGCGATAGTCAGGTTGGCCAGAGGGACACGAACCCTCCAAAGGCCCAAGATCCCAGACCGCCCGAATGATCGGCGTCGCCCGGGCGCGCCGCACGGGAATTAAGGAAGGTCGTATGCTCCAGTCCGCAGATAATGCCTCAGGCGTGAGGTCTACCTCGCCAGCCTCCAACCCTAACTCTTACAACCCGGTCAAAACCACGACCGCACCCATTGAACAAGCCACCATCGGCCGGTCCCTCATAATCAAGGGCGAGATTACCGGCTCGGAAGCGCTCTACATTGATGGCCGGATCGAAGGCAAGATCATGCTCGGCGATCATCGCGTAACGATTGGCCGCAATGGTTCGGTGCAGGCCGATATCGTAGCCCGAGAGGTTGTGGTCATGGGCAAGGTCACGGGCAACATCGAGTGCAGCGACCGCGTGGATATTCGCAGTGAAGGTGTGGTGAACGGCAATGTCCTCACCGAACGGGTCAGCGTGGAAGATGGCGCGGTGCTGAAGGGCGGCATCGAGGTACGGAGCGGCCAGCAGAAGCAGCAGAAGAATACTTCCGTGCAGGCAAAGGCTCCGGAGCCTCCGAAGCCACCCATCGCGGAGCCGCCAAAGGCTGTGGCAGCGACTGCGGGCGCGTGAGGGCTGGCGAACTATCAGACCCTGAAAAGGGGCACGCTAAGGCGTGCCCCTTTTCTTCGCGATTTTATAGTTCCGATCCCTAATAGTTTTTACTTTTCTTTGTCTTTGGGCTTTAAATCGAGAGCCGCAGAGTTCATGCAGTAGCGTAATCCGGTCGGCGCCGGGCCATCCTCAAAAACGTGCCCCAGATGAGCACCACAGCGGG
The DNA here is from genome assembly GCA_049583165.1 of Candidatus Sulfotelmatobacter sp. Classification (GTDB taxonomy): domain Bacteria; phylum Acidobacteriota; class Terriglobia; order Terriglobales; family Acidobacteriaceae; genus Sulfotelmatobacter. The sequence goes on along the minus strand of JBAUVJ010000513.1, from coordinate 10,870 downwards.
CGCAACGGGCTTCGGTCCGCACCATTCCGTAGCTACGGTCTTTGTGCTCCTCTACTTTGCCATCGTCCGCCGGCTTGAAAAAACTCGGCCACCCCGTTCCGGAGTCGAATTTTGTGGAGGAGTCGAACAGCGGCTCCCCGCAACAAACACAGTGATAGGTTCCCGCATCCTTCGTCTTCCAGTACTTGCCGGTAAAAGCTGGTTCCGTCCCCGCTTCGCGCATCACATGATATTGCTCCGGAGTAAGCTCTTGCCTCCACTCCGATTCATTCTTTGCAATCTTTTCTGGCATGAATGTGTTCCCCTCTAAAACCTGCTTTTCAACAATGATTAGATGTTCCACGACCGCAAAAGTGGCGGCTGTCCTTGGGCTTAGCCATGCCGTGTGACATCCGTCACAATCGCACCGTGACATCTAACCTTGTCCCGAATACGCCCGACGGCCAATATGGTTGAAACGTCTGCGAGTCCCTCTGGCCCGGCATCCCCCTCAAGAGCTGCCGGGCCTTTTCACGTTCAGTCCTTTATCTCGTCGCCGATGTTGCGGTATTTGCCGCGGAAAAATAACAGCGGCTGCCCTTCGCGAACCACCACATCTTCCACTTCGGCAATAAAGATGGTGTGGTCGCCGGCGTCCTGTGTCGATCTTAGTTTGCATTCAAAATATGCCAGCGAACCGTGCAGGACGGGCGTCCCGTGCGCGGTGCGGTCGAAGCGTGCTCCCGCGTCCTCGTCCGCATGTTCATGCACCCCCAGGGGCCGGGCATAATATTCAGAAATCACGCGCTGGTGCTCCGCGAGAATGTTGACCCCAAAGCGCTTCTTGGCGTGCAAATGGGCATGGGTACGCGCGCTTCGGTCCACGCACACCAGCAGCAGCAATGGATCGAGCGACACAGAGGCGAATGCGTTAGCGGTCATGCCATGAACCTCGCCGTCTAAATCCACCGTGATAATGGTCACTCCGGTGGCGAAGGCTCCCATCGCTCTTCGGAATTCGATTGGGCTGAGGCTCATGTCGTAACTGGAGTTTTTCTTCGCCACAGCCTACATTATCACGCTCGCTTCTCGCCGGTCGGAGTCCATGGCCACTGCCGCTGATGTATGATTCGTTGCATCAGCAGGCTCGGAAATCCCTACAGTGACCCAGACTGCCATCACGACGGCTGCGCCGGAGCGAGACTCATGGAGTGCGGCGGAACTCGCCGATATGCAGCCCGGCGTGCCGATTTCTCGGGAGTTGGCTGTTGGACTAATCAGGTGCAATGATAACGATCTCCCCGCGCTTTTGGCCGCTGCGCGCGCGGCAAAAGAAAAATTCAAGCCAGGGGTCATCACCTACTCGCGGAAAGTTTTTCTGCCGTTGACCAATCTCTGCCGCGACTATTGCGGATACTGCACCTTCCGCCGCGATCCCGGAGATCCCGGCGCGCATACTATGAACCCGGAAGAAGTTCTTGCTGTTACACGCGCTGGCGAACGCATGGGATGCACCGAGGCTCTCTTCAGCCTCGGCGACAAGCCGGAGTTGTTGTTTCCCGAAATGCGGGAGACATTGCGGCATCTCGGCTACAAATCCACGCTGCATTACCTGGAAGCCATGTGCGAACTGGTGCTGCGCGAGACCAGCCTGCTACCGCACCCCAATCCCGGCCTGCTGAGCACCGAGTGGATCGCCCGCCTGGCAGCGGTCTCGCCGAGCATGGGCCTGATGCTTGAAAGCACCAATGGCGCCTTACTTGCTCCCGGAGCGGCTCACGATAACGCTCCCGACAAAGTTCCGGCCAAGCGTCTGCACACTATCGAAGAGGCCGGGAAGCGGGGAGTTCCATTTACCACTGGGCTGCTGATTGGCATCGGCGAAAGCATTGAAGATCGAGTCGACACGTTGCTCGCGATTCGCCATCTGCACGACCGCTACGGACATATCCAAGAAGTGATCGTCCAAAACTTCCGCGCTAAACCGACGATCCCTATGGCTCATACGCCAGAGCCAAGCCTCGGTGAGATGCTCCGCACCGTGGCAGTAGCTCGTTTGTTAATGCCCACGGTCAATATCCAGGCGCCGCCGAACCTGAATGCGCCGTATTATGAAGAGTTGTTGGATGCCGGCATCAACGACTGGGGAGGAGTTTCGCCGCTGACCCCTGACTACATCAATCCCGAAAAACCCTGGCCCCATCTGGAGCAACTGCGCCTGCGCACCGAAAGTAGGGGATTTCAATTGCGCCAGCGTTTGCCCGTCTATCCGGAGTTCTTGCCGGCCGTCATGTCGAAAACTGGATTGCTTGGGCAAAAGCTTGAGGCAGCGCACGACAGCGAAGGCCTGGCCAGGGAAAAGAGGGCGGCATGATCTGTGTGCTCACCGGCGGAACGGGAGGCGCCAAGTTTGTCGACGGCCTGCGCCAAGTGATCCCGCCGGAAGAAATCACGTTGGTCGTGAATACCGGCGACGACCTGATGTGGTGGGGATTGTATGTCTCGCCCGATATTGACTCGATCACTTACGTTCTCTCCGGCCTGCTCAGCCGGGAACGTGGCTGGGGCGTGAAGGGCGATACCTTTCTTTGCCTGCAAGCCATGGGACAACTCGGCGAGCCTACGTGGTTTCACACCGGAGACCGCGATCTGGCGATTCATCTGCTGCGTTCGCGGCTATTGGCGGAAGGAAAAACTCTTACCGAAGCCACATTGACGATTTGCGACAAGCTCGGCGTGAAGGCCCGCATCCTGCCGATGAGCGACTCGCGGGTGGAAACACGCGTGGATACGCCCTCCGGTGAATTCAGCTTTGAAGAATATTTCGTGCAGCGCTGGTATCAGGATCCGGTGAACTCGGTGCGTTTTGCGGGAGCCTCCGACGCGGAGCCGGCGCCGGGAGTGATCGAGGCAATTGTCTCCGCGGATATCGTGCTGATTGCACCAAGCAATCCCATCACAAGCATCGGCCCGATCCTCGCCGTGCCTGGAATTCGCGATGCGCTTCTTCGTGCCCGCGGCCAGGTCGCAGCTATCAGCCCGATCGTGGGCAACGCGGCTGTCGCTGGACCTGCCGGAATTCTGATGACCGCGCATGGGCTGCCTTGCTCCATCGCGGGCGTGGCCAAAGCGTACAGCGATTTTCTTGACTTGCTGATTTGCGATACGCGCGATGCCCGCGATGCAGAAGCTCTTCGCGGGAATGGTTTGCGGGTGCAGTGTGCGCAAACCATCATGCGCACCGCCGAAGACAAGGCCACGCTTGCGAGAACGGTACTCTCTTTCATGACCGGCGGGCTGCATTCTGGCGAAGCCGTTTCTGACGAACCGGCGACCCACACCGGCTCCGGCCAGCCGTGATTCTTATCCCCGTAAAAAATCTATCGGCAGCCAAGCAGCGGCTTGCCACCGTGCTGGATCAAAAAGCGCGGACGGAACTGGCGCAAGCGATGTTGCATGACGTAGTAGCGGCGCTGGCCGCGTGGCCACACCGGCCGTCCTGCGCATTGGTAACGAGCGACCCCTTCGCGCTTGAACTGGCGCGGCAGTACGATTTCGAAATCATGCCCGACCCGGCAAATCCCGGTGAAACCGGCGCCATTGAAATGGCAACGCGTCTCTGCATTTCGCGTGGGATCGACAGCACGCTGGTCATCCCCGCTGATATTCCGCTGATTCAGGCTGGTGAGATGGAGCAAATTTTCGCGCGCGCCCCGGAGCAGGGTTCAGTTCTGGCGCCCGCCGCGGACGGTCGTGGAACCAACGCCGCCTTCCGCCGACCCGCGGATTTGTTCCCTCTGCGCTTCGGGAATGATAGCTTTAAGCCTCACCTCGCTGCGGCGCAGGCCACGGGAAAACCTTGTGTTGTGCTGCAATTGCCGGGCGTCGCGCTGGATGTCGATAATCCCGAAGATTTGCAAAGGCTCCTCGCGCACCCTGGCGAAACTCGCACCCAGACACTGCTCCGGAGATGGGCGCTCGATAACAGCTCTCTTGCTGCGGAGGGCTCGTGAGCAACAAGCGCCGGGTGCACAATAGGCGAGCCGCGGGGATCCGAAAGCGAAATAGCTCGAAACAACTCCACGCCGGTCTCCGCCTTATCCCGATCCCGCTCGACGTCGAGATCAAACCCGGCGATTCGTTAGCGGAAAAGCTACTGCACGGGCTGCGAGCAGGCGGACTAAAATTCGAGACTGGCGATATCCTTGTCGTCAAACACAAGATAGTCTCCAAGTCCGAAGGTTGCGCCGTTGATCTTGCCGCGATAAAGCCCTCGTCCGAATCCATCGCATGGGCCAAGCGATATGCTCTCGATGCTCGTGTCATCGAACTCGCATTGCGCGAGAGCTGCGCGGTTATCCGGCGAAAAAACGGCGTTCTCATTACCGAGACACGCCATGGGTTCATCTGCGCCAACAGCGGCGTGGATGTTTCCAATGTGGATGGCGGCCGCCACGCACTGCTTCTGCCCATCGATCCTGACCGTTCCGCACGCAAGCTTCATCGCGAACTCAAGAAGCGAACTAAACTCGCTATTCCAGTTCTAATCACCGATTCATTCGGCCGCCCCTGGCGCGAAGGACTTGTGGATTTCTGCATTGGCATCGCAGGCATGAAAGCCCTGCGCGACGATCGTGGGCGTCGCGATCCAGAGGGATACAAACTGCAGGCCAGCATCGAAGCTGTGGCCGATGAACTAGCTGCCGCCGCTGGACTCGTGTGCGGAAAATTCAATCGCACTCCAGCATGCATCGTGCGTGGATTTCCCTACGAACCAGCCCCGGGCCGCACCCGCGATTTGCTTCGCCGCGCGGCCAGCGACTTGTTTCGCTAGCCTCTCGCCAAAAGCCGTGTCTGGGAGTAATTTGGAGTGTCAGCAGCTTCGGAGGAACTGGTGTCCCGCAAACTATCGGCTTCGGAATTGGAAAGTTTTCCATTGCTCGACTGGTTCGACTTCGCGCCGCGCGTAGCGCCCTGCGTTCGCTCTTCAATTGGACGGATTCTCGAAGCTCAAAACGGCGATGCGATCTCGCGGGAAGACGCTTACGCGCTGGCTCGCGCCGAAGGCGACGATCTGCTCGGCCTGCTCGCCGCCGCCAACCTGTTGCGCGCTGAACTTTCCGGCAACCTCGTGACCTACGTAGTGAATCGCAACATCAATTTCACCAACGTTTGTTTTGTCGGTTGCAAGTTCTGCGCTTTCAGCCGCGGTCCTCGCGAGTCTGACGCTTACTTCTTAAGTCCGGACCAAGTCGCGCAAAAGGCCATTAAGGCAGCGCAACTGGGCGCGACGGAGGTCTGCATCCAGGGCGGGCTGCCGCACGGCCTGCCCGCATTTTACTATCGCGACATTCTGCGCGCAGTGAAAAATGCGGTGCCGGGGATGCACATTCACGCCTTCTCGCCGATGGAAATTGTTTATGGCGTCGAGCTGACTGGAATGCCGCTCGCCGACTATCTCTCGATGCTGCGCGATAACGGCCTAGGCACGCTGCCCGGCACCGCTGCTGAAATTCTCGACGACGAAGTTCGCGCCATCCTTTCGGCCAACAAGCTCAGCACCGCGCAGTGGATCGAAGTCATCCGCACCGCCCACCGCTGCGGTATACGCACCACCTCGACCATGATGTACGGGCATACGGAAACGCCAGAACACTGGGTTCACCAGATGCGCTTGCTACGAGACATTCAGGGGGAGACAGGCGGCTTCACCGAATTCGTTCCCTTGGGGTTCGTGCACCAGAACACACTGCTGTTTCATCAGGGGCTGGCTCGAAATGGGCCGACGCTGGCAGAACATCTAAAAGTTCATGCGCTGGCGCGCCTGCTGCTGGCTGGTTCCATCAACAATATTCAGGTCTCGTGGGTGAAGCTGAACCGGCAGCTCTCCCAGCTATGCCTGCACGCCGGAGCCAACGATTACGGCGGCACGCTGATGGAAGAAAATATTTCACGCGAAGCCGGAGCCACGGCTGGACAATACACCAGCCCGGAGGATTTCCAGTCGCTCATTCTGGAAGCGGGCCGCATTCCCGCCGAGCGCAACACTACTTACACTCGCATTAACATAAAACATCCACTGGATCAGTTCACTACGGAAGAAATCCTGGAGCCAGAATTCGCGTGAGCGGAATTCCCGCTGAACACACTCGCATGAGAAAGAACGCATGAGCCAAGCTGTTTCGCGCCCTATCGCGATTCTGGGCGGAACTGGCCCCGCCGGTATGGGCCTTGCGTTGCGCTGGGCTCGAGCGGGAGAGACTATTATTCTTGGTTCGCGTGACGCGCAGCGCGCGCAAGAGGCCGCCGACAAAATTAATCAGAGAAGCGGTATCGAAGTCCGTGTCTCCGGCATGGAAAACGGTTCTGCCTGTGCCGCGGCGGATATTCTCGTGCTCACCGTGCCCTTCGAGGGACAAGCCACTTTGCTCAAACAGCTCAAACCGGCGATTCGCGCGGGTAGCATTCTTATCGATGCTACAGTCGCGCTCGCCGCCGGAGTGGGCGGACGCGCATCACGAACTCTTGGCGTCTGGCAAGGCTCGGCAGCGCAGCAAGCTGCGGAACTTGTTCCCAAGGGGGTGAGCATCGCAGCTGCGTTCCACAACTTATCGGCTGATCTTCTTAACGAGGATAAGGATATCGACTGCGATGTTATCGTGTGCAGCGACGACCCCAACGCGCTTCAAATCACTCGTAAGCTTGCTGCGAAAATTCCCGGTGTGCGCGCGATCGATGGCGGCAAACTGGAAAATGCCCGCACTCTCGAGCAGATCACCGCTTTGCTCATCGGCTTGAACATCCGCCACAAAGGCCACGGCGGGATACGCATTACGGGATTGCCGCCGGAGGCATACGAGTAAATCATTCGTCTCAGGCGCTAGAACGAATACTTCAACGAAAACTGAACCAGACGCGGCGTACCTACGGTTGAGGTGATCGGCGCAGAACCGGGCGTGGTCGCCGATGGAATGGCGAACGACGGATGATTGAACAGGTTGAAAAAGTCCGTCCGGAAGCGCAGATCCTGGTGTTCGCGCAGCTTGAAGGTCTTGCTGAGCGTGAAATCCACGTTCTTCTGCGGCGGGCCGATGATGCAGTTGCGCGGAGTATCGCCGTAGAGAGTAGCATCGCTGGCTTTGCCTGACGAGAGCGTCGGAGCTAGAGGATCCGGAGTGTAAGCGGCCGGATTCACCCAGTTTGCCAGACGCTCTTCTGGGCTGCCGTGGCTGGGGGCGTTGGCGCAACTGTACCCCGGAACGAAGGTGGCAGTTGCCGATGAACTAGCCAGAGCATAGGCAGTGCCTCCCGCCGGATCAAAAATCGTGATGGGCGCACCCGATTGCAGGATCATCACGCCGCTGGCCTCCCACCCGCCCAATGCTCCCTTAGTGAAGCCGTTGGCATCGGCGAAGAAGGGCAATTGATAAGCGCCGCTGGTCACGAAGCGCTGCCGCCTATCGAAATCGGAGAGGCCGCGAGAAGCAGCCGCGTCGGTCTGATTGTTGACCCGGGTCACGAATGCCACCGATGCGGTCGAGACATCGTCGATCGATTTGGACCAGGTATAGGCGCTTTGAAAATACAGCCCGTGGCTGAAGTGGTGGGCCAGGGTGGCCTGCAAGGCGTTGTAATGGGAATCGGAGTTGGGCGCGAAGTCCTCGAAATCGGCAGGGGCGATGCCTTGGTAAGGCGCCCGCGCGCTGGCGTTTTCCGCCGTGGTATCGATGATCTTGCAGGAGGTCCCCACGACTTGGGCTGGCGGACAGGGGTTGATACCAGGGATGGCGGCGTTGATGGGAATCGTGATCGGGTTCTGCACCGTGGCCACCGCTGCCTGATCGGGATCGTAAGTGGAGCGCAGGCGGCTGCCCTTGGTTCCCACATAACCGAGCTCCATGAACCAGTCCCGCCCCAGCTCACGCTGAATCGTAATGTTCCATTGTTGCGTCGTACCGACGACCCAATGCAGCGGCACCGCGAGCTGGATCAAGCTGTTCACGTTTCCCGTATAAATCCCAATGCACTGATCCGGGTTGTCGGTCGCGGCATTGAACGTGCCGGGACAAAACGGCGGGGGGCCTTCGAGGAAACCGCCGAATAACGCAGCCGTAGGCACATACGCCTGGGTGGGAGCAGCGCCCAGAGCTGGAGTGCCCTGGAAGGTAGGGCTAGGCACAAAAAGGTTCGCCAGACTGCCGGCTCCCGGCAAAAAGTTAACTCCGAAGGGGTAGCTCGGAGGCCCAATAGCGAGATTATCCACCGCTCCCAAATCCTCGCGAACACTGTAAATGCCGTACCCGCCTCGAATCGACGTGTTGTGATGTCCGGCCACATCATAGGCGAAGCCGATACGCGGTTCCGGGACGGTGGCATATTCGTTGTCGAGACCAGCTTGATTGAGTGTCCCGGTGATACCGCTTAGACCGAATTTGTTCACGCACTTGGGATAAACATAGGGCTGTCCGGTTACGTTCGCCAGGTCGGGATTGGTGTTGCCGGTGTGGCAAAGCAGATCGTAGGGGGCGCCGTTGAGCTCGTTTCGGAACCCAAGGTTGAGCGTAAGTGTCTTAGTCGCCCGATAGTCATCCTGCGCGAACCAGGCGTAGCCGGGAACGCGGTAGTCGTGGTTGCCGAGACCGCCACCGCCCTCGCCGAAGTACGGCGAGCCCACCAGAAAACTTTGGAAGTCGGTGTAGGGGCCAGTCGCGCCCGAGACGAAAAACACCAGCCCGTTGTCCGCAATGGGCAAGTTGCGGCGCATGGCGACGCGGTCAAATTCGCCGCCAAAGCGCAGTTGGTGCTTGCCTTTGGTCCAGCTTAAGGTGTCGACGTAGGTGTAGTTATCCGAAAGGGCGGACTGGAGTTGGGTGGGATATGCGCCAAAGGCAAAAGTGGCAAACTGAAACTTGTAAATGTTCGGATCGCCCGCCTGGCCGTTTACCCCGGTGGCACTTGGCAGGTTGATGCCGACCTGAGTATTGGTGACCGGCGGTTGGTTGTTCAGCTTGTCGCTGATGATGTTGACGCCAAAACGGAATTCATTGATCAGGTTGTTGCTGAAAAGATGGGTTTCGGTGATGCTGCCAAAGCGGCTGTGCAGAGGAATATCCAAAGGGAAGTTCAGGTTGTTGGTGCCCGGCAGCCCTCCGGTCTGGATGCCAAAAGAATCGGCGCCGAAAGGCTCGAAGGTATCGGAATTGGACCAGAAGAAGCGCTCGGATAAACGGTCTCTACCTCCGCGGAATTCGCGGTCCCAGTTGGCGGTGAATTGGTTATCGCTGAACTTGCCGGGATCGGTGACCACGAAGGGCTCGTATGTGAGGCAAGGCGTGGTTGCCGGCACATTGGTCGGCAGTGGGTACAGGTATCCTCCGGCTCCCGCGCCGAATTGATTGCTTTGGAACGTCAGCAGATTGAAGGCCACAGGATCAATGCTCGGTACTCCGCAGTCCGCCTCCATCTGAGTCATGGACTGGCGGTCCAGCAGGGGAACATAGGGAATGCTGGTATTGATGTAGGTTCCAGCGGAATCGCCGCTGCGCTGGCGCGTGCCCTGCAGATTGAAGTAGAAGAAGCCCAGCTTGGCATCGGGGCCGATCGGGCCGCCAATGTCACCGCCGAAAATGTTCTGCTTGACTTGTACCTTGCCCAGGAAATAATCGTTGGCGTCGAGGTCGGTGTTGCGGAAGTACTCCCACAGATCTCCATGGAAATGATTGGCCCCGCTCTTGAGTGTGGCGTTGATGTTGCCGCCACCATTGCGTCCCTGGGAGGCATCATAGAGGCTGGTGCTTACCTTGAATTCCTGGATGGCGTCGGGGCTGGGCAGCGGCGTGTAAGTTAACTCGCCGAAGGCGTAATCAGCCACTGTAATGCCGTCGATCAGATAGTTATTGTTGTCCTCTCGTCCGCCATTGACGTGGATGAAGACATTGCCTCGTCCGAGCTGCGCAGCGCCATTCAAATCAGCGGAAGCGCCTGTGGAGAGCGTTAGCAACTGCTGAAAGTTTCGCGTGGCCAGTGGAAGATCGGTAATCGTCTGAGCCCCCAGCGATTGGCCGGTGGTGGCGTCGGTGGTATTGACTTGTTCCACCTGCGATTGCACTTCGACAACTGACATCACCGTGTTCACTTTGACGACTGCGGTCATACGCGTTGTTTCGGTAATACGAACTACCACCCCGGGAAATTTGGTTGGGGGAAATCCTGACGCCTCCACTTCCACGGTGTATGTCCCGACCGGTAACAACGTGGCGGTGAATAAGCCGGATGCATCGCTGGTCACCTGGCGCAAGGTTTCACCCGTGGCTTCGCTCTGGATGCTGACTTTGGCGTTCGCCACTACGGCACCAGAAGCGTCCTGCACCACTCCGCCGATTGCACCCGTGGCGCCACCCTGGGCGAACATCATTCCGGTGTAAACCGCGACGAAAAGACTCGATGCCATCAGCTTGCGAAGGAGGCTCATCTTTTTTCTCCGATTGAACGATTATCTGTGGCTCGTTTCCCCATCAAACGGCAGATCGATGGGATTAAACATGCGGTGAGATAGGAGCGGATATATCACGGTTCTCCGCTGATGTTCAAGAGATATACGCGTGGTTTGGTATGCAGATTATGGGTCTAGTGGAAAAGAATTACTGATATGACCGATCCGGCATGAATGATCCTGTGTGAATGATCGGCAGCAGTCTGTGGGGTAAAGAGGGTGGAATACTAATCTTCGATGGCCTGTGCGCTCATCTCCGAGGGCTCGCCGCCTCCTGCCGCCTGCGCCATGATCAGCCGGCGAGCTTCCACGCGAATCTTTGGAAGCTGCAATCCGAACCAGCACGCGCCTGCCACGGACGCCAGTCCTCCGATGCCGACGGTCATTTGAGCTCCCAGG
>JBAUVJ010000512.1:0-6360 GCA_049583165.1 Candidatus Sulfotelmatobacter sp. | reverse complement strand
CCGCATGCCAGCCCCAGCCTGCGATCGAGAGAACCAGGCCGGTCTCGCCAGGAAGCCCGGAAAAATAAGCGTTTTTCACCGCAGTGGGAGGCGGCGCGGGATGAATGTAAATGGGAACGCGCCGGGCGGTTGCGGCCTGCAGGCTGCCGACCAGGGTGGTTAGCGAAAGCACCTGCAGGTCGATCCCGGCCTCATCCATGGCCGCGATGCGCCCGGCGCCAACGTCAGGTGGCTGGGGCCTGCATCTTCTGGAACCGCGGAGGTGCGGCGGTTCCGTAAGCGCCGGTCGCTCTCAGGAGACTGGCAGTAAGGAAGTGCTCTTCGAGAGCGATGGTATTCATCGTCCGATTGTATGCGTAGAGGTGGCTCTGAACTTGGATCAAAATTCATTCGTCGGGAGCACGCCAAGTTTGGCTGTGACGGATAATGTTTGGGTTTGGCTGTGACGGATAATGTTTGGGTTTGCTTGCGCAGGTAAGATTCCGTCAGCCTTTCTACAGACATTGCAGCGGGCAAACGTTATAGGGGAGGCTAATTTCACCTCCCCTAAAACATCATTCGCTTATGGCTCAGCCTCGAGCGGGCTTCAATAGGTTGTGGCCGTGGGCAGATATGGATTTACCGTGATGGGGGCCGACCCCGTTACGCCCGTCACGCTCGAGCAGCCAGAAGTGGTTGGACCCGTGGAACAGCCCCAGTAGTTTTGCGAGGCGTCAACCGAGCCGATGCCGGTAGTGTCGGTATTGTTTATACCGTTGTTGCCGACGTTCATTAGATTGTTGAGGTGGACCATCAACGGGACGCCGCTATTGTAGATGATGGCGTCCTCTTCATTGCTAATAGTGTTCCCGTAAATCTGCGTACCTGACAAACCGCCTGGGATCGACGCCGTGTGGGCGCCGAAAAAATTGATCCCAGTCGTCCCCGGGGTTGCAGCATCTCCGACATCCTGACCGTTGCCGCTGATGGTGTTGCCGGCGACAATGGTGCCTGAGATGGTGTCGCCGGAGTTGTGGCCATGAAAGACCACGCCGGGAATCCCGTTGTGGGTGATCGTATTGCCGATGATCATAGTATTCTTGATCGACTCTCCGGGCGCGCCAACAGCGAGGAGTATTCCCGCGCCTGCTCCTGCGAGGCCAGTCCCATTTCCGGTTGAGGTATTGTTGTAATACACATTGTTCATGATGCCAAACGGCTTCGATCCGTTCGCGGTGGTGGGGTACTCGGGTTGCGAGGGCTGAGTAATGCCGCAGTCATACAAGTTGTCCTTAATGGTGTTTCCCGAAATCACGTTGTACTGACTTATGGCGGTGTTATCAGTAATCAGGATCCCCCCGGCATTTCCTTCACTGACGTTATTCGCAATCGTCGAATAAGAAGTCCCAGCGAGATGAATTCCTTCGCCGCAGTCGAGACCTTCGGCGGTTTCCCACGGAGGCAGACCCGGGCAAGTCCCGTTTGCGGTATCCTGCGACTTGTCATTCCCGGTTACCAGGCTGCTGTTAAAGTTGAGGTTTGACACGCTGGTTGCCGCAAGGCCTTCAAAGTTGGCATTCTCAAGCTTAAAACCCTGAATCGTCACACCGGACAACCCCACATTGTCGAGACCGTCGACGTAAATCGCATTGCTGAGACCGGCTGCGTCGATGATCGTATTGGTCGATCCCGCCCCGAGCAGGTAAAGCGATTTGCCGATGACCACGTCTTCCCTGTAGGTGCCTGGGGAAACGTTGATGGTCGAGCCGGCTGAGACCGCCGCAATCGCGGCGGTGATCGTCGCATAGCAACCATTTGAGCCTTTGGGGTTTACGCAGACCGTAGTAGCGGCGGCGGTGGCGAATTGGCTCGTACCGAAAGCCAACAGTAGGATAGAGGGCACCAACAACTTCCACGAACCTGGTTTACTCGTCATGTCTTGATCTCCTCGTAGAGTAAGTGGCGCAACATTGCGCATCGGAGCTCCCGTTCTCGTTTCGCCGGGACAGCCTGCCGCTTACAAACCGCCATATCATACATCAGGCGGCCGCTGGAGCGCCAACTTAATTTTGACGGCTTCCATCGCCACCATCCCCAAAAGATCGAAATGCAAATCCCGGGTTCAAGTGCTGATCCGTAATACCGTCTTCCGCATTGCCCAGCCTTAACTGGCACGATGATCCTTTCGTCCCGGCCATGACGAACGCTCCGAAAGAGCAAATTCGGTGAACGAATGCTGAACCCGCGCACCCCAGTTGACTTCTAACCTGCGGAACGTGCATCGCTGGCGGTCGCCAATCCCGACATGCCACCAAGCAGCGTACCCGCCTCAGCCGAATTCCCCCTGCCGAAGGTGGAGAGAACACACGCACCGCCGGCAGATTGGATTGTCGGCGACGTTAATCTCCGCGATCATTTTCGGCCCGCTGAGCGCGCTGTGAAATGGCGCTCTTTTACGAGTGGATGCTGAAGTGTGCGCGAAAACTACTTGACACCGCCGCATTGTCAGAGAGGCGATTTTTCGCCAACAACCCTTGTTGAACTGCGGGCTACTCCACAGCTTCCATTGACTTGCTTGTCTCAGGGACGTTAAGATTCGTGGCAAACTCGCGACCGAGTTCACTGCGATGGCACGCGCCTGCATCTCGCTTTGCCATGCTCACCTTCTGGATCTTTGCTGCATCAGGCGAATAGATGAGTAGTGGGATCGATCTGCGACAGGTCGTCGTGAGGTGTCGCATGGGCAATGGAGACGAGAAATACGGGCTATATGATCCGCCGCATTATATTGTCGTTTATTCGTAAATACCGCTGGGCTCCCTCCTGTGTTGCCGCTGTTTTTATGGTGGCGTTTGCGGCCTCCTCGTATAGGAGAGATTCACGTCCAATAGTTGTTCTGTCAGGTATTGCATTTGCTGCTGCATGTTATGTGTGGGGCTACTCAGTGCGGGCCTTAAAATTTGCGACCTTGCCTTCCCTCGATCACCTGCATCGACGCCAGTACACCGAAACATGGGATGCCCTTGCATCGTCCCCCAGTCAGGCGCGCGCTACGGTATGCGGAAACAGCAATGAGGGGAAACTCCGTTTCTCAGCGCAGAGGCCGGTCACCAATATCACGGAGCTTGTCGGAATTAAGGCTACCGACAATGTTCTTGAGATAGGCTGCGGCGTTGCCCGTATTGGGCTCGAACTCGCTCCGCGATGCCAACAGTGGACTGGCGCCGATATCTCTAAGAACATGCTCGCTTGCGCTGCAGATCGCCTGGTCAGCCTCAACAATGTGCACCTGGTGCATTTAACAGCGGCAAACTTGGACGCGTTCCCGGCGAACTCTTTTGATCTCGCCTACTCAACCGGTGTGTTTGATCACCTCGACCAGATGGATCGCTACAAATACATCCTGGATGCATTCCGAGTTCTGAGTCGGGCCGGTCGTCTGTACGTGGACAACACAGATATGGAATCAGATGCCGGTTGGGCGGGTTTTGCGCATGGGGTTGCCATTGCTCAGGCATACGAACGCTCCCCTTTTCAGCCCTCTCCTATAACTGCTGCGGAATTGACGGCCTACGCGAAGCGGGCTGGTTTCGTAGAGGTCCGGACTCATCATCGATCTCCTCTGATTATTTTGACTGCGATTAAGCCGGGCGTTGACCAATCGTTCGACCGGAACTCAAAATTCGCAGGTGCTTAGCATAGCTGGCGATAGACGGCACACCAGCCCCGCACGGGAGACCGACTCGGCACTTCTGACCCGCTCTCAAGATGTTTGAGGATGAAACATCGGCGGATACGAGCGTATTGTTGATGGTGAACGGTGGCCCGGTGCGAAATCAGATCTAGCCCCGCACGGATCTCCTTGCTAGAGTTTCTAGAGTGGTTCGAGCAAGGTCGCCACTTCCGGAGAAGTAGCGAGCGATGCCGAGTACCCCACGCCATGTCACTGCGCTAATTTCTGCTCTCAGCTTTAGGAACGCGCAGCCCGAACTGCTGCAAACTCTCGACGATTCGGAGTGGGAGAGCCTTCTTGTCTTTGGTGATCAGATGCACCTAACAATCCCCCTGGCTCAGGCTTGTAGCAGCCATCTTCCAAGTTGGGTGCGCTCGAGGGTGGAACGGAATATTGCCGACAACGCGCGGAGGTTCCAAACGATCAAGACCACCTATACCGAAATAGCTGACGCTTTGAGTGAGGCGCATGTCGACCACATGGTCTTGAAGGGCTTTGCCAAAGTGCCAGACTATGCACCTGATCCCCGCCATCGGATTCAGTCCGACATTGATCTGTTTTGCCCTACCGAAACTATTTTTCATGCTCGTGATGCCCTCTTCGCTCTCGGCTATCGAGCGCAACACCGATCAGATAACGTGGGGGATCATCTGCCGCCCCTGCGTCGAAGAACAACATGGCAGTGGGCTGGAAATGCCTACGATCCGGAAATGCCACTCATGATTGAGCTACACCATTGCCTGTGGAACCATGCCGCCGCACGATGCGGTCCGGAATCCCTGAATGATTTTTGGGAGAGGCGTGTTGCGAGAAGGATGGAAGAGATTAGCTTTTCAACTTTGTGTCCGATTGACAACCTGGGCTACCTGGCCCTCAATCTTCTTCGCGACCTTTTGCGAGCCGGCATCGTGACCTCTCAAGTGTACGAATTGGCGTGGTTCCTACACAGAAACTCGCACAACAAGGAATTTTGGGGTAGTTGGATGGTGATGCACGACCATGAACTGAGACGCCTCGAGTCGGTTTCTTTCCTCTTGGCAAAGACTTGGTTCCATTGTGACCTGCCAGAAGCGGTCGAAACAGAAATCGAGCATCTTCCGGTCGGCACACGGCGCTGGTTCGAATTTCACGCTACTTCTCCTTCTCCAATGGGATGGTTACGGCCGAATAAGGACCGGGCCTGGCTGCACAGTAGCTTGTTGGAGTCTGCTGCGGAGAAGCGGAAGGTGGTTCTTGAGCGGCTGTTTCCGAGAGTGCTCCCGGTGGATGCGGCAATCGCCAGCCGGGTGCCGAATAGCTCCCCGATGGAGGAGTCGGTTTCGGACAGGTACACTCGATACGTTATCTATTTATTTACGCGTGCGACGTACTACTTGTGGGCTCTACCGACAACGCTCTGGCACGGGTTTTGCTGGTGGCGGTCGGCAAGAAGCTAAGGAGGCACCTGCTTCAGCCGGTCAAATTCCCGCTTGAACCAAAGCTTCGAGGCAGGTTACGGCGGAGTCCAGATCGCTATACTGCAACTCCAGCACAGGCGCAAGCAGAAGATCGCGCAAGGAAGATTTCTGCGCATCGCGGAGGTGCTGTTCCCCATAGCAAACGACCTGCTCCAGAGATAGCGCGGCTCGCTGCCTGGAGAAGGGCCGCAGGCTCGCTGGACCTGAAGTTTGCCGGTTAAGAAAGACGAGGGAGTCAATTGGGGACTGCGGAGACGTGACAAGCTCCGGCATATTCGCCGTCGTTAGCTTGATCGCAATTTCTCCGTTGATGCGGGTCGTGGGGCAGTGTGACTTCAAGTCTGCAAACAACTCGGTAGCGGATTCGCGAAAATGCAGGTGGTAAGGATTGCCTACGACAACGCGCCGTTTCCCGCCTCGAACCAGGAAGCTCGCGTCATCGGAAATGAATGTCCATCCCCGGCGCGCGCAGGCAAAAGAGAGTGAGGACTTCCCGGCTCCAGAATCACCGCACAGCAGCAGGCCGCGGCCCCGGAAGGCAACACAGGCCGCATGAACCGGAGTCAAATATAACGCCTCGACTAGAAGCAATGCCATCGCGTCAAGAAAGTGATATCGCACATACGCACCGTTCTCCACTGTGCGTTCCGATAGCCAGCAGGAAGCAAACCCAGTCGTCAGATCACACACGGCAAAATCATGGGGACTGGCGACGAACATCACCAGATTGCGTTGTCCCCGGTAAGTGGGAGGAGGCGGGCAATCGGTTGCTTGACCCGGGCTCACGGCGATGTGAAGCTGGACTGGCGCCGCAGAAAACACTTTGTCGAATGATTTCCAATTCTCCTCCGCAGCTACTAATATGTCGGGACAATTGGTGGCGATGTCGACCGTGAAGCCGAGCGGATGGAAAGCAGCCTTCAACGGAAGACTAAAATGGCACCCGATGGGATCCGGAGGAACGCCGGACACTTCTGGTGCATATGTCACGTCAGAAGAACCGACAGAATCGAGCACTGTCCTTTCCTCCGTCGGGTCAGCCATTGCGTTCTTCTCCCCCGAACGCCGCCTGAGCACCGACGGTAGGGCTGCTATCCAATGTTCCCGGGGTCGGAACGAACAGAGAACACACACATCTCTGACAAATCGGATCACTGGCGATGTCGAGATTCCTGCGGAACTGGAGAGCCT
>JBAUVJ010000511.1:0-5598 GCA_049583165.1 Candidatus Sulfotelmatobacter sp. | reverse complement strand
AGGATGAGCAGCAGTGGTCGCCGGTGGTGTTCTTCGATCGTCCGCGATGCATTTTGTGTTACCGCTGCGTGCGGGTGTGCGGGGAGGGGATGGATGTTTGGGCTTTGGGGGTGCAGAACCGCGGTGTGAGTTCGATCATCGCGCCCAATAAAGAAGATCATCTGGAGTGCGAAGAGTGCGGGATGTGCATCGACATCTGCCCGGTGGGCGCGCTGACTTCGGGCGCGTATCGCTATAAGACGCGGCCATGGGAGATGAAGCATGTGGGCACGATCTGCACGCATTGCGGAGACGGCTGCAAAACTACGCTGGGCGTACGGCGCGCCGATACCGGGATGGAGATTGTGCGCGGCGACAATCGCGACAAGAGCGGGATGAACGGGGATTTCCTGTGCATCAAAGGGCGCTACGCCTTTGATTTTGCAAATCATGAGGAGCGGCTGACGCGGCCGCTGATTCGCAAGAATGGCAAGCTGACGCCTTCAACCTGGGAAGAAGCGTTTGAATTGATCGGAAAGACGTTTGTGAACATTCGTGAGGTGGAAGGGGGCGCGGCGATCGGAGTTGTAGGCTCGACGCGAACCACGAACGAAGAAGATTACCTGCTTTCGAAATTTTCTCGGGTGGTGCTGAAGACCAACAATGTCGATCACCACCGGACGGCGGACTTCCCTGCTCTGGCGGCGGCGCTGCGTGGTAAGGCCAATGCAACGGCCAGCATGACGGATGTGTTTACGGCCCCTGCGATTCTGTTGCTAGGGAATGATCCGACGGAGCAGCATCCTCTGCTGGCGTGGCAGATTCGTAATAATGTGCGGCTGCATCGGGCGCGGCTTTACGTTATCAATTCGAAGTTGATCAAGCTGCGGCGACAGGCGGCGGAGTTTGCGCAGATTCCGGCGGGAATGGAAGGCAAGGTTGCGGCTTACCTGGCTGGGGATGATTCGGCGTTGGAGGCTTTAGCGGCGCTGCCTAGCGCGGGCTCTGCGCCCGCGCCGGACGGCCGAGGGCGGCCGTCCCCACATGAGCTATCTTTCCAGCGTGAACAGTGGAAGAGCTTACGCGAGAAGCTGCGTGGGGAACAGAATCTTGTCATTGTTTTTGGATCTGAATTTGTGGGCGAGCATCTTTCCAGCCTTGTGAAATTTGGATCCGCGATCACCGGGGCAAAATTTGTTTGTCTGGCGGATTATGCCAATTCCCGTGGGGCGGCGGACATGGGTTTGTATCCCGATCTGCTGCCGGGGTATCACCCGATCGCGGGAAACAGCGCGTTCCATCAGGAGTGGGGAGACATTCCCCGGGCGACGGGCCTCGATCTGGCGGAAATGGTCGAAGCGGGGAAGGCCGGCAAGTTGAAGGGGTTGTATGTTGTGGGGTCGAATCCGGTGGGACGGTTGGACATCGATCCATTCGCCTTCTCGAAAAGTTTCGTGGTAGTGCAGGACATGTTCCTGACCGAGACTGCGGTGATGGCCGATGTGGTTTTGCCGGCGGCGAATGCGTACGAAAAATTGGGAACCTTTACCAATACTGCCGGCGATGTGCAACTGGTGAAAAAGGCTGGTGAGATCACGGGCACGAAGTCAGATTTCGAAATGATTGTACGCATTGCCGATGCGATGGGAGTTGATGTCCGCAAGCTGGTGCCGTTTGGTGGCGGAACCTACGCGGATATGGGACAGTCGCGCGGGGCACAATCGGGTGAGGCAGACCGGCATGCGGTTTGGCTGGAGGCTCATGGGCTGGAGCCGAAGATGAGTCCGTTCGATCCGACGGCGATTCTTGATGAGATTCAAAGACTGGTTCCGGGTTATGACGTATCCCGCATGAACCTGCTGGCGGGCAACAGCCAGCATACGTCGCTGGCCGAGGCTGGACCGGGCGTGGCGCACCGGCCGGAGTCGATTGCCCCGGCGAACGACAATCTTTTTAGTTCCGGAACTCTGGGACGCTATTCACGCGCATTGCAGTCGGTGGTGGAGAGTCATGAGGTCAAGCCTGCCGAAGTCGCGGCGGACTAGAACCAATTACCCGATCAAGAAATGGCCCTTTTCGTTTTCATACTCGTGTCGGTGATCAAATCGCTGATCGTTTTGATCGTGCTGCTGACGGCGGTCGCGTACACGGTGTGGCTGGAGCGCAAGGTGGTGGGCCACATGCAGAATCGCTGGGGACCCACGCGGGTGGGGCCATTTGGACTGCTGCAACCGGCGGCGGACGGGTTGAAATTTTTGTTCAAGGAAGATCTGACGCCGCCGCACGTCTACAAGCCGCTGTTTTTGGCGGCGCCGATGATGGCGGTGATTTTCGCGCTGACCTCGATTGCGGTGATTCCGTTCGGCAATTCGATCACGCTTTTCGGCTACACCACGCCGCTGGGAATTACCGACGTAAACATTGGGCTGCTGCTGATTTTGGGTGTGACCTCGATGGGAGTGTACGGGGTCGCGCTCGCAGGGTGGTCGTCGAACAATAAATATTCGCTGCTGGGCGGGCTGCGGGCCAGCGCGCAGATGGTGAGCTACGAAATCGCGCTGGGACTTTCTCTGGTGGGAGTGCTGATTCAATCCAGCAGCTTTAGTTTGCGGGACATTGTGGCGGCGCAGGGCGGGCGGTTTTTTGGCGTCATTCCGCGCTGGAATATTTTTCACGGGCAGTTTATCGGCTTCTTTATTTATTTGATGGCGGCGTACGCGGAGACCAATCGCATTCCGTTTGATCTGCCGGAAGCGGAAACCGAACTGGTTGCGGGATACCACACGGAATACAGTTCGATGAAGTTTGCCATGTTCTTCATGGCCGAATACGCCAACATGATCACGGTCGCATGCCTGGCTACGATCTTATTTTTCGGCGGATGGAACGGGCCGCTGGCCGGGCCTCCGCTGGTGCGGATGCTACTGCCGGTATTCTGGTTTCTGGCCAAGGTTTTCTGTTTTCTCTTTCTGTATATCTGGGTTCGCGGGACGTTGCCGCGCTTCCGTTATGACCAACTGATGTCTTTCGGCTGGAAATTTCTGCTGCCGCTGGCGATTGCGAATCTGGTTGCGACGGCCGTTGCGGTGGCATGGTAGTTGCCGGTACGTAGTACCTAGCTGCTAGTAACAGCTTATGGCCACTGGCGTCTGGGTATTGGACTATGGGTTTACTGGCAGCCGGGTACTAGGTGCTGAGAACTGATTCATGAGCTTTCATCTCATTTTATTTCTCGCGTTCGGGGCGGTTTGCGTAGGCGGGGCAGTGAACCTGCTGGCGCAGCGGCATCCGATCAACAGCGCGCTGTCGCTGATCGCAGTGATGGCGGCGCTGGCGGGCGAGTATCTGCTGCTGGGCGCGGAGTTTGTCGCTGCAGTGCAGGTGATCGTTTATGCGGGCGCAGTTATGGTGCTGTTTGTATTCGTCATCATGCTGCTCAATGCGGGCGAGGAGGAAGACACCAAAGGCAGCCGCGTAGCCGTACTTCTAGGTGTGCCAGGAATATTGACCGGCGGAGTTCTCATTGCCTGGGTCGTGGCGCGACATTCCGGAACGGAAGCGGTGGCGATTGGCGCTCTGCCGGGACCGCCCGCGGATCTGGCACAACTTTTATTTCACGACTTTCTTTTGCCCTTTGAAGTCACTTCCGTGTTGATCCTGATCGCCATCATGGGCGCGGTGGTACTGGCCAACAAGCCGGAAGCCACGGCGAGGAAGGTGGACTGATGGTTCCGCTCTCTTATTACTTACTGCTCAGCGGATTTTTGTTTGCCTGCGGCGTGGCCGGATTCCTGATCAAGCGCAACATCATCACCATCTTCATGTCGATTGAGCTGATGTTGAACGGAGTAAATCTTTCGTTCGTGGCGTTCGCGGCGCACTGGCATGCGCTCAGCGGCCAGGTATTCGTCTTCTTCGTGATGGTGGTGGCCGCGGCGGAAGCGGCCGTGGGACTGGCCATCATCATTATGGTGTACCGGACACGCGAGACTTTGAACGTGGATCAGGTGAACCTGCTCAAACTATGAACCCGACGCTCAATCTTTGGCTGATCCCGATTCTTCCGCTCGCGGGAGCTGCAATCAATGGCTTTCTCGGCAAGAAATCGTCGAGAAAAGCCGTGACCACGATTGCGCTGTTTTTCAGCGGGTCGGCTTTTGCCATGGCTTTATGGGTGGCCGCGCGCTTTTCGTCCTTGACGCTTCCCTACAACGAATACGTTGCGCACTGGATTCGCTCCGGAAGCTTCAGCGTTGATTTTGCGTTTTACCTTGATCAACTTTCGCTGGTGATGTTGCTGGTGGTGACCGGAGTCGGATTCCTCATCCACATTTATTCCGTTGGCTACATGTGGGAGGACCCGAGCTACTACCGGTTTTTCAGCTACCTCAACTTGTTCATGTTTTTCATGCTGACGCTGGTGCTGGCCAACAATTACCTGGTGATGTTTATCGGCTGGGAGGGTGTGGGGCTGGCGTCGTATCTGCTGATTGGGTTCTGGTTCACCAAGGATTCGGCGGCATCGGCAGGCAAGAAGGCGTTCATTGTCAATCGCATCGGCGATTTCGGATTTCTGATCGCATTATTTTTGCTGATTAAACATTTTGGATCTTTGAACTTCGATCAGGTCTTCCAGAGTGTTGCGCCTCTGGGTGCGGAGACGGCCGGCGCAGGGCTGCTTACAACGATTGGGATTCTGATGATGGTGGGAGCGTCCGGAAAGTCGGCGCAGATTCCGCTGTATATCTGGCTTCCGGATGCGATGGAAGGCCCAACGCCGGTTTCGGCGCTGATTCATGCTGCGACCATGGTGACGGCGGGCGTGTACATGGTTGCGCGCTCGCATGTGATTTTTGAGCGGGCGCCGATGGCGCTGACCGTGGTTGCGATCATTGGAACGCTGACCGCATTTTTCGCCGCGACGGTTGGCGTGGCGCAAACCGACATTAAGAAGGTGCTGGCCTACTCGACGGTTTCACAACTCGGCTACATGTTTATGGCTTGCGGGGTGGGAGCATTTTCCGCCGGGATCTTCCACCTGATGACGCACGCGTTTTTCAAAGGGCTGCTGTTCCTTTCCGCTGGATCGGTGATTCATGCGGTGGGCGGCGAGCAGGACATGCGCAAGATGGGCGGTCTGCGGACGAAGATTCCGTGGACGTTCTGGTGCATGACGGCGGCGACGCTGGCCATTGCCGGAATTCCGGGACTGGCCGGGTTCTTCAGCAAAGATGAAATTTTGTGGCGCGCGTATCAGGCAAGTTGGGCTTACTGGCTGGTCGGGCTGGTGACGGCGTTCATCACATCCTTTTATATGTTCCGGTTGTGGTTCATGACGTTCTTCGGCGAATACCGCGGTGAGGCGGAGGCGGACGGTCACGGAAGTCACGATGCGCATGATGCTCATGGTGGGCACGGCCACGGCGGCATTCACGAGAGCCCGAGAGTGATGGTGATTCCGCTGGTGATTCTGGCGGTGCTTTCGGTGGTTGGCGGGTATGTTGGAGTTCCGGGATCGCTCGGCGGAAGCAATCGATTCGATAAATTTCTTGGGCCAGTGTTTCACGGGAGCGCTCCCGTGGACGCGCAGCATGCCGCGATGGGTGAAAAGGGCGCGAT
>JBAUVJ010000510.1:0-1727 GCA_049583165.1 Candidatus Sulfotelmatobacter sp. | reverse complement strand
ATCTCAACCGCCTGGTCAGCTTCCCGCATTACGGCGGCACCAATCTTTCTCCATCATGGTCGCCCGATGGCGCTCGCCTGTCATTCTCTTCGTCGCGCGGTGGTCACTCAGAAATTTATGTTTCCGATTCCTCTGGCGGGAATCTACACCCTATGACGACCGGCCACGGCCCAGATGTTTCTCCGACGTGGAATCGCAAGACCGGCTCGCAAATCGCCTTTGTAGGCGGCGGCACGGGACTGCCTCAGATCTACACTATGGAAGCCGACGGCACCAATCAGCAGCGCATGACGGATCAGGGTTATGCCGTATCGCCCAACTGGTCGCCCAACGGACAATTTCTGACTCTCGCATGGACCCGCAAATATGGCCCCGGCGAGCCCGGCTCCTCCGACATTTATCTGATGGATATCGCCAGCAAACAATGGGTGCAACTCACCCATGATGGCGGACGCAACGATTTCCCGTCGTGGTCGCCCGATGGCCGCCACATTGTGTTTCAGTCCAGCCGCTCCGGCAAGGAAGAAATCTGGGAGATGCTGGCCGACGGCACCAAGCTCCATCAGCTGACTTTTACCGGACGTAATTCGCAACCGAACTGGAGTTGGAAATAAAACACTTCGTCTGAGCTCGAGATCGATTTCGGGCTCGCAGGAGGATTCAAAGTGAAGGGGATCAACATGAAACGTCAAGTTTTCCAGTCCGCCGCCACCATCATCGCCTTGAGCGCGGTACTTATGCTTGGAGCCTGCCACAAGAAAGCAGCTCCGCCACCACCGCCGCCACCACCGCCGCCCGCTTCACCCACGGCCTCCATTTCTGTGAGTCCCGATACCATTCAGGCGGGCCAATCCGCAACTCT
Source organism: Candidatus Sulfotelmatobacter sp. (assembly GCA_049583165.1). GTDB lineage: Bacteria > Acidobacteriota > Terriglobia > Terriglobales > Acidobacteriaceae > Sulfotelmatobacter. Next base: position 865 of record JBAUVJ010000510.1, on the reverse strand, counting down.
GAGCTGGCAGACTTCGAACGCCACCGACGTTTCTATCGACGGCATCGGCGCAGTGCAAGCCAGTGGAACGCAGTCGGTCGCTCCCACTGCTTCCACCACCTACCACCTCACGGCTAAAGGTTCTGGCGGAACCCAAGACGCCACTACGCGCCTGACGATCACGCAAGCGCCGGCGCCCATGGCTATGACTCCGTCGCCCACGGACGAAGATCTCTTCGGCCAAACGATCAAAGACGTCTACTTTGATTACGACAAGTCGGATGTTCGTCCCAATCAGCAAGGCGATATCCAAGCGGACGCCCAATTCCTCAACCAGCACACCAACATCAACTTCACGGTTGAGGGACATTGCGATTCTCGCGGCTCAACCGAATACAACCTGGCACTCGGCGATCAGCGTGCATCTTCCGTGAAGAATGCCCTGGTGGCGGCCGGAGTCGCGGCCAGCCGTATTAAGACCATCAGCTACGGCAAAGAAAAGCCGTTCTGCATGGAAGAAAACGAAGCCTGCTGGCAACAAAATCGCCGCGGCCACTTCGTCTATCAGAAGTAGTTGCCTATATCTTGGTAGGGGTGGAGCATTCCGCCCCTGCATTTTTCCGCGCCCATGTGGAGACAGCCGCCCTCGGTTGCCCTTGAGCGGATCCGAAGAGGCCGTCCGTCGAGCGCAGTTCGATGTCTTTACCTCTATCCCGGCACGCTGCGGTACGCTGACACTTCATGTTCCACGCAACTCATTTCACAACCCACGCGGCCCTCACTCCATCTAAAATGGTCCCAGGAACCCATCCCTTATGAAACTAACCCGCTGCTGCACTCTCTTAGCCCTCTCCACACTGTGTCTAACACTGACGCCCGCTTGGGG
>JBAUVJ010000509.1:0-5288 GCA_049583165.1 Candidatus Sulfotelmatobacter sp. | reverse complement strand
ACACCACCGAGAACCAGGCAGCATTGACATGTGAGAGCTAACCCTTATACCGTTACGCCCGAGTCTCGGCAAGAGTATCGAACATGGCTTGCTGACTTTGGATATACGAAATGACAAGCACACGACCTAAGGTATTTTATGGCTGGTGGGTTGCGCTGACGGCAGCCTTGGGAAACTTCCTTAACACCGTCCCAATCGTCATATTCACCTTCGGGATATTTGCCAAGGCGATCGGCCGCGAATTTCATTCTGGACGCGCCCAGATCTCGCTGGCATTCACGATTCTGAGTTTGACTTGCGCTTTGTGTTTCCCGCTGGTCGGACGATTGGTCGATAAGTACGGCCCAAGAAGAGTGCTGATTCCCAGCATCACCGGCCTGGGACTGATCCTTATTTCGAGTATCTTCTTGTCGCGGACGTTGTGGCAGCTCTACCTGTTCTATTTTGCTCTTGGCTTGGTTGCCGACGGCGCCGGTACGCTCCCATACTCCGATGTCGTCTCGCAATGGTTTGATAAGCGCAGAGGGCTTGCTCTGAGCGTAATGATGTTTGGGTTGGGGTTGGGAGCGATTGTTTTGCCTGCCGTCGCGCAGCAACTCGTACAAAGGTGGGGCTGGCGTCTCTCATACACCATCTTCGGATTCGTGGTTTTGCTCATCCCTCTGCCGGTGGTCGCGGCGTTCGTGGAAGAGAAACCTCAGAACAGGGGGCTTCTGCCGGACGGCGAGACGGATGAACAGGTGGCCACGCGGATGGCGGTGGAGGAACCAGGAGTGGCTGTGAGTGAAGCGTGCCGCACCCCAGCTTTCTGGATCATGGTGAGCGTCTTCTTTCTGGTAACTGCGAGTGTGCATGCGTGTTTTATTCATCTGCCTGCTATCCTGACCGACCGGGGAAGCACAGCTCAGATGGCGGCCTTAGCTAGTTCGCTCCTCGGAATTGGACTGTTCCTAGGACGGATAAGCTCTGGCTACTTGATGGATCAGTTCTTCGCCCCTCGAGTAGCGGCAGGGTTTTTCTCTTCGGTCGCTATCGGGCTTGGGTTGCTGGCGGTGAGCCACGGGATCCGGTCTGCATTCGTCGGGGCCTTCCTGGTCGGCCTCGGCACAGGGGCTGAGGTAGACATAATCGCGTTTTTGATTAGCCGCTACTTTGGGTTGCGTGCGTATGGAGCGATTTCTGGGTGGATCTGGGGCGTCTATGGGGTGGCTGGCGGATTGGGAGCTTACCTGATGGGCCTCGGTTTCGACAAAACCGGATCCTATGTTGTACCGCTAACCGGGTTTTTCTGCGCCGCCGTCCTCGCGACGCTACTGATCGTTAGTCTCGGGCCGTACCGGTATCGCGCCGGCCTCGCTCGTTTGACTGCACAAGATCAGCGAACAGTGCCAGCTTGATGACAGTCGTATCCGCTTACAAATTGGGGTTGGCGTTCGCACTCAGGATCTCGCAAGCTCCTTAGCTCCAGCGACAGCCTTCCGGTGGTAAACATGGATGAAGCCTTCGGCAGTTTCGCCGCAGGCATCCCCGAAGAAAAACCACAAGCAAAGCACATATCCCGACTAAGATATGCGGATGCCGCCGGATTCTGTTTCCGTGACGCTGGCCGTGGGGTCGGACCCCTACGAAAGAACTCTGGCATCCAGTCTACTGCGAGCCGGGATGCTGCGCCGCGTGTGCGACCTCGGCCCCTATCTAGAAATTCGGGAACCTGACGGCAATGGTTCTCTCAAAACGATCCGGCGTTTCTCTACTCTGGGATTCTCGACGCGCGCCGTCTGGGCCATCTGGCGACGGCTCCCTAAGAGCGTGTTCCCCTGGCCTCCGGTTGGGTTGCAGGTCTGCCTGGCAGACCGGCTGCTCGCGAATTGGATCGTTCCCAGTACCATCTTTCACGGTTGTACTGGAGTGTGCTTGGCCAGCCTGCAAACTGCCCGTCGACAAGGCAGCATTACTCTCGTGAAGATCGCGTCGCGCCATCCCCGCCACTGGGAGCAGACCCGAATTGAAGAGAGCCAGCGTCTTGGCATAAAGGTCAACGACGGCATCGTGAACCTGAGGGAACGGCTGTTGCGGCGCAGGGATCGTGAATTCGATTTATGCGACCGGATCTTGGTGCCGTCGAGGGTGGCGCGCAAGAGCTTCATAGAAATGGGATACGGAGAGAAAACCGAGGTAGTACCGACCGGTGTGGACGTGCATTTCTTTAGCCCGGAGCGAGAAATTCCGAAACGCGAGCCAGTCGAGCCGCCGGTGTTCCGGGTATGTTTTGTCGGCCGCGTCGAGCCAGCCAAAGGCGTGGGTTACTTGCTGGAAGCATGGAAGCGCCTCGCCCTGCCTCGCGCTGAACTCGTGCTCGTGGGAACAGCCCGGCCGGAGATGGAACCGTTGTTAAGAACCTATGCGAACTGCAACGTGCGGTTTACGGGATTCTTGTCACCACAAGAAGTAGCACAGTGCTACCGCGAGTCGAGCCTGTTCGTACATCCGTCCCCGAATGAGGGTCTGGCGCAGGTACTCTTGGAGGCGATGGCCTCGGGACTTCCGGCCGTCACCACCAACATGACAGGAGCAGGTGAATGTATGACCGACGGGAAGCATGGCCTAATTGTTCCCGCGCACGACGTGGATGCGCTAGCGGACGCTATCCTGTGGTGCTCCCGCCATCCGGACGAGATTCAATCAATGGGCCATGCTGCGCGAGCCCGAATCGAGAGCGAGTTCACGCTCGATCACTACAATCAACGGGTGATGACCCTGTATCGCGCAGTGGCCAGTACGCGGCCAGCGTGAGGAGACAACGGCAATAACCGCCACAGTCGCATTTAAGGTTGTCGCCAAGAGCATTAGCTGTCCTCACTACTTTGGCACGACGGTCAGGGCGCTGAGTAAGCAACCCAAAGATGCTTCGGCGCGTTGCAAAGAGCCTGGCACAATCTGGTATCGTAGTTGCTTCGGATTCTGGATCGAGAAAGGTGAGACACTTCTCGCAGGTCCACACGATCGTCTCACCCTGATTTTGATGTGCGGATGCATAGCATGCGAATTGTTTCTCTTCTCGCGAGTGCCACTGAAATCGTCTGCGCCTTGGACACTGGCGAAATGCTCGTAGGGGAGGAGGCTCCTGGCCTGCGGCGATCCTGCGTTTGATGTGTCGGTTTCGAGCGGAGAAATCGATCAAGAAGTAATTCATTGGCGCCGATAGCGCCCGCCGCGCCAGACTTAGGCCGGATCACTGTGAACTAAAGTTGACGATTGAATCTCGTATCCCGAAATGGTCTATGGTCAGGCAGGTTCGCAAAGCCCTCAAAGCGCTTGTTTTCGGTTCGGCAAGCTTCCCTCAGCAGTGTTCCATCGGTCTACGCGATCCTCAATCCGAGATCGGCGTCTGGCTGCATGGACTGGGCCCATCCCGCGACGTCACACAAAACAACGTAATAGTTTCTGCCCGTCCCTTCACGATCGGGATCGGGCTTGAGCGTTCGCCGGACCCGGCGGAGGCTGGCGGAACACCCTTGTCACTGCAATTTCGGGAGCGAGACGGAGAACAGCGTCTGCTGGGCGTGATTCGGCTCCGACTGAATGAGATCACCGCTATAGGGCTCGACCAAGTTGGTTTCTTTGAAATTCTAGGCTGCACAAATTATTGCGTGCCACGTGCTCGGCTGTGGGCTCGCTATGCACAATATGGATACCAGCGGTGGCGCTCCCGAACACACCCCGGCTCGAATGTGCCGATGGTAGGACGCGAAGTCCACAGCGTGTTCGTTTTCTACATTTGCCCACGTCCGGTTGTTCTGGTCAGTGTCGTAGATCGAAACCTCACAAACATCTTTCCCATGGATCTAATCGGGCCCGTCGGCACGCGGCACTTTTCCTTAGCGCTTCACAGCACCAGCACGGCGGTGCCCCTACTGGAGCGTTCGCGCCACATCGCTTTGAGTAGCGTCCCCCTAGAGCAAACCTCAGTGGCTTACCAGCTCGGAAGGAATCACAACAAGGCGTCCGTCGAAGCAGATGAGATTCCCTTTGCGACAACAAAATCGGCCGCGTTCGGGCTTCCTGTGCCCCGCTTCTCGCTGCGGGTCAGGGAGATGCAGATCGAGTCGATTCAAAGGGTGGGAAGTCACAGGGTATTCCTGGCTCGCGCGGTCGAGGATTGTCACTTGGCTGATGGCTTGCAGTTGTTTTTCGTCCACGGATTCTACCAAGCGTGGAGGTGTAGGCAGCGGCCAGGTTTACTCGTTGGGTGATTCGTGACGGCAGGGTCTCCGACAATGTCGCCGGTGTCAAGGTCGTTGGAACGGGCTGCGCAGTCCATTTTGCCCGAATTCGTAAATCTGAATTGTTGGAACATGGCGGCCGCGACTCTCAACCCTCGAGTGGTCCTGCTGCAACGAGTGGGCGCTGGCAATTTTTGAGGAGACGCAACTAAAGATAAGCTGCCTCTCAGAACTGGTCCTGTTAAGAAAGTTTATTCAGCCCGATTCGTTATAGATTTGTAGATGTTCGTAAATTACAGGTCCTGTGCTCCTAAATAAACGACAGGCTGGTATCGTCTCGTAGGAGTGCCGGATCTTCAGGCTAGGCTGTGGATATCGTCCTGGCGAGGAATGCTGGTTCAAAGCAGAGCAACGGCTAGGAAGGAAATGCGGTGTCTGGCGAAACCAACCTTAACATTGTCGGGCCCGACAGACTAAGATCCTGGTCGAGATATCGCCAATCTGCAGACATCGCCGAGTGGATTCTGGTGGCTGTCTTGTTGGCAATTTTTGCTGGAAGCGGCTTCCGGCCAGCATGGCGAACTCTCAATACCGACTTCCCGAACTATTATCTCGCAGCTTCTCTCTACCATCGAGGCATTCCCCTCGACCGTGTATATGAGTGGATCTGGTTCCAACGACAAAAGGACTACGCGAGCATCCAACAACCGTTGGTTGGTTTTGTTCCCAATCCACCGATATGTGTGCTACCGGTTTTGCCGCTCAGTCGCCTCTCGCCTTTGGCCGCGAAGCGTGTCTGGCTCATCTTGAACCTCGGGTTCCTTCTGCTTGCGTTGGGGTTGCTGCATCGCGTGACCAAGCTGGCTTGGCGCCGGGCTGCGCTTATTACCCTGCTGTGCATCACGCCGCTCCGTGCGAATTTCCTGTTTGGCCAGTATTATGTTCTTCTTTTGTTGCTCATCTGCGCGGCATATTATTGCTCGCGTTTGGGCCACCGGTTTACTTCGGGGCTGCTGCTGTCAGCGGCCGCCTCGCTCAAGTTTTTTCCTGCTCTCTTCTTAATCC
>JBAUVJ010000508.1:0-6090 GCA_049583165.1 Candidatus Sulfotelmatobacter sp. | reverse complement strand
CTTGGGATACATCTCGAGCATGTCATTCATGGCCGAGATTCCGCCGATGTAATCGCCTTCCTGCACCTTGACGATCCAGGCAACCATCAACTGCTCTCCCGGCGTCAGCTTGGGCGCGAGGGCCTTTGCTTTTTCGCGGGCCGCATTCACTTCATTGGGATCGCTGCCATTGAAAGCAATCCACGCCCAGGCCAAAGCCAGGTTGGGATCTTCTTTCACGGCCGCGCGCCAATCGTCATTGCAGCGCTCAAGATAGAGATTTTCGTAGTCCTGCATGCCCTTCTCATAAAGTGCCCGGGCCTGTGCCGACGAAGTGGTCACTGGCAACAACGTGGTGGCACCCTGCTTGAGGTGGTGGGCATAAACTGGCGCTGTAAGGCACACGCCAAGAATGAAAACGGCGCAAATGGAGCGACGCATCGAGGTCTCCGCAACAGACGCTTTGGGGGGAAGAGTTACGAGAGCAGCGTAACATCGCGGTAACCGGGCTCCCTAGTGACGGAAGACGTACGACGGGTGGGGAACAACTGGAGCAGTCAAAAATAAAGACCCTTGCCTGGTCCGCAGCAAAGGCCTTTCGATTCAGTTAGCTAGAACTTGAAGATTGCTGCAAACTGAACGCCTCGCGGGCCACCACCTCCGAGAAAGGGGTTACCAATGCCTACGTCGCCGGTCGCAGTAATGGGGAAATACGAACCAGGGGCATAGCCACCCGTATAGACGTTACTGGCATTCACAGCGTTTGGCGCTCCGATGTCGGCAATGAAACCCGGTAAAAACGGGTTGCAGAAGTTGGGGTGGTTGAGCAGATTAAAAAATTCCGCTCGAAGCGTCATAGTGACATGCTCAGCGAGCGATGTATCTTTGAACACCGAAAAATTGAACTCTTTGAAGCTGGGGCCGTGCAGGGAATTGCGGCCTTCGGTGCCAAAGTGGCGCGTGCCGCTCAGACAATTGCTATCGCCATTTGACGATACTGTCGTCGTGTTCCCGAATGTGCAGGGCGCGGCGAACGCCGATAAGTTTATGTAGTCAGCCGGGTTGCTGGAATATTGCGGGGTCGAAATTTCGTCAGGACGATCAAAGCCTTCGCCGGCGCCCGAGTAGTCGCCTTCGAACTCATAGTTCAAGTGCCAGGGTTGGCCATCCTGCAGGTTGAGAATGCCGTCCAGTCCCCAGCCGTTCTTCAACCTTTGCATCGACCCGCCAGTCTTGGGGAATTGGTACACGAAATTCCAAGTGAAGCGGCGGCGAATGTCATAGCTGGAATTTCCCCTATCGCCAGCTGGGTTGGTGCTGTTTGTAGGCTGCGATTCGTTTGGCTCGAAATCCTCAGAGTCGCTGGCGTCGTCGATAGCATGCGACCACACGAAGTTGGCTTGTGAAGTCAACCCGTGCCAGCCGCTGGTGCGAAGGCTGGCCTGCAGCGAATGATAGTTTGAGTTGGCCGACGATTTTTCCTCATTGAGGAAGAAGAAATTCGGCGCGATTGTGCGCGGCACCGACCCTCCATTGTCGTATCCCGCAATCGGGCAGTTGGGAAAAGTGAAACCGACGCAAGACGGCCCCGAATCGAAGGCCGTGATCTGCGACTGGCTGGGCTGATTAATATCCAGGAACTGGAACAGCTTGATGCCGACTGACCCGACGTAGCCAACCTGCAGTACAGTCTTGCTGCCCAATTGCTGTTGCAAGTTCAGATTGAAATTCTGAACGTACGGCGTGCGCAGGTGCGGATCGGCAAAGAAGAAATCGCCCTCGGGAGCGAATCCGCCATAGATTGGAACTCCCGGCGTAATTACGTTACCGGTCGCGCTACCCTCGCCCAACGCATTGGGGCCAAGGCCGGGATAGGCGGGTCCCGGACAGAAGATGCAATTCCAGGGCAGGTGGCCCAGGAACATGTCCTGGGCAAACGCATCGTAGAACAAGCCCCATCCCGCCCGAACTACTGTCTGTCCCTTGCCCGTCACGTCATAAGCTGCGGCCACGCGCGGAGCGAAGTTGTTCAAGTCCTTGCCATACAACTGGCCCGTCGGAACGTTATTCCCGCCGCCGGCGTAATCGACGGTATAGAACTGCCCACTCTTTCCTCCTGCAACGCCGAAGTAGTCCCAGCGCATTCCGTAGTTTAAGGTCAGCCGGGGAGTGGCGCGGAAGCTATCTTGAATAAACAAGCCATGGCTATTCTGGTAGGTATGTCTTTCGGTATCGCCTTCTATCTGGCTTCCGCCGCCATCGGGAATCCCTTCCAGAAATGTCGTTAGGCTGGAAAAGCCAAGCGTTCCCCGAAAGTCGTGATCGAACACCTGCGCGATGGTGGTGCGCCGGAATTCGTAGCCAAACTTCACGTCGTGTTTTCCCGATTTCCACGAATAGTTGTCGACGAAATGCCAGTTGGCGTCCGCCCGATTTTTCGCCAGCGAGTCAGTGGCGCCGATCTGCGAGAAGCTGCCGACATTGGTCGAAGGCAGACCGCCGTTATAGGTGCTGGTGATGCCCGTATCCATACCAATGGAATTCGGAATGAAACTCTGGTCCTGCGCGAAAAAGCCTTCCGCGAACCGGTTCCATCCCAGACGGGCTTCGTTCACTTGATCGGCATTCACCACCTTCACATATGAAAGCGAGATCAGTTGCACGCGCGTCGGGGTTACAGTGTCGAATCCCGGCAGCAGGCCGCCTGCGAGCTGCGCAAACGGGAAGGCTTGCGAGCTGTCGCCGAAGTAATAGCGGCCAGCGATCATGTTATTCGGATTGAAGTTGTGGTCGATCTTGGCAATAGCGCTGTCTACACGGTTGAAAAAACTCGTGGACGTGGAAACATTGTTGGTGAGCGTCCCCGTCGCAGGATTAGTGCAACCATTTACATCGCTGTATGCGCCGGCAATATTAGGAGTCGGGTATGGGTTGCGGGCCAACAGAGCGGTAATCACCGGATCCACAGTTCCACCGCCCGCTGTAATGCTTGCCTCGGTTGAGGCGATGACCGCAGGGTCCGGCACGCAGGTGGTTCCGGCCTGCGCACCGTTTTCGCGCTGCCCTTCATAATCGAGGTAGAAGAAAGTCTTGTCTTTTACGATAGGTCCGCCCAGAGAGCCGCCGAATTGATTGTTGTTAAAGGGGCTTTTCGGATCTGGATCGAAATTGAAGTAGTTGCGCGCTCCAAGCTTGCCAGTTCGGAAGTATTCCAGAAGTGAACCGTGCAGATTGTTAGTCCCGCTCTTGGTCACGATGTCGATCACGGCGCCGCTGTTCCGCCCGTATTCCGCTTCATAGTTGGAAATCACTTTTAGTTCAGCCACGGCGTCGAGCGGCAGAATGGTAGCCGGGTCACCGAATACGCCAGCCTCGTTGATGGCAGGATCGTTACGGAAGCCGTCGTTCATATCGGTGCCGTCGAGCAGGAAGTTGTTCGCCCGCCCTCGGGAACCGTTCATCGAAAATGTGCCGTAGGAACCGGGCGAGTCGGAGATCTGGTCGGGGGATCCGGCGACACCGGGATTCAGATAAATCAACTTCTGGTAATCGCGTCCGTTGACCGGAAGGGATTCGATCGTCTCCGCGTTCAGAGTGCCACCGAGTTCGGCCGAGGTCGTCTCCACTTGGGGCAAAAGATCACCCGAAACTTCCACCTTGGTCGACACTTGGCCCGTCTTCATTGCCGCGTCCACGCGGCGCTCGGACGCGACGTCCACGGTCACTTCCTTAGCTTCAAACGTCCGAAAGCCGGGCAGCGAGACTGTCACCGTGTATGTGCCGATCGGTAACTCGGGCAGCGCGTAGCTTCCATCTGCGCTGGTCTCGGTAGTTCGCGCCAATCCGGTGCCCTCGTTCTTCACCGTGACCGTGGCCCCGGCCAGGACCGCGCCCGAGGGATCGGTTGCCGTGCCCAGAATCGTGCCCCGGAAAGTCTGCGCCGTAAGGCCGATTGCAGCCAGCAACACAAGCACCAGCACCAAAACGATGCGCGCTCTCATAGAGTCTCCTTGAAGTCGTCAGGAAGTGAAGTTGTGCGGCTCGCGAAATGTATTAAAGAGAGGCTTACAATTCCTTGCATACGAACAAGATGCAGCGCTCTGACCGCACACGAAACAGTATCGAAAGCCCCTCCTAAGAGTCAACCATTGAGTTACGATCCGGAGCATAGATTTTATGAATAAGGCACTCCGGCAAAGGACTTCTCGCGAGAGAAACGACGAACGTTAGGTGGGAAGTTATTTTAGAAACTGATCGCCAAGCCGCCGCGCACGGAGCGTGCCGACTGCACGAAATAAACGGTTTGGCCATCCTGGCCGATAACGGGGACGTAGCCCTGTGCTAGCAGATTTCTCAGGTCAACCAGCGCTTCCATATGGGCCGGCAGAAAACCCATAGTGGGAATCGGTTGACGAACAAACAGGTTCAGGAATGCTCCGCTCTGTCCCGGCGACGCATTGAACATATCGACGGGAGTCAGCGCCGAACCATTCACCCACTGATAGGAAGCGATCCAGCGCGTATGAGTACGAGACACAGTGCCGCTGAACTTGGCAGCCACCGCCTGCCGGCGCTCGTTGCTGATCCACTGCCGCGCGTTCTCAATCTCAACGTCAGGCCGGGAGAGATCAAGCACGCCGCCACAAGCGTAATCCAATGTGGCGGTGAGATCGGAGCGAAGTCTACGTTCGAGAACTACACGCATGCCATGCGTTTCGAGCGTGTCTCCGGTGTAGGTAAACGTGCCGGAGTAGAGATCGGGCAACAACTCTCCGCTGGCCGCGGTAACCCCTCCAGTGCCAAGCAGCGCGGTATTACTCACATGATCGCTGAAAACCGCTACTTGCAGGTTGTTTTTGCCAACACGCCGGGAAACATTCAGCTCTTGATGATGAGCGTTTTCCAGTTTTTGGGAAAAATTCGAAACGCTGATCCGGGGATCGCCCTGGTTCAATTCCGCTGAACCTGAATCGGACTCCTCGCCGTCGCGCGCGACCGGCAAGGAAGTGGCATAGCTATAGCCAACCACGGTGTTCGGCGATGTGTGCAGGTTTACCACCGCATGAGGACGGAACGCAGTCATGCGTCCCAGGAACTGCATGGTCTGCAATTCGCTGCCGAACTTTAGCTCCAGCACATCGCCCACGGTAAAATTGTCTCCCGCAGAAAACGCAAACGCCTGCAAGGTAGCGTTATGGAGATTCGGGTCAGAGGGCGCGTAGCGGCGAACTGTAACACCCATGGTCGGTCCGGAACCATCGGGCAAAATATGCGAATAGGTCGCGCGCACAACGGCGGCAGGAATGCCATCCCCGTAGCCTACGTTCCCCTTCAGACCGACACGATCCACCGAAAAAATCGAGCGCTCCACGGAGAATCCCGTGCTCATGTCCGACCCGCTACCATAGCCCTCAGCCGCTGAGCCAGCCAGGAACGAGAGACTAGCTTCAATATCCGGACCTTGTTTGTCCGCCGATGCTGGATCGTCGAACACCCGCAGGACAGGGCGGTTCGCCACTGAGCGCAGAGTCCACTTCCAGTCGTCGTCATCGGAGTTGCCGCGCAGGGGTCCGACACGCATGGCATTCAGCAGCGTGCTCAGAGTGATATTCAGATGAGTGTTGGCGCCGGGGTGCAATCCAACTTTGTCGCGCCAGGCTGGCAAAAAGGAGGGCACCGAAACCTTGACCGTGTATAGGCCCGGTATTAAATCCGTCGCAGAGTAAAATCCGGCGCCGTCCGTGAACACGGTAAACGTACGCGCCGCGGTTCCGACAATCTCGACCACCGCGCCCATCTGGGGAATGCCGGAAGCATCCCGCACGTATCCGGAGATCGCCCCCGGCCGCTCCGCAGCCAACGCAGGAAGCGACAATGCGACGATCACCGCCCAAGTTCCGAGCTGGCGAAACTTCACTACCACCCCCGGGGAATCAAACAGCCGCTTATTCAACAGCAAAGGTCGCTGAAGGATCAATCGTTTGTTTGGAGATGTTGTCGTTCACTTTGATTTCGATGCGATACACGCCAGGTTGCAGGTTCGCCGACGCAATCGACTTCTGCAACGTCACCTGTTCACCTACATTGCCCATCGTCGCCGTCGATTCCATT
>JBAUVJ010000507.1:0-8663 GCA_049583165.1 Candidatus Sulfotelmatobacter sp. | reverse complement strand
TTCTGCAGATAGCTATCCTGATTGATGTAACCAACCTGCGGGAACGGGCGTAGAGCCTGTTCCACGGGTTCGCTGAATCCATAGGTACATCCCAACGCGCACGAGAAGCCGGGGTAGGGCTGGATGGGAGGTGAGCTGAATCCGTTCGGACAGGGAGCAACGGCATAAAACAGGAGACATGTGCCCATGGACAAATCGCTTTGCGGTATGTCGTTCGGATAGTTTAACAATCCGTGCAATCGAGTGGCGTGATTGCCGATGTATCCCAGCGAGAAGAAGAGGTCCGGAGCGAGCTGCATTTGCTGTTCCAGATTCCACGAACTCACCATTGCCGGGCGGCCGAAAGTCGGCCCTATGCTGTCCACTCCCTGTCCATTCGATTGAGTAGGGTCGAGGTCTGGCGTAGTGGGCAGCAGGGGAAGTCCCGCATCGACCTGCGGACCGGAGAGAGGATCTCCGGTGAAGAGGGTTTGGTTTGCCGTGAACCCCTGTAGCGTCCCCTGACCGAAGTCGGCATAAACCAGCGGGCCATAATAGATGCCCCCGCTGCCGCGAACCACGACCTTGTTATGCCAGAACGAGGGCGACCAGGCAAATCCAACCCGGGGCTCGACGTCCTTATAATAAGTGTCGGCCCAGGTCTCTCCCACATTGCCATTGCGGCCTGCGCCGTTCCCGGCGAACACCAAGGCGCCCAGCGTTCCAGCGGCTCCCGTGTTGGGCGTAGTCGGGCTGAAAATGGTGGTGTCGCCGTCGGCCTCGTGGCGCGGCGTGTCATAGCTCCAACGAAGCCCTAGATTCAGAGTGAGGTTACGGCGCAACTTCCAGTTATCCTGCACGAAAAGCGCGGCAGTGTGGGTGATCCAGCGCGGAGCGTGAATTTGATTCAGCGCGTTTGCCGTTCCAGCTTGGCCGATTAGAAACGCGGCAAAGGAGTTGCCGTCCTGTCCCTCGTACGTGGTGTCAGACGCCGTTTGATTGTCGAAGAAAGTAAAGCAACCGGAGGTGCCACTGCATGTGCCACCAATTTTGCTGACGAACGAGTATTGGTGATACTGCACTTCACCTCCGAAGTTAAAACTGTGAGCGCCATGCTGCCAGTGAATAACGTCATGCAGCGCAAGCGTGTTATCCACATCCTGGGCGTCGTCGTTCTCGCCGAAGCCTGGATAGGGGCTGCCAACGAACACAAAGCCAGGAAAGACCGGCCCGGAACCGTTGGGAATTCCGAGCGCCGCGTCCCAGTCGTTATTGAGCTCCGTGGCGCGCGCCTTGTTGTAGTTGTTGGAGCGGTTGGTGCCAAAGGTCAATGAATTGAGCACGGTTGGGCTGATAACCCAATCCCACCCAAAGCGAGACAGCTTGCCATATTCATCCACAAGACCGCCGCCCGCCGAAGTGAGAGGTGTAGGCAGATTGGCGCCGAGGCCGTGATCGCCATTCTCCCTGGTGCTGTAGAATCCCCAGATTTTGTGATTTTGACCAATGTTCTGGTCGATCCGCACGCTCAACACTGTCTGTGTCAGGCTGTCGGTGGTGTTGTAAACAAAATTGTTCGTGCCGTTACCGGATAGATTCGGTGACGGCAGATATTTAAGCACTGCCTTGGCGACATTGCTCTCCAAGCCTATGGGAACCTTGTTTAAGTTGCCGTTCGCATCCTTAAACGGAGTGCGGCACGGAACCCCGTTGACGATCGTTTCTGTGGCCGGATTGAAGATTTCACCGTAGTAGAGCGTGCTGTTACAACCGTCGGAAGCGTTCGGAATCGCGGGGCCGAGGGTCGAGCTGTAGTCGAAGTACTGTCCGTCGCTGCCGAGTTCGGCTGGGGTTGGAATAAGCGAGGTGGGGGAAGCGCCCGTGTGGTAGAGCAACTGCTCGAAACTGAAAAGAAAGAATGTCTTGTCGTGACCGTCGTACAGATGCGGTATCCGCAGCGGCCCCCCAAGAGAAATGCCGTAGTTGTTCTTGGTGTCGGGTGGACGCGCGAGTAAGGCGCGCGTCGCTGGGTCGGTGGTTTCCGCCAGGTAACCATTGTTGAACCAGTTGTTCCCGTCGAGCACGGCGTTCTTGTAATAGTCGAAGACCGCCCCGTGATAGTCGTTGGTTCCCGAGCGCGTTTTGTAGTTGGCCAATCCCCCGGTCGTTCTGCCGTATTCCGCCGACATCCCGGAGATGTCAACATGAAACTCCTGAATCGATTCCACCGAAGGGGCGATGATGTCAAACGATCCCGAACCGTTCTCCTGGCGGTTCGTGGTGATGCCATCCACCAGGTAATCAGTCCCCTCGGTCTGACCGCCTGCGATTTTGGTCATCTGGAATGCCGAACCGCCCGCGGATGTTCCGGGACCAACTGCGCCCGGTACCAGGAACTCCAACGAGGAAATCGAACGCAGGTTCCCGGTTACCGCCAAGGGAAGATCGATCACCTGTTCCCTGGTAACCGCCGTATCGATGTTGGAGGTTTCGGTCTCCAGCGTCAGAGAGTCGGCCGTAACGGCGACCGTCTCCGATACGGCACCCACCCTCAGCGCTATGTCCTGACCAACGCGCGAGGCCACAGTCACCTCAACACCGGAGTAAATCGCAGTCTTAAAGCCGGTGGCCTCGGCTCTCAATTCATATGTGCCTGTGCGCACAGAAGGGAAGACATAGTATCCGGCGCCGGAACTGGTGGTCTTGTAAGCTGTGCCGCTGCTGGTCTCGCGCGCGGTAATTGCCACGTCTTTGACTACGTTCCCAGTCGGATCAGCCACGACGCCACTGATCGAGCCCGTGTCCAATTGCGCAAACGCGGGCAATGCGGCGAGGAGAACGATCAAAGACATCCCCGCGACGCGGAAGAATGAGCGAAGACCGTTACAGATGAACGACTGAACCTTATCAATCACGGGTTTCTCCACGAGCCAAAAACCTAACGGCGGTTCTGGGCTCAGATCAAGTTCATTTCGGTTTGGGCTGATCACTGCTCAGCTCCCAATCTCAAAGTCGGCCAACCCCCATATTTCGAGGCGGCTTCCTTCTCACACAAATTCGAACAATCTTGCAACTACTCAATGCCAACTGGCTGCAAGCTCCTACGGAGCCTCAGCTTGAGGATCCAATGACCGGCCAACCGTTTACCCAACTCAGCGACCTGACAAACAAAAAATCCAATCCGTTTTGCGACAATTGCAGCGCGTGAAACACAATCAGGTCGCCGTTCGTGGAATCGAGGTACGCGGTCTGGCCTCCGGGGCCAGCCCACGTCGAATCCCCCTGCAACAGGATTGTTCCGCCACCCGCGGCTAAATCGGCGCCGTTCATGTCAGTAAAAGGCCCGTTAGGACTCGTTCGGCGCCCCACCACGATTTTGTAGTCGCTCTGCGCCGGATTGGCCTCGCAGCAGTAGTCCCAGGAAACAAACAGATAGTAATAACCGCTTGCATAAACCAGCGAAGCGCCTTCGACCGGATCGTTAGCGACGCTGGAGGCGCGCTCGGCCAAGTGGTGGGTAGCAGAGCCGGACTGGATTTGCCCGGTCGCGGGATCGACCTGTTGTTGGAAGATTCCGTTCCAAAAACTTCCGTAGTTGAGCCACACATTCCCGCTCGCGTCCACCAGGATATTCGGATCGATGGCATTGAAATCGCCGGATGATGAAGATTGCAGAATCAGACCCTGATCGACCCACTGATAATTCGGATCGGTTGAATCCAGCGTGATATTCGTCGCGAGTCCAATGGCGGAGACGTTCGACCCGAAGGAAGAAGCGGCATAGTAGACGTGATAGCTACCGTTGAAATAGGAGATATCCGGCGCCCACAGGTCCGTGGCTTGCGGAACAGCGGCGGAAATCCACGATGGCATGGCCGCAAAGACATAACCGCAGGCTGACCAGGCGATCAGGTCGGTCGAGCAGCGAATCGGGAGGAATCCGCCTTGACTCGAAGAAGCATCGGTCGAAAAGAAGTAATAGGTTGATCCTTGCCGAATGATGCTGGGATCGTGCACCGGTGAGGTGTCACCGGTAAACTCGTAACTGGTCAATGGGCCAGCGGCCGCAATCGTTAAACTAAGACTGCTAGTTGCCGAGGCTGCGGTAGAGTCTGTGACTTCGACGATGAAGCTGGAGTTCGCCGCCGCAGTCGGCGTTCCTGCGAGCACACCGCTGTTCGCCAGTGCAAGGCCGGCGGGCAATGAGCCGGTTGTGACTGTCCAAGTGTAGCCGGTGCCACTCCCACCGGTGGCAGCTAAGGTCACTGAATAGGCAACGGTAGCAGTGCCGCCGACCAGAGAAGTGGTAGTGACAGTCAGTGGCTCTGAACCGGAAGGAGAACCAGAAGAATCGGAGGAGCTTCCGCTACAGCCATGCAGCGGGCAAAGCCAAACCACGATGAGCCACGGAAACACGCACCGGCCTGCTCGTGTGCGCTGGAAACGGCTAACATGGCCGAATTGAGTGCGTGACTCTCTTAACATGTCTTACCCGGCTCCGACATGGGATCCGAGTCTGCGTGGCGATTACGAGCACTGGCCACTCTGGAACCTGTATTGCCGAACCCGGCTGCTTAGTTTCAGTGCCAGAGAGCTAGTAGTAAACGATTACCCGAGCGCGTGCCCACTATACGGCTGGCCGCCTGCGGCTTCGGCAGTAATAAACGGTTTGTAACGGTAAGGGCATGGTCTAACCGGCTGTGAATTCAGTCAGATATGTAACGGCTCCAGCAACCGCCGCGGGACTCCCAATCTCCAGGCCCGACGCCAGTAACTTTGTGCGTCCCACAAACGCGAAGCGGAGGCTTAGAGGCGAATGACGCCCCACATGGTTAAGTTAACCAACGTTGTGAATAGCGGCAGGTCGATTCTCAGCGCATTCACGGCACCGCCAAGGCGGTGGAGCGCCTAAGAACCAAACGGGTAATCAGCGGATATTCACTCCGCACCAGCGAGACCGAATCGCGATCCACCTCTTTCAACAGGGCTTGAAAGGCAAGCCTCGCCAACACCGTTTGCGACATTTCCACCGTAGTCAGGGGAGGGATGGCGAACTCCGCCAGGCGGATATTGTCGAACCCGATTACCGAGAGCTGATGGGGTATGCTGATGTTCTGATCGTATGCTTCCCGCATCACTCCGATTGCGGTCATGTCATTCGAGCAGACCACCGCAGTTGGCCGGCTGGTCCAACGGCCCATTTCCAGAAGCGCGCGCATCCCACCTTCCATGCGGTGATTGCCCTCGACGATCAGGTCGGGATCGAGCCCGATTTCAGTCATGGAGGTTTGGAAGGCGGCCTTCCTCGCCATCGCGGTTTTCAAACCCGCTGGACCCGAAATAAAGGCGATGCGGCGATGGCGGAGCGCGGCGAGACGTTGCACCGCTTGTCGTATGCCGTTCAGATAATCGATCCGGATATTCACGAAGCCCGGCGAATCCGGTGCTACATCCACAAACACCAGAGGCACCATACGAAAACGAACATGGTCGAGGAGAGCATCTTCCACTCCGAACGTCAGGATAGCCACGCCATCCACTCGACGTTCGATCATCCGCCGCAGCGAAGATTCGATACGCCTCGGGTCGTCCCCGGTGGAAGTCAACAGGATCTCGTAGTTGTTCGCGACCGCCAGATCCTCGAAAGTCTGCACAATCTCTGGAAAGAAGGGATTCGTGATTTCGGAAACAACTAACCCAAAAATGCGGCTCCTTCCTGTAGCCAGAGACCGGGCCTGCCGATTGGGATAGTACCCGACTTCGTCGACGACCCTCGATACTCGCTTGGCTAGTTGCGGATGGACAGAAGGATTCCCGTTGACCGTCCTCGAAACCGTGGCGGGGGAAACTCCTGCTATGCGCGCGATTTCACTAATATTCATGAGAAGCCGCCCGCACATCCCAACTCGGCGTCCAAAGCGCATGTTTGCGGGGGCTCCGGCACAGCTCACTCCGAGAAACCGTTTTCCCACCTTCCAGCCCTTTTGCTGGTGGGCGCTTGGGATGAAGCATATTCTTCGCAAACTGCAGTTGTTCTAAGTAATAAACGGTGTCTTACCGTAACGGAAGGTGCGAAAGTCAGCGCTGTTCAGCTCGATAGAGCTAGTCCATCCGGGTCGGACAGGAGCCCCACTACCGCGTCGGCGGTGGCTCTTCCGATACTAGTCAGGGAGCTACTCTAAAAAAAGCACAAGCAGCTCCCGACCCCTTTTAAGGTTTCGTGACAGTCTTGTTCGATCTGTGGTAAAAGGTTTTCTTGACCGTGAGGTGGTATGGATGGGAGTTTCAACTCCATCGGTCGTAATCGCCCGTTCCGAACCCGCCGCAGTGTCTCAGGGTTTCGACAAGACAATCGTCCTTCAAGAACTTGAAGTTATTCTCAACAGTCCCGCTTTCCGGCATAGCAATCGCAGCCGACAGTTTTTGTCGTTCGTAGTACGGCATAAGCTGAACGGCCGGGAAGAGCTCTTAAAAGAGCGGACCATCGGGGCCGAGCTCTTTGATCGCAAAGCGGACTACTCTACTGGAGATGATCCTATTGTTCGAGTGCAGGCCGGCGACGTGCGGAAACGGCTCGAACACTACTATCGGGAATTTGCAAACCAATCCGTCTTGCGCGTAGAGCTGCCGGTCGGATCCTACTTGCCCGAGTTCCACATGCGGCCGGAGCAATCCGCTCCGATTGCCGCACCAGAAGCCGCGCCTAGCCGACGGACACTTCTGTATTGGCTATTGCCGGCGGTCTGCGCAGTGGTGGTCGTAGTTCTGGCCGGACTACACGTCATGCATTCTCCGCCGCGACCGACGGCGCTTGAACAGTTCTGGGCGCCAGTTTTCTCCACCTCAAAGCCGGTCCTTATCTGTCTCCCGAAGCTGGTTCTATACCTGCCCTCTTACGAATTATTTCGCGAATATTCCAAGACTCATCCGCGGACCTTCGAGACTGCCATCGAAAGGCTCAGCCAGAAGCTTCCTCTCGACCCTAATAAGAAAATCGCCTGGGGAGATATGAAGGCGTACCCCGATCTCGGTTTGGTCTCAGGAGATGTTTACGCCGGATTTCGGATTTCCGGTTTGCTCAATCGCATCAATAAAGAAAACCAACTCAGAATTGGCAATGCATCTTCCTTCGAAGATCTGAGAAATTCCCCTGCTGTAATTGTCGGCGCGTACAGCAATCGCTGGACCCTGGAAATGACGTCGAGCCTCCGTTTTGTGTTTGCCGAAAAAGACGGCATTCTGTGGATAGAGGATCGAAATACTCCGCGCAAAAGATGGCTCAATAAGCTTGCCGAAGATAGAGATGTGATTGAGGACTTTGGAGTGGCGACGCGACTGCTCGATTCAAAGACGGGGCAACTCGTAATCACGGTGGCCGGAATTACGGCTCCCGGCTCCGATGCGGCAGCGCAGTTTGTCTCGGACCCAGGCTATTTCGCCGCAGGCCTGCTGTCGGCTCCTCAGGATTGGAAAAAGAAGAATATGCAGTTCGTAGTCAAAACCGAAGTGGTGGATGGAGTGGCCGGGCGGCCGCAGGTAATCGCCAGCTATTTTTGGTAAGTCTTCGCCGGGCAAAAGGATGTGGCACGGAATCTCGATGCTCCACCGTTCGTTCCACTTTGTGCAGGGCGGTCAATGTGACGGAAGCGGTATCGATCACCTCTAATGGTCCCGAGTCCCTCCTCTCCCAATATGACGAACGACATGGCCACACGCTTCACTTCACGCCTGAGGGTTCGCGGGACCGAGTGGACAGTGGCTCGCTGCACTGGGATCCGGACTACGGCCAAGAACTCACTGGAGCTGAAACTAAACTTCACAAATTCGCTGTTCCTTTTTCGGGTCGGTCATGGGATTCCTTCCTCGTCGGCACAACAGGGTCTATCCGCTTCGGGGCTTCAGAAAATTGCAGGAAACCAAAGGTCTTTCGTTTCCGATTAAGAAATGGCGAGCATTCTAGAGTCACTGTCTGAGTGGAATTGCCTGATCACGATTTCCAGCCCTTCCGAACCGAAGCGAAGCTTCTAAACCGGCAGTGCAATGGAATGCTTTGCGTCTCTTTCTCACTGCACAGCGCTCGGGTGGGCGCCGTTTGGCCACGTTCGACACGCGAGATGGAAGGTTTGTGGCTGTTCGAAGCAATTGAGGGCCCTTGGACCGTCAAGTGCAGTACACGTAATTGCATCCGGCGGCATATCAATATGTCGCCGCGCTCCTTTCGTGACACGTACCAGCGACTGATTCAGTGGCATAGGTCCGAATCGACCGCGGAAACTGGATGTCCGGCCAGTCTACGGGTAGAGCTGCCCAATGCACATTGGGCTGTTGTCGAGTGCATTACCCTGTCGTCATTCCAGAATCGCCACGATCGTTCCTCAACACCGGCCGACTTTCGCTATCGCTCTGCAGAAATGAGGCGCTCGTGTGTCTTCCGGACGGCATCAATGACGATCTCTGGTTGATCCAGATGAATCATGTGGTTACTCTTCTCGGCCGTAACCAGAGTCGACTGGCTGGAAAGCATGGTTAATCGTTGCTGGGATGCTGCCCACCACTTTTCCAGCAATGCAAAAGGACCGGGGAAGGGCTGCCCGTGCGTGATTATCACGATGGGCAACTCGCCGTGTGCGCCGGGGATTGAAGCAGAAGAGTCCAGCTTTCTCAAAGACGCCAAGTCATCCGCG
>JBAUVJ010000506.1:0-2988 GCA_049583165.1 Candidatus Sulfotelmatobacter sp. | reverse complement strand
GGTAAATCCGCCAAGAACCAGAAATGCCTCGTGGATGCCATGAATCATTAGCGCGGGGCTCGAATGCGCGCGGCTGGGAACGAAAAACGCGGTGGCCAATCCCGCGCACGCCACGCTAAAACTGACGGACATTTGCTGCATCGTGCTGGCGATGGAACTCGCGTTGCTCGTCTGTTCCTCGTCAACATCCGCATAAACCAGCGTGTTCATGCTCGTATACTGCAACGAAGTGAAGGCCCCATAGAAGAATGCCAGCAGCACGATGACCCAAACCGGTGTGCGCAGCCCGATCGTTGCGAAAAGCAGAAGGAACACACCGAGGACCACAGTGTTCGAGATCAACACCTCGCGGTAGCCGACGCGTTGCAGAATTCGCGGCAGCAGGAACTTGGTGCTCATGGACGCAATCGCCTGAGGCATGATGAGCAGGCCCGACTGAATGGGAGTAAATCCAAGCCCCACCTGGTAGAGGAGTGGCAAAAGAAAGGGCACGCCGCCGATTCCCAAACGGGTGAAGAAGCTGCCGCTGACCGCCGCGCTAAAGGTGCGAATGCGAAATAGACTCAGCTGCAGCAAGGGAAATGCGATCTCACGCGCATGAAATAAGTAACCTGCGATCAGCGATAGAGAAATCGCCAATAGCCCTAGGATTTCGAGCGGGCTCAAGGTGTGTTCACCGAAGATCTCCAGCACGTACGAGAGCAGCGCGATCCCGGAACCGAACAGGATGAGCCCGACGACATCGAGCGGGTGCGTTGGTTCGCGGTAGTCGGGCAGATGCAGATAAACCATCAGCAAACCTGCGAGGCCGATCGGAATATTCACGAAAAAGATGAATCGCCAGTGCAGGTATCCGACGATCAGGCCACCGGCAATCGGTCCGAGCATGGGGCCAATCAGAGCTGGAATGGCGACGAAGCTCATGGCGCGAATAAGTTCGGACTTGGCAAAGGTCCGCACCAGCGTCAGCCGGCCCACCGGCACCATCATGGCTCCGCCGCAGCCCTGCAAAACTCGACAAGCGACCAGCAGATGCAGGTCGCTCGAAATGCCGCAGAGAAAAGATCCGAGGGTGAACAGGCCGATCGCGGATGCAAATACCCGGCGCGTTCCAAAGCGGTCTGCCATCCAGCCACTGATCGGAATGAAAACCGCGAGACTCAGCGTGTAGCTGGCCAGCACCGACTTCATGCTGAGCGGCGCCACCTTGAGAGCTTGCGAGATAGCGGGCACCGCGGTGTTCAGAATCGTCGTGTCGAGCGATTCCATAAAAAGTGCGACGGCGACCAGCCACGGTAATAGCCGCTTACTCGAACCCGACGGCGAAGGATGCGCGGAGTCAATTTCGATCGAAGTGGGTGAGAACATATTCGGTGCACACATCGGCTCCCTGTGTAAAGGCTGACCGATTTTAACGGCGGCAGCAAGCTAAGAAGCCCGTGGAGCTTGCTTGCGCGGGCAGGATTTGCAGCTGCGTTTAGAGATTATGAGCCTCTCGTATTGTCCTCCGCTACTACCTTGCCACAAGTCAGCCAACGCAAAAAGAAATTGGTCCGGGTGGCGGGACTTGAGCCTGCGTGGGCATGTGTCCTGACGTTACATAAGTAAAGACATGTGGGTGGCCAGGCGAAATTCGGGCTGCCCGATGTGGCGGTGCGCAACAGACGTCACCAGTCTTAGTAAGTAAACGTTATGAACTTAAACATTCGCCAGCCCTGCCGGGTTCCGAGTCTGCTCCAGACCGCATTCTTAGTGGCCCAATGCCCTCATCCGAGGCGCTTTCTGATCGATATGGCGAGAATTGTCAGCATATTGACCCCCTTTACGATTTTGGTTGACGAATCTTCGTAAATAAGGATAACTTAGTGCCCGGTTGTTATGTACCTGTGATGTTTTTGTGCCGCGAAACACGTCGGAGAGCACCACCGGGAAAACTCAAGCTGCTGTTGCAACTCGGCCGGGATTGTGGGGCTAACCAATGCTCGATTTGTCGAATTGCGATGCTTGCCCGCCCTTCGTGAACGTTCTTCGTCTGCCCGGCTTCCCTCATCTCGTCGGCTTGTCGATCGATAAGAGGTTTGCCCGCGAGAAGTCCGCCAGGAGAACAATCTGCGATCTGAGATATCGACATCTGCAGCAGCTGCCCAGACGGATACTCATCTGAGCGTTTAGAGCGGTCGAAGACTGAAAAAAGTGCCACGGGCCCAGGTTAAACAAGGAGAGGGTATGAGACAGTGGAGAGCGCGTTTAACATTCGTTCTAACGTTTTTCGCAACGGCGTTCGTAACATTTCTTGCGGCAAATCCCTCTTGGGCGCAGGAAGTGACCGCAACCATGACCGGAAGTGTGACCGATCCTTCCGGAGCACCGGTGGTTGGCACGTTCGTGGTGGCGCATGATGTGGAGCGCGGAACCTCCTACACGACTAAAACCAACGATGACGGCGTCTTCAATCTCCAGCGGCTACCGGTGGGTTCGTACACCATCACCGTGAAAGCTAAGGGATTTCAGACGGTGGAGCAATCGGCAGTCACCCTGGTGCTGAATCAGGTTGCCCGCTTCAGCTTCCAACTCAGAGTGGCGAGCGTCTCCGAGACGATGGAGGTGATCGACGAGGTGCCGCTTTTGCAGACCGATAGCGCGCAGTTGGGCACGGTCATCGATTCTCGGACCAATGACAATCTGCCGCTGGCGACTCGCAACTTCGTACAACTGACGCTGCTCAGCCCCGGCGCGTTGACCATCGATCCGCAAACCATGAACACTGGATCGCAGACTTCGCAGCAGATCGCGGGCAATGGAGGCGGGCGGCCCTATATCAATGGCAATCGCGAAGAGTCGAACAATTTCCTGCTTGACGGCGTCGATGACAGTCAGGCATCGGAAAACGCGGTAGGATTCACTCCCTCGCCCGACGCTATTCAGGAATTCAACGTCATCACCCAAAACGCCTCCGCGGAGTTCGGCAACTTTCAGGGTGGCGTGGTA